>JBOICK010000053.1:0-5530 GCA_050739895.1 Stenotrophobium sp.
CTTGATGTAGTGGAAGAAGCAGCGGCGCAGGAACGCGTCGGGCACTTCCTTCTCGTTGTTCGAGGTGATGATCACGAGCGGCCGTTGCTTCGCGCGGATCAGCTCATGCGTCTCGTAGACGTAGAACGCCATCTGGTCGAGTTCGCGCAGCAGATCGTTGGGGAATTCGATGTCGGCCTTGTCGATTTCGTCGATCAGCAGCAGCGGACGCCTGTCGGCCTCGAAGCACTCCCACAGCTTGCCCTTGACGATGTAGTTGGCGATGTCCTTGACCTTGCTCTCGCCCAACTGCGAGTCGCGCAGACGCGACACCGCGTCGTACTCGTAGAGTCCCTGCTGCGCCTTGGTGGTGGATTTCACGTGCCACTCGAAATACGGCATGTCGAGCGACGCCGCCACCTCCTGCGCCAGCCGGGTCTTGCCGGTACCCGGTTCACCCTTGACCAGCAGCGGCCGCTGCAAAGTCACGGCGGCGTTCACCGCCATCGTCAGATCGTCGGTTGCCACGTAGCTATCGGTGCCGGTGAATTTCACGGTGCATCCTCACGAAAATAGGTGAACAGCCTCACCCGCTGTGCCTGTTCAGAGTAATATGAATGTTATTTTATATAGACTATTTAGAATAATACTCTATATAAAATAACATACCATTACTGCCTCAAGCCGATAGCGGGTGGACAGTTTACGAGAGAATTGCTGGCTCGTCGGGCAATTCGTTGCCGACATCGGGCGGGCCTGCCGGATACCGCGCCAGCACATCCGCCACTGCCTGCACACCGGCCACCGACGCGGTCTCGTACAGGCCGGCGCCGAAGTGGCGCTCCATCTCGTGGCATACCGCATCCCACTCCGACTGCGGCACGCGGCCACGCGCGACGCCGCGGTCGGCGACGATCTCCACCGCGCGGTCCGCCAGCAGCACGTAGATCAGCACGCCGTCGTTGTTCTCGGTATTCCACACGCGCAAATCCGAGAATACCTGTATCGCACGCTCGCGCGGGCTGACGCCGCGCAGCACGGCGGCGAGATGCAGAGAACCCTCGACCGCAAACCGGATCTCGCCGGAATGCCGGCTCTCGCATTCGCGCACCGCATCAGTGATGGCCCTGAGCTTGGCCTCGGGATACGCGCGCCGCACCGCGAGGTGACCGGTGAAAGCGTGCCTGAGCAGGCGTGTAAACGTATTCATGTCTTCACCAGCTCCCGGAAGCACCGCCACCACCGAAGCCGCCACCGCCGCCACTGAAACCCCCGCCGCCGCCAAATCCGCCGCCGCCGAAACCGCCACCGCCAAAACCACCGATCATCGGCAGGCCGCCGGCCGCGCCGCTATACAGCGCCAGCGCCGCGATGATCGCGAGCAGCCCGGCTCCGGCGGCCAAAGCCAGCGAACCGAGGATGAAAAATGCAAACAGCCCGGTGCCCGCGCCAACAATCGCCGAGGCCGACCCGGTCCCCATCAACCGGCGCAGTACATGACCGATGGAAAACAGGATGAAGAACGGAACCAGCAGGTTGGCGCCAATATTGCCGCCACCAGCCTGACGTGCATGGACTGCGGGCGGCGGTGGCAACTGCTCTCCCTGGATCACACCCATCATGTGCAGGATGCCGTCATTGATGCCGCCGTAGAAATCGCCTTTCCTGAAATCGGGCACGATGATCTCGTCGATGATGCGGTTGGCGATGGCGTCCGGCAGCACACCTTCGAGGCCGTAACCAACTTCGATGCGCAGTTGATGGTCATTCTTGGAGACCAGCAGTAACGCACCGTCATCAACTTTCTTGCGGCCCAGCTTCCACGCGTCAACCACGCGGATGCTGTACTGGTCGATGGTTTCCGGCTGCGTGGTCGGCACGATCAGCACGGCGATCTGGCTGCCCTTCTGCTGCTCGAACGCGGCCAGCTTCTGCTCCAGTGCGGCAATCTGCGGATTGGTCAGCGTACCGGTGAGATCGGTGACGCGTGCGCCGAGTGTCGGCACGGCGACGTCGTCAGCCCACCCAGGCACCGCCAGCAACAGCCATGAAAGCGCCAATGCCGCAGCCAATCCCCGCAGTGCCGCACGCAGTGTCATCGCCATCGCGCCGCAATCAGTTCGACGTGCCGAAGTCCACTTTCGGCGGCGCCGAAATCGCCTTCTCGTCCTCGACCGTGAATGTCGGCTTCACCGTCATGTGAAACATCATCGCGGTGAGATTGGTCGGGAACGAGCGGATGGTGACGTTGTACTGCTGCACCGCCTGGATGTAGCGGTTGCGCGCGACGGTGATGCGGTTTTCGGTGCCTTCGAGCTGCGCCTGCAGGTCGCGGAACAGGCCGTCGGCCTTGAGTTGCGGATAGTTCTCGCTGACCGCCATCAGCCGTGACAGCGCGCCAGAGAGCTGTCCCTGCGCGGCGGCGAACTGCTTGAGCTTGGCCTCATCGTTGACCATGTCCGGCGTGATCTGGATGCTGCCGACCTTGGCGCGCGCCTCGGTCACGCCGATGAACACGTTCTGCTCATGGCTGGCATAGCCCTTGACGGTATTGACCAGGTTGGGCACCAGATCGGCGCGGCGCTGGTACTGGTTCAGCACTTCAGCCCAGGATGCCTTGATGCCTTCATCCTGCTGCTGCATCGCGTTATAGCCGCAACCGCTCAGCATCAACAGGCTGGCGACCATCCACAAACGCAGAAAATTCTTCATGGCAAGCTCCACTTGATAATGACAGACAGGATCAATGTATAGACCAGCGGCGAAACTTCAAGCCGTGGGTGTAGTGACGTGTGCCGGATACTGCGGCAGGCCATCGTGGATTTCATCCCAGTCCGCCTTGTCGGCAACGTAGATATGGTAGCTGGGCCCGTGGCCAACAGGCGTATCCAGCGTCCCCAGGCGGATGCGCACCATGCCGGGGCGAAGGATGGACTCGCTGTAGACCGGCGACGCACAGACTCTGCAAAACCAGCGTTTCTTGCCGGGGCTGGATTCGTAGGCCTTGATCTGTTCGCCACCCGCGACGAAGCGGAATTTCTCCGACGCTACCGGTGCCACCGCGACGAACGCCGAGCCCGAAGCCTTGCGGCACATCCTGCAGTGGCAGACGGAAATCTCCGTGACCGGCGCATCCAGCTCGTAGCGCACCGCGCTGCAGAGACAGCTGCCGCTGTGCAGCATCAGCCTTTCGCCCGCTGTTCGAGAATCGCCACCGCTGGCAGGGTCTTGCCCTCGAGAAATTCAAGAAAAGCCCCACCGCCGGTGGAGATATAGGAAATTTTGTCGGCAACACCAAACTTGTCGACCGCCGCGAGTGTGTCGCCGCCACCAGCCAGCGAAAACGCGTGGCTCTCGGCAATCGCCAGCGCCAACGCCTTGGTGCCACCGGCAAAACTATCGTACTCGAACACGCCGACCGGCCCGTTCCAGACGATGGTGCCGCAATTTTTCAGCAGGCCAGCGAGTTTCGCGCGTGTCTTCGGGCCGATGTCGAGAATCATCTCGTCGTCTTCCACTTCGCTCACCGGACGCACTTCCGCATGTGCCTCGGCAGAAAATTCGGAGGCCACCACCACATCTTCCGGCAACGGGATGTCGCCGCCGCGCGCACGGATTTTTTCGAGGATCTCGCGGGCAGTATCGAGCATGTCGCGCTCGTAGAGCGAGCGGCCGACGTTGTGGCCCACCGCGGCGAGGAAGGTATTGGCGATGCCGCCGCCGATGATCAGCTGGTCGGCCTTGTCGGCGAGGCTCTTGAGCAGGTCGAGCTTGGTCGAGACCTTGCTGCCGCCGACAATCACCGCCAGCGGACGCTTGGGCGTGGCCAATGCCTTGCCCAACGCTTCCAGTTCCGCAGCCAGCAGCGGGCCGGCACAAGCGACCTTGGCAAATTTGGCGACACCGTGCGTGCTGGCTTCAGCGCGATGCGCTGTGCCGAAAGCATCCATCACGTAGATGTCGCAGAGCGCCGCCATCTTCCTGGCCAGCTCCTCGTTGTCGTCCTTCTCGCCCTTGAGGAAGCGCGTGTTCTCGCCCAGCACCACCTGCCCCGGATGCAGATTGAGCCCGCCGTCGATCCAGTTGGTGACAATCGGCACCGAGCGACCGAGGTTTTCCGAAAACCAGGCCGCAACCAGCGTCAGCGAATGCTCAACATCAAACTGCCCGGCCTTGGGGCGGCCAAGATGCGAGATCAGAAGCACCGAAGCACCGCGCTCCAGAGCCAGCCTGATCGTCGGCAGCGATGCGCGCAGGCGTGCATCCGAACTGATCCTGCCGTTGTGGATCGGCACGTTGAGATCCTGGCGGATCAACAGGCGCTTGCCGGCAAGGTCCAGATCGGTCATGCGAAGTACGCTCACTGCGTTCGCTCCCTAAGTTTTAGTGCTAGTGCTAAGTGCTAAGTGCTAAGTGGGTCTGTTACTTAGCACTCAGCACTGTTTTTACTCAGCACTTATTTGGCTACAACGCGCACCATTTCCAGGCACTTGTTGGAGTAGCCCCACTCGTTGTCGTACCAGCTGATCAGCTTGACGAAGGTGCTGTCGAGCGCGATGCCGGCGTCGGCGTCGAAGATCGAGGTGCGCACATCACCACGGAAATCGGTGGCGACCACCTTGTCCTCGGTGTACCCAAGGATGCCCTTGAGCGCGCCTTCGCTCTGCGCCTTCATCTCGGCCTTGATCTCCTCGTAGGTCGCCGGCTTTTCGAGTTCGGCGGTGAGGTCAACCACCGACACGTCGGAGGTCGGCACGCGGAACGACATGCCGGTGAGCTTCTTGTTGAGCGACGGAATCACCACGCCGACCGCCTTGGCCGCGCCGGTGCTGGACGGAATGATGTTTTCCAGAATGCCGCGACCACCGCGCCAGTCCTTGCTGCTCGGACCGTCGACGGTCTTATGCGTGGCGGTGGTGGCATGCACCGTGGTCATCAGGCCGCGCTTGATGCCCCACTTGTCGTGCAGCACCTTGGCCAGCGGCGCCAGGCAGTTGGTGGTGCAGGAGGCGTTGGAGATGATGGCTTGGCCGGCGTAGGTCTTGTCGTTGACGCCGTAAACGAACATCGGGGTGTCGTCCTTCGACGGCGCCGACAGGATCACTTTCCTGGCACCGGCATCGAGATGCTTCTGTGCCGTGACCTTGTCCAGGAACAGGCCGGTGGATTCGATGACGACGTCGGCGCCGACTTCGTTCCACTTCAGGTTGGCCGGATCGCGCTCCTGCGTCAGGCGGATCTTCTTGCCGTTGATGAACAGGGCGCCGTCCTTGACCGCGATCTCGCCCTTGAAACGGCCATGCACGGAATCGTACTGCAGCATGTAGGCAAGGTAGTCCGGCTCCAGCAGATCGTTGATGGCGACGATCTCGATGTCCTTGCCGAAGTTCTGCACCGCAGCGCGCAACACGTTGCGACCGATGCGGCCGAAGCCGTTGATTCCCACTTTCACTGCCATTGTCGTTTCCTCTGAAGTGCTGAATGACTACGCGATGAGCGCTGCAACCCGTGCGACGACATTGCCGACGGTAAAACCGAAATGCTTGAACAC
>JBOICK010000054.1:0-59671 GCA_050739895.1 Stenotrophobium sp.
GTATATTATAACACTGATTTATATGATCCGGACCAGAGCGGGTGCAGGCCGTTCGATAATGATGTTGCTTTATGTGTGCGTATCTCATGCTGTTGATCGACGATGATTGCTTGTCAGACATCCAGCAGCCGGACATCGGGCATCCGTGCAGCTTTTGCATCGAACGTCATCAATGGCACTCGTTCTGAGGAGCGGCATTGTCCGACATGGAGACAATCGGCGAATTCTGCGTTACTCCGCCGGTATAAATGGAGCGCCCACTCCAGAGCGGCTTCGTCCTGGAATTCCAATTCTTGAGTCTCCAGCAATGCATTGAATGCCTGGAGAACAGTTGGCTTGTCGAACTGGTAGCGTGAGCGCAAGACCCATTCCACTTCCAGCATCACCGTGGTGGGAATGAAAAATAGGTCTTGGCCAGCACGGGCAGAGCGCAGCAATTTATGAACGCGGGCGCTGTGCCGCTGATCGTCATCGACCAGCCAGCGTATCAATACATTTGTATCGAGTCCGGGCATTAGCTACAGCCACCAAAAGTGGGCGCCTCTAGGCGATGCGCATATCTTCGATGGCGACTTTTCGGGTACCACGCGCCGGCTTGAGCAGACCCTTCAGGTCCAGAATTGAACGAGTCTTGCTACGCATAAGGGTCGTTCCATCTTCCAGTCGCGTAAAAACAACCCGCTCGCCGGTTGTTAGACCCAACGCCTTTCGGACATCGGCGGGAATGGTAATCTGACCCTTGCTGGTGACAGTTGCTTCGGACATTTTGCTCTCCTTACATATCCTAATATTGTAAGGATACTAATAGTGCGCCACAAGCTTTTCGGGCATCCCTTATGAGGCCGCCACCGATATCAACTGGCGCAAGCCTTGGCCGACCGATAAGAGACGGGCCCTGTGCTAACCTTTGCGCCCCTTTTGAACCTCGTTATTTTTGAATCATGGCGACCTACAAAGCCCCCCTGCGCGAGATCGATTTTGTCCTCAATAATGTCCTCAACGTGGCGCAAATCAGCGCGCTGCCGGGCTGCGAGGATGCGACGCCGGAAACCCTGATGGACCTGATCGGGGAAGCGGCCAAGCTGATCGAGGACAAGATTGCGCCGCTCAATGCCAGCGGCGACGCGCAGGGCTGCACGATCAAGGGCGACGTCGTCACCGTGCCGGACGGCATGGCCGAAGCCTACAAGCTCTACTGGCAGGCCGGCTGGGTGTCGCTGTGCAATCCCACCGAGTACAACGGCCAGGGCCTGCCGTTCACGCTAAGCAAGGTCGTCGATGAACTGCTGTGCTCCGGCAACGTCGCCTTCGCGCTCTACCCCGGCCTGACCATGGGCTGCTTCGAGGCGATCCACGCCACTGCCAGCGAGGAGATCAAGAACACCTACCTGCCCAAGCTTGGCAACGGCGAGTGGACCGGCACCATGTGCATCACCGAGCCGCAGGCCGGCTCGGACGTCGGCGCGGCCAAGACCAAGGCCACGCCCAATGGCGACGGCAGCTACTCCATTGAGGGCGGCAAGATTTTCATCACCTCCGGCGAGCACCAGATGGCGGAGAACATCATCCACTTCGTGCTGGCGCGCCTGCCCGACTCGCCGCCGGGCGTGAAGGGACTCTCGACATTTGTCGTGCCCAAATTCCTGGTCAACAAGGATGGCACGCTAGGCGCGCGCAACAAGCTGCAGTGCGCGGCAATCGAACACAAGATGGGCATCAATGCGTCGAGCACCTGTGTGATGCAGTTCGACGGCGCTCAGGGCTGGATGGTCGGCGCGCCCAACACCGGCATCCAGAACATGTTCGTGATGATGAACCTCGCGCGCATCCTGGTCGGCCTGCAGGGTCTGGGCCAGTGCGAGTTGGCGACGCAAAACGCGATCCGCTATGCGCAGGAGCGCAAGCAGGGCAAGGCCTTCAACGGCAAGGAACAGATCATCGAGCACCCGGACGTGCGCCGCATGCTGCTGCAGATGAAAGCCACCACCGAAGGCGCTCGCGTGCTCGCCTACGAAACGGCGATGTATGTGGACAAGACCAATCACCATCCCGATGCGGCTGTGCGCGAGGAAGCGCAGGACTGGGTCGATCTCAACACGCCGCTGGTCAAATCCTTCTGCACCGATTCAGCCGTCGATCTCGGTTCGCTGGCGATCCAGGTCTACGGCGGCCACGGCTACGTCAAGGAGCATGGCGTCGAGCAGATCGCGCGCGATGCAAAAATTCTCTGCCTCTACGAAGGCACCAATGGCATCCAGGCGATGGATCTCGTCCGCCGCAAGCTGATGATGAACGGCGGCCGCCTGCCACAGCGTTTCTTCGCAAAAGTGCGCGCAGACCTCAAGGCCGCCGGCAAGGATTTCGATTTCATCGCCAAGCCGCTCGCGGTCGCAATCGACGATCTGGAAACCACCACCAAGTGGGTGCAGCAGTCCTACAAGACCACGCCGGACGATGCCGCGTTCGGCTGTGTCGATTTCCAGCGCGCGTTCTGCCTGAGCTATCTGGGCTATAACTGGCTGCGCATGGCGCAAGCTGCGACGAAGCACAGCGACGCCGGCCTGCGCCAGTCCAAGCGCGTCACTGCCGGGTTCTTCGCCCAGCGCATGCTGTCGCAGGTGCCGGCGCTGCTGGCGAATGTGCGAAATCCGGTGGCGGATTTGATGGCGCTGGACGCAGAGAATTTCTAGTCTTTGCGCGGTAACATCACCGGACCAGGTATTGGGAGTGGATCATGAAACAGGGTTATGAACAGTTATACAAGCAAGTCATGAGCTTGGATCTGAACGCCCGTGCCGAACTCGCGCGCGATCTACTGGAAAGTCTGGAAACACTTTCCAAAGCCGAGAATGAGCGGTTGTGGCTGGAGGTGGCGCAAAGACGCCAAACCGAAGCTCGCCAGGACCCATCCATCATGATTCCAGCAGAAGAAGTTTTTAAGAAGTTAAATTCCAATCTGCGATGAATTCGCCTCATTTTCATCCGGAAGCGAATGCGGAACTCACAGAGGCAGTACATTTCTACGAGCAAAAATCTCCAGGCTTGGGCAAAGCATTGGCGCATACCATTGAGTCGGCCCTGATTATGCTTGGCGCCCATCCCGAAGCAGCTCCAAAACTGCGTGGCCGCTTGCGTGTCAAACCCATCAACAAATTTCCTTACAGCCTTATCTACGCCTTCGAACGTAATCACCTGGCGATTTATGCAGTGATGCATCAGCGGCAGAAACCCTACTACTGGTTACAGCGCCTCAAAAACTAAGAAAGCATGTTCAAACCCCTGATTGACTGGTACCTCGCACAACTCGCCACCGGCGGCTATCCACTGATTGTGCTGCTGATGGCGATGGAAAGCTCGCTGCTGCCGCTACCCAGCGAATTCGTGATCCCGCCGGCGGCGATCCTCGCGGCGCGCGGCGACAGCGGGCTCAGTCTTGTCGGCATCGTCATCGCCGGCACCGTGGGTTGCTGGATCGGCGCGGCGATCATGTACTGGGCCTCACGACTGGCCGGGCGGCCTCTGGTGCTTCGTTACGGCCGCTATTTCCTGATCACCGAAGACAAGGTTCATGCGGCCGAGCGCTGGGCAGCGCAGTACGGCGCGGGCGGTGTGTTTTTCTCGCGCGTGCTGCCGGTCATCCGTCACCTGATCGGCATACCGATGGGCATCGTCGAGATGAATTTCCTGCGCTATTCTGTCTTCACCGTACTCGGCTCGGGTCTGTGGTGCTCGGTGCTGTGCTGGGTCGGTGTGCAAGCCGGCCGCGACACCGCGTTGATGGAAGGCAATCTGCACCGCATTACACTCTGGATCGTCGGCGGCACCGTGGTGCTGGGCACGCTCTATTACTTCATGGTCCATCGTGCGATCATGAAATCTAGGATTTCGACAGGGGAATAGGTCATGGGCATCTACGATATCTCGGCAAAAGCAATCGACGGCAAGGACCAGCGGCTGGACGCCTACAAGGGCAAGGTGCTGCTGATCGTCAACGTCGCCAGCAAATGTGGGTTTACCCCTCAATACAAGGGACTGGAAGCGCTATGGCGCAAGTACCAGGACAAGGGCCTGGTGATTCTCGGCTTTCCCTGCGACCAGTTCGGCCACCAGGAACCGGGCGACGAGAACGCGATCAAGGAATTCTGCTCACTGACCTACGAGGTCAGCTTTCCGATGTTCGCCAAGATCGAGGTCAACGGCTCTGGCACTCACCCACTCTATCAGTACCTCAAGAGCGAGGCCGGCGGCATCCTCGGCAGCGAGGGCATCAAGTGGAATTTCACCAAGTTCCTGGTCGACAAAAGCGGCAAGGTGGTCAAGCGCTACGGCTCGATCGACAAACCGGAAAGCATTGACAAGGACATTGCGAAGCTGCTGTGAACCTGAGGCAATACCAGCACGTTCGCCCCGGTCTCGTCCGGTTCTGGGCGTGGCCGGATCTGGTATTTGGCCTGGCGCTGGCCTTACCGCCACTGGCGTATGGTTTCGCCAAGCTGATTTTCACGGTCTATCACCAGTTTGGCGGCACTGCCGATCTGCCCGATTTCGCGCCGATCCAGTGGCTCGTGGTGTTCGTCTGCGGCGTGTTCATCCTCAATTGGGGCGTCGTGCGGCTGCTCTATCCGACCGGTGTGTTTGCCTTGATCGACGGCTTTCTCAAATTCTGGATCGGCGGTCTGATGGTTTATGTCATCGTGGTGATGGGCGCACCCGAAATCTTCTGGGTGTTCGTTATTTACGGCGCAATTGGTGCTGTCATGCAACTCGTGGCAGTGTTTTTCCGGACGCGGTCGAGCCTGTGAACTCCGCAACTGCTGTGGCGCCGGCCGGTGTGCGGATGTTCCACTGACCTGCGCTGATCTTGGTTTGATTTAGTGGACTGATAAGTCAGGCTGAGATCGCCTTCATTTGCTCGTAGCCTAATGAGGTTCGTAGCCGATGGAAGCCCGATCTGGCCCACTGATTCCCCACTGTGGTGAATCAGTAGGACCGTTCTGTTTCAAAATCAGAACTTGTATTGGATGCCTATCTCGGCCGCCAATTTGTCGCCACGGCTGCCATAGACAGGCACCGGCAGCGCATCCTGCCCGCGCGCCCCGAAATCGATCGTGAACCAACGATAGGGAATAGTAAGTCCCAGTTCGACCTGATCGAACGTGATTGGGACCGAACTGACGACATTGTATTGGCCACCTGCGCTCTGCATTTGCGCCAACTGCGGTGTGCTGACACTGGCGTGATGATAGACCGCGCGATAGGTCCACCCCTGTGCATCCGTGATCTGGCCAATAAGCGAGATCAGGTGTGAATCGCTATCGAGCGAGAACCCCAAAGTTCGGTCACGGTAACGAAAACCGTCGGTATAGCTGTAGTTGTTATACGCATCTCCATGTGCGACAGAACCGAAATCAAGCAGATTCATGGTTGGCACGGTATCCGCATACTCTGCCGTGAACCGCCATTGCGCTCCATCAGTTCCAACCTGACCGACCACTGAAGATCCGGCAAGGTAGCTAGTGATGGAATGAGCGAACGGTCCCGTATCTTCATTCATGAACTGAACATAAGGCGAAAGCGTCACATTACCGAAATTGGCCGTGCCCTTGAACTCTATGGTGGCCTCTTCATTGGCTTCATTGGTGCTGCTGTCACTATTGTTGAAATGGAACGCGGCATTGATGAAATTGCACGGATGACCTTTCCCGCAAAACTCTGTCATGCGTGTCAATGCAATCTCCAGACCATGAACCGGCGCGAACGTCAGACGCAGGCTCCCCATCAGGGAATCAGTTGCGATTCTTGGACCATCAAGCAGGCCTATAAAGAAATTGGCCTGCCAAGGACCCAGCCAGCTGAGCCACGGCGTTTCAAATGCCTGCGGGTTGTCACGCATCAGGCCGATTTTCGGGAAGGGCCGCGCATTGTTTGAAAGTATGAGACTGGAATCCCAGCCTGGGCCATACCACTGGTCAACCCATCCTCCGTAAAATTTCACGTTATCCCAGACACCTGAAACATCGCTGCCATCCCAGGACACAATTTTCTGTTGACCGCTGAAGCGCGATTGGACGCCGACACGCAAGTTGGCGCCGACGTCATCAGTGTTCCAGTCCAGTCCGGCCCGAATATCGGCCTGGTTCCTGGCGAGAGTTCCGAAATCACGCACGATGTCCGGTGAGTTGGTGGCTCGCGCATCTACAACGCCTGTCACTACACCTGCGCCTTTGGGCCCTGACAAGTGTGCCAATACCCGGCTTGCCGCGAGCCTTACAAATTCAGGCTCTTTCTCAAGACGCGGATCGTCAGCCAATGACTTTAACTGACCAGCAGGAATGGGCCAGGTCGTCACGAGGTTGGTGATCAGACCGTGCGCCGCAAGAATCTCTATGTCACTGCGTAATGTCCGGTCACCCACTTGTGCCCACGCCGACTGCGCAAAAGCCTGCTCCGCCTGGAATGCCACTATGACAAAAGCCAACAGAAAAAACCCGGTGGCAGCTTTGCGTGGACGGAAATTCATGATCACTTCCTCTTTAAGTTGAGGCCATCATATCCCGCTTGCATATCCATGGGCTGTTCCGCTAACGTGCATCACCATGCTCAAGCGCCTCCGTCCATCTGTCAGCTATTTGTTGCTGCTGGCGCTCGTTTTCAATGCGCTATCACCGCTGATTGCAGCGGCCCAGATGCGGCAGGGCGGACTGCAAACGCTGGCCATGTGCACGGCCGGCGGCCTGCAATCCGTCACACTGTCCAGCGACGGCAAGATTCTGCCGGGCGCACCCGTAAAAACACCCTGCCCGTTCTGCCTGCTGTCGGCATGCGGGCCGGCGCTCACTGCGGCGCTGCCGGTATTTACCAGCCTGGGACAGCCATCACATCTGTCCCCGATATTTACCGCAGTGCAGCCGCTGCGGACCGCACCAAACCTCCTGCCGCCCACGCGCGGCCCTCCCGCATTGGCCTGATCCGCCGCTGAAAAAAACTTTCGGGCCCTTTGTGCCCCACTGCGCGGCAACACCGCGCATCAAGGATCAGATCATCATGTCTCGATACACCGCTTTTGCGCTGGCCTGCGCCTGCGCCTGTCTGACACCCGCCTACGCGCACGTCGTCGCCAACCCGGCGCAGGGCGCTGCCGGCAGCTATCTGCAAACCGCGTTTACCGTCTCTCACGGCTGCAAAGGCTCGCCGACGATTGCCTTGCGCATCCATATCCCCGAGGGCGCGCTCACGGCAAAGCCGCAAATGAAACCCGGCTGGTCCGTCACCATCAAGACCCGCAAACTGAACCCGCCGGTCCAGGGACCGCGCGGCAAGACACTCAGCGAACGGGTGGATGAAATCGAATGGCGCGGGGGTCCGCTGCCAGACAGCCTCTACGACACGTTTGGGTTGATCGTGAAACTGCCGGATACGCCCGGAAAGACGCTGTACTTCCCGGTGGAGCAGGAATGCCAGAGCGGCGCCAACCACTGGACGGAAATTCCTGCCGTCAATGCCGGCAGCCATGCGCACGATCACGGCGAAGGCGCCATGGAGCATCCGGCGCCCTCTGTGCGAATCACACCGGCTGATTAAGCACGGCGGCTCCGCGCCTGCGCGTTACCCGCATCCAAAAATTCAGGCCGACTCGCCCCGGCCACAGGAGTCCTCATGCAACACTCACGACAATATGCCGTTTGCGCCGCCGCGCTGGCGTCCTTGCTGTTTGCCCTGAACGTTCAGGCCCAGACCAACACTGCCGCTGCTCCATCGGCGACTGAAACCAACTCCGACATGACCGTCACCCTGCCCTTGGTCACTGTGAAGGGCAAAACTGAAGGCTCACTCACTGTCCCTGGTGTCGCCGCGCAAAAAAAATATCTCTATGAAACCGCCGGTTCGGTGGGATTCGTGGACAGCGCCAATTACCAGAACACCTACGCCAGCAACCTGCACGACGTGCTCGCCAACTCACCGGGCGTGTTCGTGGAAACGCGCTACGGACAGGAATTGCGCCTGTCCATCCGCGGTTCCGGTCTTGCCCGTGGCTACCACACGCGTGGCCTGCTGATTCTGCAGGATGGCATTCCCACCAACCTCGCCGATGGCAGCGGCGACTACTACCAGATCGATCCGCTGGCGCTGCGCAGCACCGAGATTTACAAGGGCGGCAATGGTCTGGCGTATGGCGCCAGCACGCTGGGTGGGGCGATCAACTTCATCACGCCGACGGCATACACCGCGCTGGCCCCGGCGCTGCTGCGCGTCGAAGGTGGCGGCTACGGCAACGAGCGGGCCAGCGGACAAGCCTCGGGTGTCTTCGGCAATGCCGATGCGCTGGTCAACGCCACCTACTCGCACAGCGACGGCTGGCGCGAACATTCGCGCGGCGACTATGGCCAGTTCAACAGCAACGTCGGCTACCGCATTTCACCAACGGTGGAGACACGTTTCTACAGCGGCGTCTACATCGTCAACCAATTGCTACCGGGCGCCCTGACCCTGCAACAGGTCGAGGACGACCCGCGGCAGACCACGGCAGCCTCCGTATCCGGCAACCAGGCGCGCGACGGCAAGACCGAACGCCTCGCCAACCGCACCAGCATCAAACTTGATCACGGCCGGATCGACTTCGATACCTGGTTCATCCACAAGGGTCTCAATCATCCGATTTTCCAGTTTCTGGATGAGAACGGCAGCACCTACGGCTTTGCACCACGCTACAGCGGCGCGCTGTACCTCGCAGGCCTGCGCAACGAACTTTATGCGGGCGTGCAGTTCTTCGGGGGACGCAATCACGCGCAGCGGTTCGTCAACAACGGCGGCAGCCGTGGCGCACAAACCCTGGATTCGCAGCAGCGTGCAAGAAACTACGAGGTGTATTTCGAAAACCGTCTGTTCGTTACCGATCATATGGCGCTGATGACCGGTGCCAAGCTATTCCGCGATGTCCGCGACTTCGCCAATCGCACTACGAATGCCGAGGACAGCAAAACCTATAACGGCGCGGATCCCAAGCTGGGCGTGCTGTGGCTGCCCGCAGCACAGGTGCAGGTTTTCGCCGACATCGCGCGCAGCCAGGACGTGCCCGACTTCACCGACCTCACACAGTCTCAACCGGGCAATCCAACAGCCGTCTTCGTCCCGCTGTCCGCACAGAAAGCCTGGACACTGGAGACCGGCACGCGCGGCCAGCACGGCCGTCTGGGCTGGGACTTCACGGTCTATCGCGCAGAACTGCGTGACGAGATGCTGCAATTCACCACCGACCCTAGTACACCGGCGACAACATTCAATGCCGAGCGCACGCGTCATCAGGGCATGGAACTGGGATTGTCCTATGTCGCGCTGAATAATCTGCTGACCAGCGGCGACAGCGTCATCGTCCGGCAGTTGTGGAACTACAACGACTTCAGCTTTCGCCATGACGCGCAGTACGGCGATCACCAGATTGCAGGAGCGCCGCACAATGTGCTGCGCACCAGCGTCCGTTACGCATTGCAGAACGGCTTTTACCTCACGCCCTCGCTGGACTGGGTGCCGCACGGCGCCTGGGCCGACGACGCCAACACCACGCGTGCGCCGGGCTACGCTATCGTCGGTCTCAAATCCGGCATGGACTGGCGCAATGGTGTCTCGCTGTTCATTAATGCACGCAATCTCAGCGACCGCCACACCGTCAGCGACATCAGCACCGTGACCCAGGCGACTGCCAGCAGCGCCATCTACTATCCGGGCGAAGGCCGGAATGTCTACGCCGGATTGCGTTACGCGTTTTGAAAAGACGGGCGGCCGAAGCGGTGATGCTCCGGCCGCCCTGTTGTCTCGTCAGGCCGGCTGCAGCGTCGACGCGAGCCTGAGCACCTCAAGATAACCCGGTGGCTGCGGCACCGCATTGCGCTCGCGCAGCAATTGATGCAGCTGCGACAAGCGGTAGTACGGCACTGAGGCCATCGCATGGTGCTCAAGGTGATAATTCACCTGGAAGGGTGCCGTGGTCATTCGCGCCAGCCAGCCGGCGCGCGTGGTGCGGGTGTTGCGGAACATGTCCGGCACGCGCTCCAGCACGCCGTGCTCGGCAATCGAGCGGATGCGCACGAACAGCGGAAACGGCGTGAGGTAGGCCAGTACCCAGACGCCATAAAGCCATGCATGGCCGCAGACGGCACAGAGACCGAACAGCACCGCGTTACACAGCAACATGCCACCGGCGTTACGCAGAAACGTCAGCGGATAATCCCACCAGCGGCGTCCGTCCTGCGGCAATTGTTCGACCTTGCTCGCCACTGTCCACTTGAAAACGCCGGCATCCATCAGCGCCAAACCGATCATCAACTTGATGCCGGTATAGCCGCTGAGGTCACGCAGAAATTTCCTGCGCAAGGATGCGCGTGTGGTCGGATAGCCCGCGTGCAAAGAAATATCCGGGTCGAGATCAGTACCGGTCCTGGTGTGATGCACGAAATGATGCGCGCGATACTTGGCCAGGTTCTGCCAGACCGGCCGCGCACAGAGCCAATCGCCGAGCACATTGTTCATCCATCGGCTCTTGAACAGCGTGCCGTGCGCGGCTTCGTGCTCGAGTATCGCCAGTGCCAGCTGACGCCCGGCAACCATCACCAGTGCAACTATGAACGTGAGCGGATTGGGCCAGCGCGCCAGCACGAACAATGTGCCGGCGATGATCAGCCAGGTCGAGATGATCGCCCATACGCCGCGTGCGTCGGAACGTGCGGTAAGCCGGGTGATTTCCTCCGGCGAGAACAGTTCGCGCAGCTTGCGTTGCGTAGTGGCTGGCAATTCAGTCGGAGTCGAAGTCAGGGGTGCGTTCATTGGTAAAATCCGAAATGTGAATTCAGTGTGTACGGCGACCCGTGCCCGTCATGTTGCGCGAGCGCATTGGCGGCGATTGCAGGCCCTGCCAGATGGCGTGACCTGCGCGGTCGAACTGGAGAACGGCGTCGACAAATGCACGCCGCTCTTCCACGTCCACCAGCGGCTCCGGCAGCAGCGGGTCAAACACCAGGTGGCGGATCGCGTCGTGCCCGACGAGGTAGGACTCGCGCGCCGCCACATCCGGTTCAAGCTGATCGGCACGCGCCAGCCAGAGTTCCATCTTGCGGCGGCCCTCGCGATAGATCCTGGTCAGCGCCTTGCTGTCCCAGAGCTTGCGCGCGCGTTGTTCACGCACCTCGTCAAACTGCTGGGCGATGAACACCGGCGCCTCCACATCCAGACCGAGTTTGCAGAGGCGTTCGCGCACGCCGGCAACGCCACCGACCAGGTTGTCGGGCCGCACGAACAGTCCGGGGTCCAGCTCGCGCAGACCAAGCAGCGCCAGCGCGCGGTCGCGGCCACGCTGGGCGACACGATCGCTGCGCCGCATGCCGCCCATATGCACCGCGATCCAGTCACCCTTCCAGGGACGCACGCGCTTCTCGCTGCTGCGCCAATGGGCGACATCACCGGCCAGACCTTCGGCCTGCGGCCCGAGCTGGTAGCTGCCGCGACCTGCCGCTTCGATCAAACCAGCGGCTGTGAGCCGCGCCAGCGCTACCCGTACGCTGTTTTCGCGCACGCCAAACAGCGCACAGGCATTCACCGCGTCGGACGAGGTGAGCGCCTCACCTTCGGCGGCCAGCAACAGGTTCAGGATCAGGTGTTTCGGATTGGGAGTCATGCCAGCAACGTCAGATGACAATTAATGTCGTCAGATGCTATATCATGGAATATTACTTAATCAAGTTATTATTGTAATAACATGTAATAAATTGACTGGAACCCGGAGCGCACCATGGACACCCTGAAGACCCTGACCTACACCGTGACCGGCCGCATCGCCCGCATCACGCTCAACCGCCCGGCGCGCGGCAACGGCATCACCATGGACATGCCGCGCGAGCTTGCCGACTGCGTAGAGCGCGCGAATCTCGACCCAGCGATTCATGTGATCGCGCTGTCCGGCAATGGCACTGGCTTTTGCGGTGGCTACGACCTGGTCGAGAGTGCGGAAGGACAGGCTGGTGGCGATGTCAGTCATGCACGCCCCAAGGGCTCGGTGCTTGATCCCCTGGTGCAGATGAAAAACCACCTGCCTAATACAGCTTGGGACCCGATGACCGATTACGCGATGATGAGCCGCAACATGAAAGGCTTCATGAGCCTGTTCCACAGCGAGAAGCCGGTGGTGTGCAAGGTGCACGGCTTCTGCGTCGCCGGCGGCACCGACATGGCGCTGTGCTCCGACCTGCTGGTGATCGCCGACGACGCCAAGATCGGCTATCCGCCGGCGCGCGTCTGGGGCTCGCCGACCACCTCGATCTGGTTCCACCGCATCGGCCTGGAGAAATCCAAGAGATTGCTCTTCACCGGCGACTGCCTGTCAGGCAAGGAGGCGAAGGAATGGGGCCTTGCCATCGAATCGGCACCCGCCGATCAGCTCGACGCGCGCTTTGAAATTCTGCTCGAACGCATTGCACGCATGCCGGTGAACCAGTTGGTGATGATGAAATTGCTGCTCAACCAGTCTGCGATGCAGCAAGGTCTGCACACCACGCAGATTCTCGGTACCGTCTTCGACGGCATCACCCGCCACACGCCCGAGGGCTACGCCTTCCAGCAGCGCGCAGCGGAGGCGGGATTCAAGCAGGCGGTAAAGGAACGCGACGAGCCGTTTGGGGATTTTGGGTTGTCGACGTTCAAAGGGTGAACGTCTTAAAACAGTAGGGCGGATTAGGCCGCAGGCCGTAATCCGCCAATCGCGGAAGGCGGATTACGCTTCGCTAATCCGCCCTACTTTGCTGAACACGTCTATAGACTCTTGGCCGCAAACGTATCGCACTTCGCCACCGAGCCGTTCTCGAAACCGTTCTTGAACCAGCGCACACGCTGCGCCGACGTACCGTGCGTGAACGAGTCCGGCACCACGGTGCCCTGCGCCTGTTTCTGCAAGCGATCATCGCCGATAGCGCTGGCGGTGCCGAGCGCCTGCTCGATGTCGCCCGCCTCCAGCCAGTGCAGTTGCTGCTGGGCGTCGTGCGCCCAGACACCGGCAAAGCAGTCGGCCTGCAGTTCGAGACGCACTGAGGGGCCGTTGTCACCTTCCACCGATTCGCCGTGTGCGCGCGCAGCGTCCATGTTCTTCGAGTAGCCGAGCAGTGACTGCACGTGATGGCCGACCTCGTGGGCGATGACGTAGGCATTGGCAAAATCGCCGCCTCCGCCGAGTCTCGATTTCATCTCGTCAAAGAAGCTGGTGTCGAGATAGACCTGCTGGTCGCCGGGACAGTAGAACGGCCCCGATGCCGCCGATGCACCACCGCAGGCGGTTTGCACGCTGCCCGAGAACAACACCAGCTTGGGCGGTGTGTAGCTTCGTTCACCCTGATCGAACTGCGCTTTCCACACATCTTCGGTTGAGCCGAGGATCACGCGCACAAAATGTGAGTCGTGATCATCCTTGACTGGCGCGGACTGCGTCTGAGTTTGTGCAGGCGGCGCGGTATCCACTTGCCCGAGCAGGCCGAGCACTTGCAAAGGATTTTGCCCCAGCAAGAGGCTGATAACGACGACAGCGGCAACGCCGCCAAGACCCAGATGCCCTGCGCCCAGACGGAAACCACCGCCACCGCCTGCGCCACGATCATCTTCTACATTGTCACTTTCCCGGCCGCCTTCCCATTTCATGTTGGCCCCCGCTGTTTGCGTAAGCGGCACGAGCCGCTGATGTCCGATTTTGCCAGCAGATTGTGCCATTCCCGAGTGCGGGGGCAAGACCCGCTACCGGCAAAAGGGGATAACAATATGTTATTTATTATTGTATAAAATTAAAAATAAACAATAATTAATAACAATATTACGCGATCAATTGCGCACAGCGGGTGGCGCTTAAACAGCCTCTTCTGTCGCTTTTGCTGTCTTGTGCGCACCACGTTCGGCGCCCTCGCCCGCCAGAAACCCTGCAGCGAAGCGCGCGAAATCCTTCGCCTCGATCGCCGCACGGATGCGGCGCATCACATCCTGGTAGTAGTGCAGGTTGTGCAGCGTGTTGAGCTGCGAGCCCAGGATCTCGTTGCATTTGTCGAGGTGATGCAGATACGCACGCGAAAAATTCCTGCAGGTGTAGCAGTCGCACTGCGCATCCAGCGGCGCAGCATCGTTCTTGTGCGCACTGTTGCGGATCTTGATCACGCCCTCATGCGTGAACAGGTGGCCGTTGCGCGCGTTGCGCGTCGGCATCACGCAGTCGAACATGTCAATGCCGCGCGCCACCGCCTGCACGAGGTCGCGCGGCGTGCCGACGCCCATCAGGTAATGCGGTCGATCCGCAGGCAGCGTGTGGCCGATGGCGTCGAGCACATGCAGGCGCTCTTCCTCGGTCTCGCCGACCGAGAGACCGCCGAGCGCGTAGCCGTCGAAGCCAACCTCCACCAGGCGCTGCAGGGATTCACGCCGCAGTTCTTCATACATGCCGCCCTGCACGATGCCGAACAGTGCGCTGCGTTCGTTCCCCCTCTCCCCAGCCCTCTCCCGCGAGGGGAGAGGGAGCAGAGATGCTCTTGCTTCTTCCTCTCTCCCCTCGCGGGAGAGAGTGGCCGAAGGCCGAGAGAGGGGGAGCCCGGCCCCGCCCCGCATGTCCGGCACCAACGCCTCGTTCGCGGCCTTGCAGCGCGCCGCCCAGCGCGCCGACAACTCCATGCTCTTGCGCGCCTGCTTGTCGGTAGCCGGATACGGCGTGCATTCATCGAACTGCATGACGATGTCCGCGCCGAGCGCGTGCTGCACTTCAATCGAGCGTTCCGGCGTCAGCATGATGCGGTCGCCGTTAACCGGCGAGGCAAACTTGACGCCTTCCTCGGTAATCTTGCGCAGGCCCGACAGGCTCCAGACCTGGAAACCACCGGAGTCGGTGAGGATCGGCCCGTCCCAGTTCATGAAGCGATGCAGACCGCCGAGACTGCGGATGGTCTCTTCACCCGGTCGCATCATCAGGTGGAAGGTATTGCCGAGCAGGATCTGTGCACCGGTATCGCGCACTTCTTCCGGTTTCATCGCCTTGACGGTGCCATAGGTGCCGACCGGCATGAAGGCCGGCGTCTCCACCGTGCCGCGCTCAAAAACCAGGCGGCCGCGCCGCGCGTGGCCGTCCTGCAGGATCAGTTCAAATTTCATGCGCGGATTTTAGCTGCTCTGTGCGCCTCGCAGCGGAACGGCTTGCTTGCGTCGATAACCAATGCAAAGCTGCAAGCCTGACCCGTCGGAGATCGGCGATGAAACCTGAACCCAAAACATTCTGGTTTCCAGCCAAGCGATATGGCTGGGGCTGGGGCCCGCCGAATTGCTGGCAAGGCTGGGCAGTTATTGTCCTCTACGCTGCGCTGCTCATGGCCGGGGCCGCGGTTCTGTTGCCACAGAGGGACATCCCGGCATTCATTGCGTATACCATCATCCTTTCCGCCCTGCTGACACTCGTATGCTGGCTCAAAGGGGAAAAACCCCGCTGGCGCTGGGGCGGCGAATAAGACCGGAGCACCGCATGTCAGACCCGCGCGTATTTTTCGCCGCTGAGCGCACGTTGCTGGCCTGGGCACGGTCGGGCCTGACGGTGATGGCGCTGGGTTTCGTGGTCGCGCGCTTCGGCCTGTTCCTGAACATCGTCTCGGCGTCGCTGCACCTGGCTCATGACGGCGCTACAGCCAGCCACCGGCTATCCGAGTTCATCGGTATCGCCCTGGTCGTGCTCGGCGCCGGTTCCATCGCCGCCGCCCTGCACAATCACCGGGCCTACATCCGCTCGCTGCCGCCAGAGGATATTCCACAATTGCCGATGCCCTGGATAACGTCGCTGATGGCGACGCTGCTGGCCGTCATCGGCATCCTGCTCGCGGCCTATCTTGCGCTGGTATAGGCATCAGTCACTGCGGATTACTGACGCCGGCTCGATCAGCATGGCGTCGCCGTAGCTGAAGAAACGGTAACGCGCAGCCACCGCGTGGCGGTAGGCGGACATGAGCCGGTCGTAGCCGCCGAAAGCACAGACCAGCATCATCAATGTGCTCTCGGGCAGGTGGAAGTTGGTCAGCAGCGCATCCACCATCCGGAAGCGGTAGCCGGGCGTGATGAATATGCTGGTTTCTCCAGTACCGGCGCGCAATTCGCCCTGCTCTGTTGCCGATTCAAGCGCTCGCGTCACGGTCGTCCCGACCGCCACCACCCGTCCACCGCGCGCGCGCGTCGCGGCAACCGCGGCACACAATTCCGGCGAGATGTCGTAGCGCTCCGCATGCATGCGGTGCTCGCTCAGATTGTCCACCCGCATCGGCTGGAAGGTCCCGGCTCCGACATGCAAGGTCAGCATCGCCGTGCGGATACCGCGCTCGCGGATGCGCAGCAACAAGGCTTCATCGAAATGCAGACCCGCAGTCGGCGCGGCAACTGCACCGGGCTCGCGTGCGAATACCGTCTGGTAGCGCTCGCGGTCACTCGCATCCGGCTGGTGCCGGATATACGGCGGTAGCGGCAGCCGGCCGGCGCGCTCCAGGAAATCCTGGACCGCACCCTCGCCCTCGTAACGCAGGCGGAACATATCGTCCTCGCGGTCGATCATCGTGAACGTGACATCCGCCACTTCGATGATCCCACCAGTCTTGGGCGTCTTGCTGGCACCCACCTGTGCCAACACCTCACGCTCGCCCAGCACGCGCTCCACCAGGATTTCCACACGCCCGCCGCTAGGTTTGCGCCCCAGCAGACGCGCGGGAATCACCCGCGTATCGTTGAAAACCAGCAGATCATCCGTGCGCAAAAGATCGGGCAATTCCATCATCCGGCGATCAGCGAGCGCATCGGGGAGCAGATGCAGCAAGCGGCTGGCGCTGCGTGGCTCCACCGGATGCTGGGCGATCAACCCCTGCGGCAATTCATAAAAATAATCGGAACGTCGTTGGTAAGCGGTCATCGGATCGTTATAATCGCCGCCCGCGCCGAAGTGGCGGAATCGGTAGACGCAGTGGACTCAAAATCCACCGGAGTAACCCTTCGTGCGAGTTCGAGTCTCGCCTTCGGCACCAAAGTAGCAATAGTTATATGGTTTTGCGAGCGCGTGAGCGTGTTTTTGTGTAAAGCGCGATCAGTTTTGATGCGGCACACTGGAAGGACTCGTTGCATCATGCTGCGATCCGTTTTGCGGTGGCGTAGGCGTCGTTCCAGCTTGGGGGGCGTGCGATTCCGGCATCGACGGCTTCGCAGCTGGATTGCTGACAGGATTGAAAACCGCCTCATTGCCTGAATGCGTTGTGGAGACATTTCCAACAACCGCAGGCGCCGGCGGCAACATCTGCATCGCCAACGCCGCCGAATTGATGACCGACGGATCGTCACGCAACTTCACATAAAGCAAGCCATTGGCTGGGTGCGGCACCGGAATAACATCTCCTGTAAAGCCATCCGGCACCTGTATCGGGTGCTCAAATTGCGCATCGCCGGATACAGCGTCGACCAGGAAAAAATCCGAGCCGGAAAGCGTGCAGGCCAGATCTGGAGCCGAAGGGCACTTGAGATCTTTCAGCACCGGCAACCTCACCAGAGTGACCAGCGGCTGCCAATTTCCGGCAACCCCCTCAGCAATCAGCCGGAACTGCAGCGGCCCGAATGCCGATGAACCGAAAGCCTTTGCAGGATTGAGCGTCACCACGGCAATCCTTGAGTTCTCTAGCCTTATTCCTCCATTTTCGAGGCCAAGCGTCGTCGAAAACGACTTATCCAATGTCGCAACCTCGATCGTATCGGCATGCGTAAATCTCGCCGGCGACTGTGCGCGGAGCGCGAATCTCAGATTCGAATCCGGTGGCAGCTCGTCCTGGCTCGCAAGCCGTATGTTGCTGCTGGCGCTAGACTGCGAGGGTTGCACACTCATGCCTATCAGCGACGCGTTAGGACGCGGCGCATCCACGGTAGAGGACAGATGGAATATGCGGCCGTCTTTCAGCGTCACTTTCAAGACAATGACTGATCCCTGCTTGAGGGTGGCAGCAGCCTGAAGATCCTGGGCAGTCAGAGGAAGCTGATCGATGCCGTTCAGGGTAGACAACTCGCCGGGTGTAAAAACGATGTTGCCGATCATGAGTTTGGCAACTTCATCGAGACGGCTTCCACTTAAAATACCGCTGCTGTCGCCTGCGTGGATTACAAAACCTTCAAGATGAGCGGCATCGGCAAAGCCCTGTATGGAAATAGACTGAGGCTGCGTCACACCATATTGCTTGACCTGCAGCGACATCTCTCCGGGCTTGGCATTTTGTAGAGGCAGTTTGACCTCCAAGTTATTCTGGTCCACCGGCTTCCAGTCGACTTTCAGTTCCTTACCCTCAGGATCACTGAGCATGATGCGATCGACGCAACTGACGCTGTCGGCGCGCAGGTGCACGGTATCTTGCCGTCCGACGATCATCGCATCTTCATCTCCATCCGCGAGCGCCCAGTTGCTCGCGTGCACGTTGCTCAACAGAAAGCTGGGGCCCTCGTACAAATCAAAACCCCAGTAACCCCGGAGCGAGGCAAGCACGCTTTCACCCAGTGAGGCAGTCCGCAACCCGGATGTATCGACCACATACCCGCCCTGAGTGGCGTCAGCAACCGCAGGCAAGGCAATGATCTTGCCGTCACTCCCGGCAAAGTTGAGGGTGAGGTCGTGGGCAAAGTCCGTGGAAAAGGCCAGGGGCGCACCCTCCACCGGCAAAACCAGCTTGCTGCGGCTGGCGCAGTAGATTTCCTTGGGGTCAACAACATGCAGGGGCGGCAATTGCGGTCGTTCTACAGCCGGCAGTGCTGCCACCAGCACTGATTTTGGGTCGTTAAAGGATGGTGCCGCGTTAAGCGTGAGATCAAGCTTGTCTCCCCGCAACGTAGTCAGCGCTGGAATATATTGATATTCAGCGGTGCGGAACGAGTCCATGATGCGCGCAATATCCAGCACCGATGCGACATAGGGACTGTAGTAACCGTACCCGAGTTGTTGGGTCGCGCTGACCTCCAGCAGCAAGTCACTGCCGGGTCCGGATGTCAGAGCCTCAACGATCGAAGTGCTGTGTCCGTCATTCAGGATGAGCGAATTCTGATCCTGCATAAGGCACGACGCCTGCAATTCAGGAATCCGGTCCAGACACTTTGCATCCACCTTGATCGCCAGGCTCCGCGCCAGCAGAGGGATGACAACTTTCAATTTTGACGGATCGCTCTCGTCAAGATCGCGGATCGTCGACAGATAGCGTTCCAGTCTCGAACGATCCAGCACTGCCTGGTTCAGGTCTTGTGACGCCCGCACGAATGCACCCGGGCGTCCGCGTACAGCACTCACCAATGTGCGAAAGTCGCCGCCTGTCTCGGGCGCAAGAAATACAAGAACCTGCTGAGCATCTTTAGGCACCGTTACGGTGAGACCATCGCGCACGCACTTGCATTTGGTCTTCCATGTCTTGCAGGGGAAAAACCAGTCTTCAGACGACGGATTGGTCGAGCCATCCAAGAATGCCACCACCAGCAGATAATGGGCAGACTGCGTCGGCGGCAGATCCGCCTTTATCCAGAGCCGATCACCCTCGGCAAGATTAGGAACCTCCGAAATCGGGAGAGTTGTAGTGCCACGAGTGATCCTGGCCTCTATGCTCGGGCCGGCGAGGTCGAAAGGCGCCACGTCGGCGCGGGCGATTCCAGACAAGACTATCGCTACCAGCAAGAAAATACTGCGCATTACCATACAGAAACTTTACGACCTCTCGAAATAAATTGCCCTGCCTTAGATAGTCGCCAGACTGCGAAGTTCGTGCAGCCTGGAAAACAATTCTGAAAAGGTGCCATGACTGGATACTCACATCCAAGCCGGCTTTTACTTCCAGATGGCATAGCCCGGCCATAAACCGTCGTGTAATCCTGACTATTCATCAAGGTTGCAACGAGGCTATCAACAAAAAAGCGGCCATCGGCCGCATTTTTGTTGATCAAAGGCGGTGAGAATCAGAGCGAAAAATCATACCTCACGCCAAAGTGCGTGCCGTAGACGCGCGACCGGCTATCGTGCTGATAGACCATCACGCCGCCACCCAAGCGGATATTGGGCAACTTGTCCCATAGCACGCGGATCGGCAGTTCCGCATTGACCCCATAGGCGATGCCATGCAGCTTGGCGCTGGCACCCGGACGCTCCATCTGCAGCCAGTCGTAGCCGAGTACGGCGCCTACCTCGACAGTTCCGAGCAAGGTGCCGGTGGGCACCAGGTAGATTCCCTCGTAGTTCTTGACGGCGACCGTCCCTGGCGCAGTGCCATTGGTGGCTTTGTGGCCGTAGTGAGCCTCGATGCCGATCACATCAAACGCGCGCACACCCACGCGAATCTGGTTGAAATTGGAGGACAGGTTGCTGCTGCCGAATTGCTGCTGCAACGGCGACTGCGGAGTCGTCGCGGGTGGCGTCGGACCAGTGACAGGTCCGGCCGGCTCACCGGAAATCTGGAAATTGACGTGGGTCCGGTCATACCCGACGTAAAGCTTGATTGGCGTACGCGGCGTCTGGTCGGTGGAGGCGGAGGCGTCGCTGGAACTATCGGTTGATGCACTACTGTCCGTAGCAGGCGTGGCAGCAGACGCATCTGCGGCCGGCGCTGCGGAGTTATCACTTGCGGCGGGCGTCGTGTCCGTGGGCGTGGCGGAACTGTCAGCGGCAGGTGCTGAACTGGTATCGCCTGCTGCAGAGGGCGTCGCTGAACTGTCTGCGGCCGGCGTTGCAGGCGCCTCCGCCGCCGCTGCGGAGTTATCACTTGCGGCAGGAGCCGCGTCTGCAGGTGTCGCAGCAGCATCGGGTGCCGCTGCCGGAGAGGCCGTTGAGCTGTCTGTGGTTGATGCTGGGGCGCCCGAATTGTCAGCGGTTGGCGTTGCAGGCGCAGATGTATCCGTCGGCGCGGCAGCGTCGGGCGATGCCGCCGCCGGAGAGGCATCGGCCGGCGTGGAGTCGGCAGCGTCCTGCGCATAGACCGGCAAAACAAAACACGCGCCCAAGAGCAACACACCTATTTTTTTCATAAATCTCTCCCCTTGACTTGGTGCTAAACGCTTGCTGGAACCGATATTCACTGATTCTGATACACAAATCCAGAGGCCGTCCACTCCCGCTGCCTCGCCGCCTGCTGCGTTTGGCCGCACAATACGGCTCCCAAAACCTGCTTGCGATTCGTCATGAAATTCTGCAGCACCTGCGGAAATCCACTGGAATACCGCATTCCTGCGGGCGATCACCTGCAGCGCCATATCTGCACGCATTGTGGCGAAATCCACTACCGCAATCCCAAGGTCATCGTCGGCTGTATTCCGGAGTGGGAGGACGGACGCATCCTGATGTGCCGCCGCAACATCGAGCCGCGCCTGGGCATGTGGACTTTCCCGGCCGGGTTCCTGGAACTTGCCGAGACCGGCGCCCAGGGCGCCGCACGCGAGGCCCGCGAAGAGTCGCTCGCGGAAGTCGAAATCATCGGGCTTACGAGCGTTATCAACGTGTCCTACGTCAGTCAGGTCTACATGATCTTCCGCGCGAGGCTACAGGCACCGGTGTTCGGACCGACGCCAGAAAGCTCCGAGGTCTGCCTGATGCGGGAAGACGAGATCCCCTGGGACCGTATTGCTTTTCCGACCATCTGGCATGGTCTGAAATTCTTTTTCGCCGATCGCAAGCAGGGACGGCACGCAATCCATGAAATGGACCTGACCCAGCGCCCGGCCCGGCCGCAAAATGCCGGAACCTCCTCCTTGAATCCGGGCATCTGAACCGACTGGCATGAAATCTGGGCGGCAAAGACTTACAATTCGCACCCGCTTTTCGTCAAGCGGATATGAGAATCGAGGGACATCATGACGTTTGTCGTTGTTGATAACTGCATCAAGTGCAAATACACCGATTGCGTGGAAGTCTGCCCGGTGGATTGCTTTCACGAAGGCCCGAATTTTCTGGCCATCGACCCCGATGAGTGCATCGACTGCACGCTGTGTGAGCCCGAGTGCCCGGCCAAGGCGATCTTCGCCGAGGATGACCTGCCCGCCGAACAGGCGTCGTTCAAGGCGCTCAACGCCGAATTGACCAAGCAGTGGCCGGTGATCACCGAGAAGAAGGACAGCCCGCCCGACGCCGCCGAGTGGGACGGCAAGCCGAACAAACTGCCGCTGCTGGAGCGTTGATTACCGGTCCGTTCGCCGCACGCGAACGGATTTCATGCCGCGCCGCCGTTCGTGCTGAAATGAGTCAAGCATGAACGCGCCCATCCTGCCCCGATTGGTATGCCTGCCGCCCAGCGCTGACGCCTTGGCCTGGGCTGCGGAACAGATTGTCGGGCACCAGCACGCGGCACTGCCGGATCTCAGCCACCTGACCCTGATCGTTCCGGCGGCAGCGCAGATTCCACGCCTGCGCAGGCTCCTGCAGATACAGGCCGGTGGCGCCTTGCTCGGCCCCACCATCACCACGCTTCCAGGGTTCAGCCGCAACCGCGCCGCACGCGCGCCGCTGACGGCGCTGGATTGCAAGCTGCTGCTGGCCGACGCGCTGGCGCAACATCCCGACCTGTTTGCCGGGCAGGATCGCTGGGCGGTTGCCGATACGCTTTATTCACTGTTCGAAGAACTCAGCGCAACGACGCCGGAACTGGCCTCCGATGCCGCCCGTTTTCTTGCCCGCATCGAGCGCGGCTACGGCGGAACCCGGCTGGCTCAGATGTCGCGCGAAGCTGGCATCGCTCACCTGCTGTGGAGCGCCTATCTGCGCGACACGCGCGGACGCAGTCCCGCGGTCGCCCACCTGCAGGCGCTCGCCGGCGCGCTGGATACGCGCGCGCCGCAGGAGCGGGTTTGCCTGATCGGTCATGATCACTTCAGCGCAGCCGAAGCCCGCATCCTGAAAGGTGCGATGGACCGGCATGCCCTGCACGTGTGGCTGCAAGGCCCGCAAACGGGACGAGGCCGGCAAACCGTTGCCGCACTGTTGAAAATCCTGGGCACGCCCGAAATACCCGGCGATCTCGTGCCACCTGACGCGCGCGCGCAGATGTTGATGACCGCCTTCGACGACAACGGCCTCGTCCTGCGTGAACGCGCCGCCAGCCTTGAAGGCCGCGACAGCGGCCTGCGGCTGGCCGCAGCCAGCGGCCCGGAGCACGAAGCGCGGCTGGTCGACCTGGCCGTGCGCCACGCCCTGCTCGCCGGGCGACGCGACATCGCTGTCGTCACCCAGGACCGCCGCCTCGCCCGGCGCCTGCGGGCATTGCTGGAACGCGCACAGGTGCCGCTGCGCGACGAAGGCGGCTGGGCCCTGTCCACCAGCAGCGCCGCCGCCAGTCTCGGCCACTGGCTTGACTGCTGCGAACAGGATTTCCCGTTCCGTCCACTCCTGGATCTGCTCAAAAGCGCATTTTTTGACAGCGCGTCGGCTGCAGAAATCGATGTACTGGAAACCGCGATCTACCGCAGCGCCACCCTGTCCGGGCTCGATCGCTTGCAGGCACTCGACGGCGCACCACGGCCGCTGCTGCCCGGTCTGCGCCGTGCCGCGCGCCTGCTGCCCGCGTCCAACGCGCCCGCACAGCCCGGCCACGCCTGGGCCGGCAGCCTGATCCAGAGCCTGCAAGCCCTGCCGTTATGGGAACACTGGCAGGCCGATGCGGCTGGCATGGCCCTGACCGCCGCGCTGCAGGACCTGCAGGCCGCGCTGCGACGCCAGGGTTCGCGCCTGCGCTGGAGCGAGTTCCGCACCCTGCTCGAACGCACGCTGGAACAGGCCACGTTCATTCCACAGACTGCCGGCAGTCCGGTGCGCCTGCTGACGCTGGACCAGGCGCAGGGCCTGCGCTGCGAGCTGCTGATCGTAGCCGGCGCCAGCGCCGCACAGTTCCCGGGCAAGCCCGGCGCCGAGCCGCTGTTCAATCAAAGCGTGCGTGCGGAACTCGGCCTGTCGCACTGGACCGAACACCTGGATTTGCAGCTCGCGCGCTTCCGCGCGCTGCTGCATGCCGCCCCTGAAATTCTCATCAGCTACGCGCCGGAGAACGAAGGCGAACCGGCACAGCCTTGTCCGTGGGTCGAAGCGCTGCAGACACTGGGCATCATCACACCCGATACTGCACTGCTGCGTTTGGCCTCCAGCCCGCAAGTGGAAATCGCACCTGAACAACGCGATCTTCCACAACTGCTGACTGCACCCCGCCCCGGCCTGCCGCCACCGCTACAACCCGACAGCCTGGGTGCTGGCCGCCACCAGTCGCTGATCAACTGCCCTTACCAGTTCTACGCCGGCACTGGCTTGCAATTGCAGACACCGCGCGAACCGGACGAACCAGTCAGCCGGCGCGATTTCGGCGAACGTGTTCACACAATCATGCAGGCCTTCGAGCGCCAGCTGCCAAAACTACCGGCACCGTTCGCCGGTCCGGTAACACCACAGAATTGCGCAGCCGCCGAGCATAAGCTCGCTGAACTCGCGCACGCGGTATTCGCCGACGACCTGCGCAGCCGCGCACTGGCGCGGGTCTGGCTGGCGGAATTCCTCGACTTCGCGCCTGACATTGCCCATTGGCTGGCGGCGCGCAGCCATGAATGGCCGCAGGTGCGGCCGGAAGAATCGCTGGAGCGGGCATTGACGCCGGAGTTGCGGCTGCACGGCCGCGCGGACCGTGTCGAAAGCAACGCCAGCGGCGAGCAGTGCGTGGTGGATTTCAAGAGCGGCGAAGCGCCCAGCGTCAAGGACGTACTCAGTGGCGAAGCGGTGCAGGCCACGCATTACGCATTGCTGACCGACCACTGCGCACAAGTGGAATATTTCGTCATCAACCGCAAGAAGAAGCAGCCGGCACCGGTTGCAGGTGAGGAATTGCAGCAAGCCCGCGATGGTGTGCGCGAGCGCTTGCTGGAGATTTTCTCCACGCACACCACTAACATCGCCATGCCCGCCAACGGCGACGAACAAACCTGCGAGCGCTGCGATTACGCCGGCCTGTGCCGGCACGGAGCCTGGGATGAGTGAGGCGCTCAATCCCGCGCGCAGCGTCAGCGTGTCGGCCTCTGCCGGCAGCGGCAAGACCTGGCTGCTGACCGCGCGCATCACGCGCCTGCTGCTGGAAGGCGTCGCCGCGGACGGCATCCTCGCCCTGACCTTCACCCGCAAGGCCGCCGCGGAAATGCGCAGCCGCGTGGAAGAGCGCCTGCGCACGCTGGCGCTGGCCGATGACGCACCACTCGACGAACAGTTGCGAACACTGGGCCTGCAGCCAACGCCGGCGCTGCGTCAACGTGCGCGCACACTCTACGAAGAGCTGCTGTTCCACCCGTGGCCATTGCGCGCCACCACGCTGCACGCGTTCTGCCAGGACCTGGTCTCGCGCTTTCCGCTGGAGACCGGCATCGCACCCGGATTCGAGGTCAGCGAAAACGATGGCGTGCTGCTCGATGCCGCATGGCATCGCTTGCAGCAAAAATTATTGGCCGAGCCCGGCAGCGATGCCACACAGGCACTGAACAGCCTGATCGAGGACGGCGAGAGCGAATGGTCGCTGCGCGAGATGGTCATGCAGTTCATGGCCGCTCGCGGCGACTGGCTGGCTTACACCGAGGACGAAGCCGATCCGCTGGCTTACGCCATTACCAGTCTGGAGAGACAACTCGACATCCGCGATGAAGATCCGCTGACGGTGCTGGATAGCGCTGGCTTCAATACTGATCTGGAAATTTTCTGCAAGGCGCTGGCGAAAATCGGCAAGACCGGCTCGATCCGCGCCGATACCGCGCTGGCGGCACAGATGCAGACTGGCGAACAACGCTACACGACGCTGCTGGAGAGCCTGTTCAAGGACGATGGCGACCCGTACAAACTGAAGCTGAGCAAGGACGCGCAGAAGAAATTGGGCGCCGAGGCCGAGCACATGGCGCAGGCTTTTGACGCGTTGATCGGAAATTTGACGCAAGTGCGCGAGCAGCGCGCGCGTCAGGCAACTTTGCGTCGCAGCACCGCGGCACTGACGCTGGGCGCGGCTGCGCTGACTGAACTGGATGCAGAATGCCGCGCGCGCAACCGCATCGGTTTCACCGACCTGGAATGGCGCGCCTACAAGCTGCTGCACGATCCCGACGCCGGTACCTGGGTGCAGTTCAAGCTGGACCAGCGCATCGATCACCTGCTGCTGGATGAATTCCAGGACACCAGCCCGACGCAGTGGCGCCTGCTGCTGCCGCTGCTGGAGGAAATGGCTGCCGGCGACGCGGGCCGCGCACGCAGCCTGTTCATCGTCGGCGACATCAAGCAGAGCATCTATGGATTCCGCCGCGCCAACCCAGAGTTGCTGCCGCTGGCAGCACGCTGGATGCAGGAACGGCTGGACACCCACACCGAAGTGTTGTCACTGTCGCGCCGCTCCGCGCCGGCGATCATCCAGTGGGTGAATGCGCTGTTCAGTGCCGGGCAGTTACCGGATTTCCCAGTGCATGACACTGCACGCAGCGGCTGGGGACGCGTGGAACTGGCACCGCTGATTGAACCGGACGCCGACGACGAGACGGAGATCGCGCCGTTCCGCAATCCGCTGACCACGCCACGACCCGACCCCGAAAACACCCGTGCCCTGCGCGAAGGCCAACTGATCGCCGCACGCATCCAGCAACTGGTGGCGGCGCGATGGGCCACGGATGCCACAAGCGATGCCGCGACGCCGCACGCGCTCGGCTACGGCGACATCCTGATCCTGATCCGCAAACGCTCGCACCTGCATGCGCTCGAACAGGCGCTCACTGCAGCAGGCATTCCATTCACCGGTGCCGCGCGCGGCACGCTGCTGCAGACCGTCGAATGCCGCGACCTGCTCGCGCTGCTGCGTTTCCTGTTGTCGCCGGTGCGCGATCTCGACCTGGCGCATGTGCTGCGCTCGCCGATATTCGGCGTCAGCGACGATGAGCTGATGCGGCTGGCGCTGCATGTCCGCATTCATAACGGCACCTGGGCCGCGGCACTGGACGCAGTGCATGACACACCGCGTCTGGCACTGGCGCAGCAGCAATTGACCCTTTGGCGCGCACTGGCCCGGAAGTTGCCGGTGCATGATCTGATCGACCGCATCTGCAGCGAGGGCAATCTCGCCGCGCGCTACGAATCGGCGCTGCCACCGGTGCAGGCGGCGCGCGTGCGCGGCAACCTCGATAGCTTCATCCAACTGGCGCTGGAAGCGGATAGTGGTCGTTATCCCTCGCTGTCGCGCTTCATCGCAGAACTCGAAGCCCAGAAAATCCGCAAGGACGCACCGGATGAAGCAGCGCCGCCCGCGCAACAATCGCAGGTACGCGTGCTGACGGTGCACGCGGCCAAGGGTTTGGAAGCGGCGGCGGTATTTCTCGCCCAGTGCGGGCCAAGCCAGAAACGGGATAACGCTGGCTGGCTGGTGGAATGGCCGTCGGACGCGCCACGCCCGACACACTTCCTGCTGGGCGCGCGCAGCGCTCTACGTGAAGACCTCACACGCGCGCTGATGCAACGCCGCAGCGCGCGCGACGTGGCGGAGGAAATGAACCTGCTGTACGTCGCGGCGACCCGCGCGCGGCAGTTCCTGCACGTCTCCGGTTTCGCCTACAAGAAAGCCGGCAAGGGCCAGAGCTGGCACGACCACGCGCTCGCGGCATTCGATGTGCTCGAAGCAGCGGCACAGCCCGACGGCGTACGCGTGTACGCCAATGGCACCCCGTCCATCGCGCCCGCAGCCACAGCGGCAGCAGCGGAACCCTCGCCAGACCCGCGCCTGCGGCTGCCGATCGTGCTACCGCGCGCGAACCTCGCCCGCCCAAGCGACACCGAGCCGGAAGCGCAGCCGCCCGACGCCATCCGCCGCGGCGTCGCGATCCACTGGCTGATCGAACAACTCTGCGGTGGCGATCGCGCACCCGCGCAAGCTCGCCTCGAAGGCCACTTGCAGCAAGCGCTGGACAAGGCGGTATTTGCCGACTGGCTGGCGGAAGCCCGCGCGGTGATCGCCACGCCTGCGCTTGCCATGTTTTTTGATCGCGCGCGCATCCAGCACGCCTGGAATGAAGTGCCGATCAGCTACGCCGAGGTCCACGGCGTGATCGACCGTCTGGTTGATGACGGCCAGACCCTGTGGGTGCTGGATTACAAGACCCACCGCCAGCCGGATGCCGGCGCACTGCTGGCGCAATATCGCGGCCAGTTGCAGGCCTATCGTGACGGTGTGCGGCAACTCTGGCCGGGCCGCGGCGTCCGCGCTGGACTGGTACTGACGCAGACGCGCCTATGGGTCGAGCTCTAGCTGCGGGAGACCTGTTCATGAGCGTATGCCGGCCTGCGCAGCGTCACCCGCTGTCCGTTTCAATCAGAAACAGATGTTATTATATATTTAATATATATAACTATAAGTAATATATAATCACAATGCTGAAGCCGGTCAGTCAACAGCGGGTCCAACTGCGAACTCAAAGCACACTTATCCTTCGCGGGTTATTCTTTTCGCTGAATCAGGCGCGGCAGTAAAAAATACTATGCAGGGACGTTAAGCGCCAGCCAATGCGCCGTGCCGGCAGGAGAGACAAGAGGGGATGTAATGGAGGCAAAAATCATCGCGGATACCGTCGCCCAGGTCGACCGGTATATCGCAAAACTGTATCGCTCGGCATTTACCGTCACGCCCGACGAATTTCGCGGCTGGGCGCTGCACGAGCTGGGCCAGGTCATCCCGAATGATGGCGGCATCTGGGGCAGTGGCAGCGCCAGCCGGCTGCGCTTTCATACCTGCACCGTCAATAGCGTGCCGGCCAGCTACCCGGCCGCGCTGGAGGCGACTGTCGCGATCAATCCGATCCTGCCGCGGATGCTGCAAAACCTCGATGTGCCGGTGGACATGCGCGACGTATTCCCGGATGCCGAATTCTTCCGGTCGAAACTCTACAAACAGGTATTCCGGCCGCACGGCATTTCGCGCATCCTTTCGACCGTACACCTGGACCGGCGCAGCGGGCTCTACTCGCTGATTTCGCTGTATCGCAGAGATCGCGACAATCCATTCAGCGATCACGACCGTGCGCAACAGCAGCGCATCACCTACCACCTCTACAGCGCCGCCTCGCACAATTTTTTCCTGCGGCTGGCACAGGACCGCGAGCGGCCGGCCCACTGCGCGGCGGCGGTGGTCGACCAGGAAGGCAGCTTCCACCAGGTGCAGCCGCGTTTTCTCGATCTGCTGGAAAAGCACTATCCGGGCCGCGATCCCTACAGCCTGCCGTTCGCGCTACCGGAACCCGGCAGCCCGGCGCTGCTGGGCGATCTCTGCATCCAGACCCAGCGTTCAGCCGAGACCTTTATCGTGTTCCTGTGGCCGGCCGGGCCGCTCGACCGCCTGACCCCGCGCGAACGCGAAATCGTGCATGCGGTGGCGCAGGGCCTGTCGTTCAAGCAGGCCGCGAAACGCATCGGCGTGGCACCGTCCACCGTCGCCAATCACCTCTACCGGGTTTACCGCAAGCTCGGCGTCTACAGCCGCACCGAGCTGGCGGCGCTGGTCTATCCCAAGCCAGCCTGATGCAGGAAACTTCCGCCGCCGCTGCCGCTGAATCCTTCGCGGCGCGCGTGATCCGGCTGCTGCAACGCCATCACACCCTGCTGGCACTCGGCAGCTTCCTGTTTGGCCTCGCCAGCTTTCTGCTGGTACAGCGGCGCGAACATGCGGCGCAGATCCTGGTGATTGCCCTGCCCGTCACCTGGCTGCTGATCCTGGCCGAAAGCAGCCTCGGCGAATGGGCGCGCTCCCGACTGCATCTGCAACTGCCGCCGGTGCTGCTGCGCTATGCGGTGCAGTCGGCGCACCAGGAGACGTTCTTCTTCGCGTTGCCGTTCTTTTTCTACACCACCACCTGGCGCTCCGGGCAGGCGGTGTTCACCAGTCTGTTGACGCTGGCGGCGCTGGTCACGCTGATCGACCCGATCTACTACCGCCAGATCGCGCCGCGCCGCGGACTCTACCTGGCGCTGCATGCGCTATCGGTGTTTGTCGCGACGTTGACCGTCGCGCCGATGCTGTGGCAGCTGACCACCACGCAAAGCCTGCGGATCGCTGCGGTCGCCGCGGCCCTGCTGGCGACACCGACGCTGGCGCGCATCATCGGCGCGCAGCGCCCGCGGCAATGGCTGCTGCTGCTGGGGCTGACCGTTGCGCTGGGTTGTGGTGCCTGGCTGGCGCGCGCATGGATACCGCCGGCGACGTTATGGATGAAGCACGGCGTGATCACCCGCGAGGTCGATGCGGTGACGCGCATACCAGGCCCCGCACTAGACAACATCAGTGCGAATGACGCGCGCACCGGCCTCTGCGCGTGGACGCCGATCCACGCGCCACGCGGTCTGCACGAAGGCATCCGCCAGGTCTGGCTGCAGAACGGCGTCGCGCTCGACAGCATCGCGCTTACCGTCAGCGGCGGCCGTGAGCAGGGTTATCGCGCCTGGAGCTGCAAGCACAACATGCCGGCCGATCCCCGAGGCGAATGGCAGGTACGCACCCTCACCGACGGCGGCCAGCTGATCGGCGTGCTGCGATTCGCGGTGCGCTGAGACGGGCGGCAACCGCTGCCGACCTGATTTCAGTTGCAGGTCGTCGTCCCCGGCGGCGTCACCGTCGGCAGGCCGTTGAAACGGCTGACGAGGTAGGCCAGCGCCAGCGGCGCGGCGCTGACATCGAAGACGATGTGGTCGCCGGTAACGCCGGCGTAATAGCTGACATGCACGCCAGCGGCGCACCAGCCCTTGACCATCGCGGCGGCGCCGGCAATCGGCACCAGTTCGTCGAGTTGCGAGTGGTAGACGAACACATCGGCCACCGGCACCACGGGCGCCGGCTGCGGCAGCGTGATCAGTGGCAATACGGCCTTGGTGCCGGGGGAATCCAGCGGGTCGGGTGTGGTGGTGTAATCGGTTAGTTTCCCGGAGGGGGCAGTGCTACTGCCCAGATCGCCCAGACAACTGTCTTTCAACGATTCGAACGCAGCTTGACCCTTGGCGTTGAGAATCGGCGTCGCCAATTGCGGATAAGCACGGTTGACGCCTTCAACCGCCGACAGGATCAGGGGAAAGAATGCGGCGTTGGCAATGACATTGGTGTCGATATTGTTGACGATGCCGGCCACGTCGGCTGGCGTACCGCCCGAGGCGACGCCGACGATATTCAGCTCCGGCGCATAGGACTTCTGCAGTGAAGCTGCCCACGCAGTAGCAATGGCGCCGCCCGAATAGCCCCACATGCCGACCGGCGTCTTCACGCTCAAACCCAGCGGCGCGAAGCTCTCCGCCGCGCGGATGCCATCGAGGGTGATCTGGCCCGCCAGCTTGCCGGCGGCGTATTCCGAATACGGCCCCTCGTGATCGGGAATCACCAGGGTCCAGCCCTGCGTTTCCAAACCGGTCAGGTAGGCGAAGGGTTCGAGCTCGTTGTTGTCGTCAGCGGTGCTGCCGGTCGCCGAATGCGAAGGCGCACAGGCACTGCCGAGGCTGTCTTCGGCGTACTGATACGACACCAGCGGCGCTGGCGAGGACAACGCGGCAATCAGCGGTTTTACCACGGTGGCGATGGCGGCGATGGGCGCGCCGTTGGCATCGTGCGAGAGGTACTGAAGCTGCCAGGCGGAATCAGGCAACGGCACGCCCTGCGGGGCGAAGGTAATCGAGCGCGAATTGAGAATCGTGCCTGACGGCACGTCGGGCATAGGTTCGGGCTGTTGATAGAAAGCATCGGTATCGGACGTCGGCGCATAGGGAATATCGGCGGCGCCGCCCGCCGTCAACGCGGAATTATTTGATGTCGCGCTGCAGCCCCAGAGCACCAGCACCAGCGCCAGGCTGGCAACGCAACCACAAAACTGCTTCCCTTGAATCATTGGCTACCCCTCCAGCATGAATTGGATCACCGGTTCATTTCCTCCGGTTTCGTGTTGCATAGACTGGCCTGCAGTAGACAGGCTGTCTTGACGAACCGTGCCACACTATTGCGAAATAGCGCCACGGGGGGAGCACATGAGCCTCATCGAAAATAACTGGGGCGCTGTCACCGGACGCTATGCCGCCCTGCTCCTGGACTACCTGCGCACCCAGGGCATCGATCCGGTCGCGCTGTATTCCGCACAGCGGATAGCAAAAATCACAGCCGCCAACGGATCAACGCAAGTGCCGGCCGCCGAATATCTCGCCATGCTGGAAACCGCCGTCGCTGCGACTGCCGATCCGGACCTCGGCCTTAAAGTCGGCATCAGCATCCAGCCGCGGCACCTGGGCGTGGTGGGCTACATCCTGATGTGCTGTGCCGACATGGCTGAGGCGCTGGCGCAGTACGACCGCTACGTGCGTCTGGTCCACGGCATCGGCCGCCCACTGGTGGTGCGCCGCGGCAATACCGTGGAGATGCCGCTGGACTGGCCGGAGGATTCCATCCCGCCGCCGGCACTGGCGCAGTTGATCATGACCACCCGCGCCAGGATGGGCCGGCTGCTGACCGGCCACGACGAAAAGCCCTTCGATGTCAGTTTCCAGTTCGCGCGGCCACGCGACGCTGGCCTCTACGAAAAATTCTTCGGCGGCCGCGTGCGCTTTGCCCAGAGGCGGACCCGGTTGAGCTTCCCGGCGGCGTACCTGCAACTACCGATCATGATGGCCGATGCGGAAATGTCCGGAGTCATCCGCGCACAGGCGGAAGCCTTGCTGCGCGGGCTGACCGACGAGCCCGAATTCCTGCGCGCGCTCAAGGCGGCGCTGAGCCAGGGCATGGTGGTCGGTCGTGCGGCGGCAGCCGATGCGGCCGCTGCGCTGGGAATTTCCTCGCGCACCCTGCACCGCCGGCTGGAACAGTACAACTGTGCGTTCCGCGAAGTGCTCGACGGCATTCGCCGCGAGCGTGCCGAGCATTACCTGAGCAAGCCGCAACCGACGCTGGCGGAAGTCGCGTTCATGCTCGGCTATACCGAGCAGAGCGCGTTCCAGCACGCCTTCAAGCGCTGGACCGGATTGACCCCGGGCAATTTCCGGCTACGCGCACTCGGCGCGTGAATCCGGCGCTGGCGTTTGATGACCCCCTGACAGCCATCGCCGGAGTGTGTTCCGCTGCATCGTTTTACGCGGGTATCGACGTTATATTTTATTGATTTATTTTAAATAAAGTAAATATTTAAAAACACAGATGTCCTGCCGACTGATGTTAGCGGGTGAGCATCCGGCCCCGTGTAACCGGATCGGGCAATGCCCGCAACTGAATATTCCTGGCGCGGCCTCAGCCCGGAGGCCACTTCATCGGTCGCCCGCCGAGAATATGCAGATGCAGGTGAAACACCGACTGCCCTGCCGCTGCGCCGTTATTGACAACCAGGCGGAAAGCTTCGCCGCAACCCGATTGTTCAGCGATCTTGCTCGCAGTGAGCATCAGATGGCCGAGCAGCGCCTGGTCCTCGGCGGTGGCGTCGCACAGGCGCGGCATGGGTTTACGCGGCACCAGCAGCACATGCACCGGTGCGCCCGGATTGATGTCCTTGAACGCGACGCACTGCTCGTCCTCGTAGACGATGCTGGCGGGAATTTCGCGGGCGATGATTTTCTCGAATAGCGTTTTGGCCATGTTCGCCGAATCGGTGGTTTGTCGAGGCCCGAATGCTAACATTGCCGCCATCCTCGCAAAGCACCGGATCATGACGGATACGCCTCGCCCCGGTTACACCCCGCTCGCGGTTTACCGCCGCCTGCTGCGCTATGCGCTGCCGCACTGGAAGATTTTTCTCGCTGCGATGCTGGGCATGGCGCTGTACGCGGCGACCAACACCGCGTTCATGGCCCTGGTGAAACCGCTGCTGGACAAAAGTTTTGTCGCCAAGAGCATGGCGTTTTCACACTCGATCCCGCTGGCGATCGTCGGCCTGTTCATCCTGCGCGGCATCTCCGGCTTCATGTCCACCTACAGCATGTCCTGGGTCGGACGGCGGGTGGTGACGGACCTGCGAGGGCAGGTGTTCAATCATCTGCTGAAAATGCCGTCGAAATTCTACGACCAGAACAGTTCCGGCCAGATGGTGGCGCGCCTGACCTATAACGTCGAGCAGGTTGCGGAAGCGACGACGACGTCGCTGACCTCGATTTTCAGGGATGGCCTTACCGCCGCCGGCCTGCTGGCCTGGATGTTCTATGTGAATTGGCAGTTGTCGATGTTCTGCGTGGTGGTCGGACCGATCATCGCGATGATCGTGCGCTACGTCAGCCGCCGTTTCCGCCACATCAGCCAGCGCATCCAGCGCTCGGTGGGCGATGTGACGCAGGCCGCCGAAGAGACCATCGGCGCGCAGCGTGTCGTCAAGATTCACAACGGCCAAAAATTCGAGGCACAGGAATTCAAGCGCATCAACGAGCACAACCGTTTCCTGTCGATGAAGGTGGTGGCCACCTCCGCAGGCAGCGCCGCGCTGGTGCAGTTCATCGCCGCCTGGGCGGTGGCGGCGATCATCTATTTCGCGACGCAGCCTGAGATGCTGGCGAAAATCAGCCCGGGAACATTCGTCTCGTTCATGGGCGCGATGCTGGGCCTGATGAACCCGATCAAGAACCTCGGCGGCGTCAACGAGCGCATGCAGCGCGCGGTGGTGGCGGGCGCGGATATTTTCGACTTGCTGGCGCAACCGGTGGAGCCGGCCGGTGGCGATCGCGCGCTGACGCGCGCGCGTGGACAGATCGAATACCGCGACGTGCATTTCCGCTATCGCGATGAATTGCCGGATGCCCTGCGCGGCGTTTCGTTCCGGATCGATCCCGGCCAGACAGTAGCGGTCGTCGGCAAATCGGGCAGCGGCAAATCGACGCTGCTGACTTTGTTGCCGCGCTTTTACGACGCTGCGAGTGGCGAGATCCGCCTCGATGGACACGATATCCGCGAGTATCCGCTGGCGCGGCTGCGCGACCAGATCGCGCTGGTGGATCAGCAGGTTCGGCTGTTCGACGCCACCGTCGCTCAGAACATTGCCTATGGCCTCGACCCGATGCCACCGCCGGACAGGATCATCGAGGCCGCACGCTCGGCGTATGCCTGGGATTTCATCGAGAAGTTGCCGCAGGGTATGGATACGCCGCTGGGCCAGAACGGCGTGATGCTGTCCGGCGGCCAGCGCCAGCGCATCGCCATCGCGCGCGCGCTGCTCAAGGATGCACCGATCCTGATTCTCGACGAAGCGACCTCGGCGCTGGATACCGAGTCCGAGCGTTACATCCAGGCCGCGCTGGAAAAGCTGGTCATCGGCCGCACGACGCTGGTCATCGCACACCGCCTGTCGACGGTGCAGCATGCGGATCGCATCGTGGTGATGCAGGACGGCTGCATCGTCGAATCCGGCACGCATGCGGAGTTGCTGGAGAAAGGCGGCGGCTACGCCGCGCTGTATCGCCTGCAGTTCGAGGAACAGGCTTCTGAAAAAGTGGCTTGAAAACCGCTGGTATGCCGCGCGGCCGGCGCCCTGGCTGCTGCGACCGTTGGCGGCGCTGTATGGCCTGATCGCCGCATGGCGCCGCAGGCGACTGAGCGCGGCGGCGGCGAAGCTGCCGGTGCCGGTGATCATGGTCGGCAATATCAGCGTCGGCGGCACCGGCAAGACGCCGTTCGTGATCTGGCTGGTGGAACAATTGCGCGAGTGGGGCTTTTCGCCGGGCATCGTCAGCCGCGGCTATGGCGGCCATGCACCGGAATATCCCTATGAAGTCACCGCAGATGCCGATGTGGCACTGTGCGGCGACGAACCTCTGTTGATGGCGCGGCGCTTGGGCGTGCCGGTGATGGTGGCGCCGGACCGCGTCGCCGCCGCGCACGAATTGCTAGCGCATCATCATGTTGATGTCGTGGTCGCCGACGACGGATTGCAGCACTACCGGCTGGCGCGCGATCTGGAATTCTGCGTGGTTGATGCCGCGCGCGGCCTTGGCAACGGCGCGCTGCTGCCGGCCGGCCCCTTGCGCGAGCCACCCGCGCGGCTGCGGGAAGTGGATTGCACGATTGTCAACGGCGGCGGCTGGCGCGACGCAGGCCGTGCGCATGCCGACATGATGCTGGCAATGACAACGGTCATGTCATTCGGCGGCCGCGCCCAGGCTTTGTCTGCCTATGTCGGGCAGCGTGTGCATGCGGTGGCCGGCATTGGTCGCCCGGCGCGGTTCTTTGAACAGTTGCGGTCGTTCGGGATCGAGGTGATTCCGCATGCCTTTGCCGATCATCACGCCTATACGCTGGCCGACCTGCAATTTGGCGACACCCTGCCGCTGCTGATGACAGAGAAAGATGCGGTGAAGTGCCGCGGCTTTGCGCAGCGCCATTGGGTCTATGTTCCGGTGACGGCGCAACTCGACGCCAATGGCACCGCGCTTGTGCGAAAATTGTGCGAAGGCCTCAGGCGGTAAGAAAAATGGATACACGCTTGCTCGATATTCTGGTCTGCCCGGTGACCAAGGCGCCGCTGCAGTGGCACGCCGACAAGCAGGAGCTGTGGTGCAAGGCCTCGCGCCTGGCTTACCCGGTGCGCGATGGCATCCCGGTGATGCTGGAAGAAGAAGCGCGGACGCTGACCGACGACGAGCTGCGCAAGTGACCGCTTTCAAGGTCGTGATCCCGGCGCGGCTGGGCTCGACGCGCCTGCCACGCAAGGTGCTGCGCGAAATCGGCGGCAAGCCGATGGTGCGTTATACGTGGGAGGCGGCACGCCGCAGCGGTGCCGATGAGGTCATCATCGCCACCGACGATGCGCAGGTGCTCGATGCCTGCAGGGCCTTTGGCGCCGACGTGCGCATGACCGCGACCAGCCACAATTCCGGCACCGATCGCATCCACGAGATTGCCGCGGCTGCGTGCTGGAGCAAAAACAGCATCGTGGTGAATCTGCAGGGCGACGAGCCGCTGATGCCGCCGGCGCTGATTCGCCAGGCGGCCGAATTGCTGGCGGCGGACGCGGATGCGCACATCGCCAGTCTGTGCCACGCGATTCACAGCGTCGAGGACTGGCTCAATCCCAATATTGTGAAAGTGGTGATGGATGCGTCAGGCAACGCGCTGTATTTCTCGCGCGCGCCGATTCCGTGGAAGCGCAGCGGCGCCACGCGCGACCAGCCGCAACTGCCGGAAGGCTTGGCGTTTCGCCACATCGGGCTTTACGCCTATCGCGTGGCGGCACTGTCGCGCTTCAGCGCTCTGCCGGCGGCGGCGCTGGAGGATTGCGAGGCGCTGGAGCAGTTGCGCGCGCTGGCGAATGGTCTGCGCGTCCGCATGGGCATCACCGATACACCGCCGCCGCGCGGCGTCGATACCGAAGAAGATTTACAGGCGGTCGCAGCGCTGCTGAGCCGCTGATACTTGCCATCCGCTGTGGTTTAGCAGCAAGATTTATTTGTTATTAAATATATATTAATTTATAAATAATTGTATATTTATAAACAATTCCTGACAGCCAATCGCGGACAGCGGGTGAGGCTTCAAGCCGCTTCCGCATGCTCGGCGCTGACCGGCTGACGGCCAATGCTGAAATAGGTGAAGCCGATGCGCTTCATGAACTCCGGGTCATAGAGATTGCGGCCGTCGAAAATCACCGGCTGCTTGAGCAGCTTGGCGACGCGCGCAAAATTCGGACTGCGGAACTGCTTCCACTCGGTGACGATCACCAGCGCGTCCGCACCGTCCACGGCCTGCTCGGCGGTGTCGCAGAGTTTGAGATCGATGCGGCTGCCATAGGCTTTGCCGGTTTCGTGCATGGCGACCGGGTCATAGGCTTTCACTGTCACGCCCGCAACCCACAGTGCTTCCATCAGCACGCGGCTGGTCGCTTCGCGGATGTCGTCCGTCTTGGGCTTGAACGACAAGCCCCAGAGCGCAATGGTCTTGCCCCTGAGCGTGTTGCCGAAGTGCGACTGGATGCGTGCGAACAGCACCGTCTTCTGGCGCTCGTTCACTTCCTCCACCGCCATCAGGATGCTGGGCTTGACGCCCGCCGCTGCAGCAGTGTGCACCAGCGCCTTCACATCCTTGGGGAAGCATGAGCCGCCGTAGCCGCAACCCGGATAGATGAAGTGATAACCGATGCGCGGATCGGAACCGATGCCGACGCGCACATGCTCGATATCCGCACCAACGTGCTCGGCAACATTCGCCAGCTCGTTCATGAAACTGATCTTGGTCGCGAGCAGCGCGTTGGCTGCGTACTTGGTCAGCTCCGAGGAGCGGATGTCCATCGCGATCAGGCGGTCATGGTTGTGATTGAACGGCTCGTAGAGATCGCGCATCAGCTTTTCAGCTTTTGTGCTGTCGGTGCCGATGACGATGCGGTCGGGGCGGGTGAAGTCCGCAATCGCCGCGCCTTCCTTGAGGAATTCGGGATTCGACACCACGTCGAACTCGACCTGCGACTTGCGTTCTGCCAGCGCCGCCTTCAACTCCGCGCGTACCTTGTCGCAGGTGCCGACCGGCACCGTCGACTTGGTGATGACGACCCGATAATCGTCGGCGTGCTCGCCGATGGTACGCGCGACCTGCAGCACATACTTGAGGTCGGCGGAACCATCCTCGCCCGGTGGCGTGCCGACGGCAATGAACTGGTAGAGACCGTGCTTCACGCCCTCAGCGGCATCGGTGGTGAAATGCAGGCGCCCTTCGGCATGGTTGAGCTTCACCATCTCGGCGAGGCCCGGTTCGTAGAACGGGCACTCGCCTCGACGCAGCGTCTCGACGCGTTTGGCATCCACGTCCACGCAGACCACATCATTGCCGGCATCGGCAAAGCAGGTAGCGGTAACCAGTCCTACGTAACCCGAGCCGAAGATCGTGATGTCCATGCGGGTACCTGCTTAGTGGTGAGCAGCTTCCTGGGGATTCGAGACAGCGGGCGCGGATTCTGCAGCTGGACTCGGCGGTGCCGGAGGCGCAACCACGTCAGGCGCCGGTGCCGGGGTTTCGTGCGGCGGCTCCGGCTTGATTTCCGGCGCAGGCTTGGCTTCCTGCACGATGTAGTCGGCCGCGGGTGCGACCGGACGAAACAATGTCGAAGGTTCCGGTGCTTCGCGGCGCGGTGGCGCGATGCTCTGCGCGGGTGCGTCGCTGAGGGGTGCAGCAGCCTCGACGTTGCGCGCAGCGAATCCGGTGCTTTCCGGCTTATCGCTGTAGGTGTCTGCAATCTGGCGTTCAACCGGCTCGGCGTGTGAGACCTGCTCCAGGTTCGATGCATCCTGCTGTGCGACAGGCGCTTCAGCGCGTTCTGTGTCGGACGTATTCTCGCCCTGCTGGCCTTCGCGACCACCACGGCCGCGGCCACGGCGATTGCGACGACCGCGCAGGCTGCGTCCGCCGCCGTGCACATCACGCTCTTCACCATTGCGTTCGGTCTGGGGAGCGTTGCCGATATCGTTGCCGGCAACCTCAACCGGCCGCTGCTCGGCGCGGTTTTCCTGTTGCTGCGGCCGTTCCTCACGCTTCTGCTGGTTCTGCTGCTGCCGCTGCGGATTCTGTGGCGGCCGCTGCGGGTTCTGTGGCTGCCTCTGGGCGTTCTGCTGGCTCTGCGGTGGCCGTTCCTCACGCTTCTGCTGGTTCTGCTGCTGCCGCTGCGGATTCTGCGGGCGCTGTGCTTGCTGGTTGCCGCGGCCATCACGGCCCTCGCGGCGCTGTGATTCGCGGCGCTGTTGCGGATTGCGATTGTTGTCGCGCCCGTTATCGCGGCGCTGCTGCTGAGCGCGGCGCTGCGCGGCCGGCGGCGACAGCGCGGCCGGTTCCTTGCGCGGCCCGAAGCCGAGCCAGCGCAACAGTTTTGTCCAGATGCTTTCGGTCGCCACCGGCTGCATCACCGGCACCTGCTGAACCACCACCGGCGCCGGCGTCGCGGGAATAATCTGCTTCACCGCCGGCTCGGCGATGGCGCGCGTGACGATGGTGCCGGCCGCAGGAATTTCCTCCTTGGCCTCGGCGTCGAAATCCTGCGCCAGCGTATAGCTGATGCTGCTGTTGTTGTCCTGCCCGAGATGATCGGCGCGGATGCGGCGAATTTCGTAATGCGGCGAGTGCAGGCTGGAGTTGGGCACCAGCGTCACCGTGATGCGGCAGCGCGCCTCGATCTCGCGCACCTGGGCGCGCTTCTCGTTGAGCAGGAAAGTGCCGACGTCAATCGGCAACTGGGCGACAACGCGGCCGGTGCGCTCCTTCATCGCATCTTCCTCGATCAGGCGCAGGATCGACAGCGCCATCGACTCGACCGAGCGGATCTGGCCGCGGCCGGAGCAGCGCGGGCAGGGAATCTGGGTGTGCTCGCCAAGGCTGGGGCGCAGGCGCTGACGTGACAGTTCCATCAGGCCGAAGCGCGACAGGCGACCGACCTGGATGCGCGCGCGATCGATCTCGCTGGCCTGCTCCAGGCGCTTTTCGACTTCGCGCTGGTTCTTCTGCGAGTTCATGTCGATGAAGTCGATGACGATCAGTCCACCAAGATCGCGCAGGCGCAACTGGCGCGCGATTTCATCGGCGGCTTCAAGATTGGTGTTGAGCGCGGTCTCCTCGATGTCGCGTCCGCCGGTGGCCTTGGCGGAGTTGATGTCAATCGCGGTCAGCGCTTCGGTGTGGTCGATGACGATGCTGCCGCCGGACGGCAGGCGCACCTGGCGCTCGTGCGCGCTCTCGATCTGGCTCTCGATCTGGAAGCGGGTGAACAGCGGCGTCTCGTCACTGTAGAGCTTGAGCCGCGACAGGTGCTGCGGCATCACATGCTCCATGTGCTGGCGCGCCTGCTCGTAAATCTCCGGATTGTCGATCATCACCTCGCCGATGTCCGGGCGCAGGTAGTCGCGCAAGGCGCGCAGGATGATGTTGTTTTCCTGGTAGATCAGGAACGGCGCGGCGCGTTCGTTCGAGGCGTTCTCGATCGCGGTCCAGATTTCAGCCAGATAGTTGGCGTCCCACTGCAATTCTTCGGCGGTGCGGCCGACACCGTTGGAACGCACGATCACGCCCATGCTGTCGGCGATTTTCAGTTGCGACAGCGCTTCCTTGGCTTCTTCGCGCTCCTCGCCCTCGGCGCGGCGCGAGACGCCGCCGGCGCGCGGATTGTTCGGCATCAGCACCAGGTAGCGGCCGGCCAGTGAGACAAAAGTGGTCAGCGCCGCGCCCTTGTTGCCGCGCTCCTCCTTCTCGACCTGGACGATGACCTCGGTGCCCTCCTGGATCTGTTCGCGCAGATTGCCGGAGCCGGTTTTGAAATAGCTGCGGGCGATTTCCTTGATCGGCAAAAAGCCGTGGCGCTCAGCGCCGTATTCGACGAAGCAGGCTTCCAGCGAAGGCTCGACCCTGGTGATCTTTCCCTTGTAAATATTGGATTTTTTCTGCTCGCGGCTGGCGATTTCGATATCGAGGTCAAATAATTTCTGGCCGTCCACGATCGCCACGCGCAGCTCTTCGCGCTGCGTGGCGTTGATCAAGATGCGTTTCATTTTTCATGTATCTCATGTTGTGCGCTCAACCATCCGACGGGGAGATTTATGTGGCGGCGCGATGCGCCGGTCTTTAGTGATCACCCGCTGAACGGGAACGCCGGTTGTCAGGTGCCCGCTGCGGCGCAGCGGGCTCAAGAAAGGGTTCTGGACGGCAAGCTGTTACAATTTGCACTGCGGTCGCTTGCCGCCGCTATCTCCGCAACCGCTTGCGCGGCAACGGAAATTCTCCGGTATTTAATCCTGAGTGACATATTTTGACACAGAATCGCCATGAAGTGCGCCGGGTTAAGGTCACCGACAAGGAAGAAGGCCAGCGCATCGATAATTTCCTTCTGAAACAGATGCCTGGCGTTCCCAAGTCGCATGTTTACCAGTTGCTGCGCTCAGGACAGGTGCGGGTCGATGGCGGCCGCATCAAGCCGGAGCGCAAGCTGGCGCTGGGCGAGGAAATCCGCATTCCGCCGGTACGCATGGCCGAGAAAGGCGAAGCGGTGCGGCCGCCCGACAAAGTACTCAACAAGCTGCGCGAATCCATCATCCATGAAGATGCGGATTACGTGGCGATCAACAAGCCGGCCGGCCTGGCGGCGCACGGCGGCAGCGGCGTGCCGTATGGCGTGATCGAAGCGGCGCGTGCGATGAACCGCTTCGATTTCATTGAGCTGTGCCACCGGCTGGATCGCGACACCAGCGGCGTGCTGTTGCTGGCCAAATCGCGCCCTGCCCTGCTGCGCGCACAGCGGGCACTCAAGGAAGGCTTGACCGAGAAGCGCTATTTCGCACTGCTGGTCGGTCGCTGGCGCGGCGAGGATCGCGATGTCGATTCCGCCCTGATCAGCAACCGGCTTGAGAGCGGCGAGCGCATGGTCGAGATCGACGACGATGGCAAGCCGGCGAAGTCGCGCTTCTCGCCCAAGGCACGCTATCGCGACGCGACACTGTGCGAGGTGCAGATTTTCTCCGGACGCACGCACCAGATTCGCGTGCATGCGCTGTCGCTCGGCCACCCGGTCGCAGGTGACACCAAATATGGTGACCGCGACAGTCAGAAATTCATCAAGGCGCTGGGCCTCAAGCGCATGTTCCTGCACTCGCACCTGCTGGCGCTGCCCAGGGATGGCGACTTCCCCAAGCTGCTGATCAATGCGCCGATGGGCGACGAACTGCGCGCGGTGCTGGACCAGCTCAACCGGCAGGGGCCGTTGGCGCCAGTGGCACGGGCACGCAGGCCGAGATGAGTGCGAATCAATATTCGCTGCTGATTTTCGATTGGGATGGGACGCTTGCAGATTCCGCCGCCATGATCGTCGGCGCGATGCAGCGCGCGATCAGCGCATTGAACCTGCCGCCGCGTTCGGACCAGTCGATCCGCGAATTGATCGGTTTGGGACTCAACGAAGCACTGGGCCGGCTTTATCCCGAAATTGAATTGCAACATCTGCGCGGATTGCTGGACAGCTATCGCGCGCACTGGCTGGCCGAGGGCGCGGGTGAGGCGCCGCTGTTCGCGGGCGCACTTGATGCCGTGAAAGATTTGTATGGCAGCGGCCATCGCATTGCCATCGCCACCGGCAAGAGCCGCGCCGGACTGCGTCGTTCGCTGCGCCATCATGCGGCGCTGCAGGTGATGCTGTCGTCGAGCCGCTGCGCCGACGAGACTGCGTCCAAGCCGAACCCGCTGATGCTTTCCGAGTTGTTGGAAGAAGAAGCGCTGACGCCGGCCGATGCGCTGATGATCGGCGACACCGAATACGACATGGAAATGGCGCGCGCCATCGGCATGCCCTGCATCGGCGTGACCTGCGGCGTGCATGACACCACCCGGCTGCGCGAATCTGGCGCGCGGGCGCTGATCGAGGACGTGCGCGCCTTGCCGGCTTGGCTCAGACAGCAATAAAGATCGTCCGCTGTCATGAGTGAGGTTTAGAGTTTGTTTTATTTTATCTATATATTATGTTTATAATATATAATATATAACAATATTTCCGGACAGGCGGCAACAGCGGGTGGCGTGTTCTGGCTCAGCGGGATATCTGTTGTCGGAACATTCCGCGTGACCGCAAGTCCAGTTCAATCCTCTTCCGGCGCTGCGCCTTTCATCGCTGCGCGGATTTGTTCTGAAGTAAATCCGCGGCCGGCCAGATAGCGGTACTGCCTGTGACGCTCGGCAAGGTTCTGCGGCGCAGCACCGAATTTACGCGCGTGGGTCCCGGCGGCGAGTTGCGCCCAATCACAATCGGCCGCGTCCAGCGCCGCGCTGGCGTCGGCGTCCGGCACGCCGGCGACATGCAGTTCGCCTTCGATATACAGCCTGCCGTAACCCTGGCTGATGCGGCTGCGCACCAGCATTTCAGCGTAACGGGAATCGGACTGCCAGCCGCGTCCGGCGAGATCGTCCACGGTTGTCGCGGCAGTGTCTTCGTCATAACCGCGAGCCGCCAGCTTGCGCTTGAGCTGAGCGGCACTGTGTTCGCGCCGGCCCAGCGCCCGCAACGCGGAATCGCGGGCGCTGGACGGCTCGGGCGGCGGCTTACTTCTCGGCACCTGCGCGCGCCGGCTTGGGCGGCAGCAGCTTGGCGCGCAGCGCGTCTTCGAGTTCGGTGGCGACCTCTGGATGCTCGCGAAGGAACAACTTGGAGTTGTCCTTGCCCTGTCCGATCTTGTCGCCCTTGTAGGCGAACCAGGCGCCGGATTTCTCGACCAGCTTGTGCTCGACGCCCAGATCGATCAGCTCGCCTTCGCGCGAGATGCCCTCGCCGTACATGATCTCGAACACGACTTTCTTGAACGGCGGCGCCAGCTTGTTCTTGACCACCTTGACGCGCGTCTCGTTGCCGATCACTTCCTCACCCTTCTTGACCGCGCCGATGCGGCGGATGTCGAGGCGCATCGAGGCGTAGAACTTGAGCGCATTGCCGCCGGTGGTGGTTTCCGGACTCTGGCCGGGCATCATCGCGCCGATCTTCATGCGTAACTGGTTGATGAAGATGACGGTGGTCTTGGAACGGTTGATGCTGCCGGTGAGCTTGCGCAGCGCCTGCGACATCAGGCGCGCCTGCACGCCGACCGAAGCCTCGCCCATTTCACCTTCGATTTCGGACTTCGGCACCAGCGCGGCGACCGAGTCGATCACGATCACGTCGAGGCTGTTGGAGCGCACCAGCATGTCGACGATTTCCAGCGCCTGCTCGCCGGTATCCGGCTGCGAGATCAGCAGGTCGGCGACGTTGACGCCGAGCTTCTCGGCGTAAGTCACATCCAGCGCGTGTTCGGCGTCGATGAACGCGGCGACGCCGCCAAGCTTTTGCGCCTGCGCGACGATGTGCAGGGTCAACGTGGTTTTGCCGGAAGACTCCGGTCCGTAGATTTCGACCACGCGGCCGCGCGGTACGCCACCGATACCGAGCGCAGCATCCAGCGTCAGCGAACCGGTGGAGATCACGTCTATATCCGGGCGTTCATCGGTGCCCATGCGCATCACTGCGCCCTTGCCGAACTGCTTCTCGATCTGCGAGAGCGCCGCGTCGAGTGCTTTTTTGCGATTGTCGTCCATCGTATCGTTACCCTTTCTCAATGATTCATGCCAGTAATTGCGGCGAACCGCGCGCGAAGGCGCTGCTGTGGTGCGAGTTTTGCCGCACTCAAAACAGCCTTGCGAGCGAAAAATTATTGCGCGGCCGATTTTCCCACAGATTCAGCCGCGGCACGGAAGCAAGCATAGCCCGGCCGGGACTCAACCGCTGAGCCAACGGCTTGCCCTCAAGCATCGCGCAGACGCCGCAGCAGTTGCTCCAGTGCGGTTTGCGCAGCCTGCTCGCGGACCTGTTCGCGGTTGCCCGCAAACTGGAAGCGCTGTGCCTCGGCCTCGAATCCGCGCCGCTGCCAACTGAGCCAGACCGTACCGACCGGCTTGTTGCGTGAGCCGCCATCGGGTCCGGCGATGCCGGTGACGGCGATGCCCCAGTTCGCCGGACTGCCGCGCAGCACGCCCTGCACCATCGCCCGCACTGTCGCCAGGCTGACCGCACCATCGCTGGCCAGCACCGCATCGGGCACGCCGAGCAACTGCTGCTTGGCACGGTTGGAGTAGGTCACCAGTCCGCAGTCGAACCAGCCGGAACTGCCGGCAACGTCGGTGACCCGCTTGGCGATCAGGCCGCCGGTGCAGGATTCGGCGACGGCGAGAGATTCGCCGCGCCGCAGCAGGATCGCGCCGACCTCGGCTGCCAGCACGCTCATTTCCTGAAACGCTCTTCGGCCATGCGGTCGGCGATCTCGCCGGTGGGCCGTTTTTCGGATTTCGCACGCGCATAAATTTCACCGAGCGTACCGCCAATACGCCGCAGATGCGCATGCACCGTCTGCTCGTCGTAACCCGGTCCCTCGTAGTGAATATCGATGATGCCGCCGGCATTGATGCAGTAGTCCGGTGCGTAAAGGATGTCGCGCTGCATCAGCGCCACGCCGTGTTCCGGCCGCGCCAGCTGGTTATTGGCGGCACCGGCAATCGCGCGGACGCGCAGTCTTGGAATGGTGACGCTGTTGAGCGTCGCGCCCAACGCGCAAGGCGCGAATACGTCCGCATCAAGATCATAAATTTCATCCATGCCGGAGGCGACGGCGCCGAACTCAAGCACGCAGCGCTCGACCGCGGGCGCGTGGACATCCGTGACCCATAGCCGCGCGCCTGCCTCGTGCAGATGCGCTGCCAGCCGGTAGCCGACGTTGCCGACTCCTTGTATAGCGACCTTCAAACCACGCAGATCATCGCGGCCAAGCGCGGCTTTCACCGTCGCCTTGAGGCCGATGAACACCCCCAGTGCGGTCGCCGGCGACGGATCGCCGCTGCGCCCTGCGGCCAGCGCCGTGGCATCGGCCAGACCGCCGACATGGCGCGTGTAGCGGGCCATCTCGCGCATGTCGGCGACGCTGGTGCCTGAATCCTCGGCGACGATGTATGCGCCGTTGAGTGTGTCGACGAAACGACCCATTGCCTGCATCAACTGCGGGGTCTTGCCATTGCGCGGATCGCCGATGATGACGCTCTTGCCGCCGCCCTGCGGCAGACCCGCCAGCGCGGCCTTGTAGGTCATGCCGCGCGAAAGCCGCAGCACATCGGTCAGCGCCTCGTCCTCGCTCGCATATGGCCACATGCGGCAACCGCCGAGGCTCTTGCCGAGTCGCGTGTTGTGCACGGCGATAATCGCGCGCAGGCCGCTGGCCGCATCATTGCGGAATGCCACGATCTCGTGAGCATCGAACTCGACGTGCGAAAAAACCGGCATGGCGCCCTCGGAAACGATGAGCCTGGAACACAGCACCATGTTACCGCGGCATGCCGGCAAAACGCGCAGGCAGAATCCACCAGAGCCCTGCGGCTGACCGCGCCGCCGGCACGGCCTACAATACGCGCCGCTTCCATACTCTCTGACCGGAATTTTCCATGACATCCAGCGATCCCATCGTCATCGTCTCCATCGCCCGCACGCCCATGGGCGGCATGCTCGGCATGCTGACGCCGTTTACCGCCAGCCAGCTGGGTGCGGCCACGATCAAAGCCGCGGTGGAACGCAGCGGCCTGAAGCCGGGCGATGTCGACGAAGTGATCATGGGCAACTGCCTGCCCGCAGGCCAGGGCCAGGCGCCGGCACGCCAGGCTGCGCGCGGCGCCGGCCTGCCGGACGCGGCCGGCGCCACCACCATCAACAAGATGTGCGGCAGCGGCATGAAGGCCATCATGCTGGCACAGGACCTGCTCAAAGCCGGCACCAATACCGTGATGGTCGCCGGCGGCATGGAAAGCATGACCAACGCACCCTTCCTGCTGACCAAGGCCCGCGGCGGCTACCGCTATGGCCATGGCACGGTTTACGACCACATGGCGCTGGACGGACTGGAAGACGCCTACGAGCGCGGCACCGCGATGGGCGTGTTCGCCGAACGCACGGTCGAGAAATACGGCTTCACGCGCAAGCAGCAGGACGACTTCGCCATAGAATCCCTGGCCCGCGCCAAGCGCGCCAACGAGGACGGCAGCTTCACCTTCGAGATCGTGCCGGTCGAAATCCAGGGCAAAACTGGCGTCGAAAAAATCGACAAGGATGAGCAGCCTGCCAAGGGCAAGCCGGAGAAAATCCCGACGCTCAAGCCCGCATTCAGGAAAGACGGCACCATCACCGCCGCCACTTCAAGCTCGATTTCCGACGGCGCCGCCGCTGTGGTGCTGATGGCACAAAGCGAAGCCGCCAGACGCGGTCTCAGGCCGCTGGCGAAAATCATTGCCCATGCCAGCCACTCGCGCCTGCCGGCGGAGTTCACCATCGCTCCGGTCACCGCCATCTCAAGCGTCCTGGCCAAAGCTGGCTGGAAAGCCGGCGAGGTGGATTTGTGGGAAATCAACGAAGCCTTCGCGGTTGTCGCGATGGCGGCGATGAAAGAGCACCAGCTCGATCACAAGAAGGTCAACATACATGGCGGCGCCTGCGCGCTCGGCCACCCGATCGGCGCGTCCGGCGCGCGCATCGTCACCACGCTGATCGGCGCGCTGAAGAAAACCGGCGGCAGGCGCGGCGTCGCGACCCTGTGTATCGGCGGCGGCGAAGCGGTGGCGCTGGCGCTGGAGATGCTCTGACGCGCCAGCCGCTGCAGCGATAGATCCGGTGACGCCGTGCGTGCGCACCCGTCGCCGCGACACCGGGCCAGGACAGCATGCTGCCGGTGCTCCGGCGATTCCTGAGCCATCGCCGGATCGCAGCTGTCCCGCTGCATGCAGAAAGTCGTAAACGTTTGTTATATATTATATAATATATTATTATTAATTTTATATATTAAAACATTACCGCTCACCGCCGTAGCCACAGCGGGTGACGCCGCAAGGATGTATTTCTGCCATTGCACTGCGCGACGCGAGCGGGCACAGTCGCGGCCAACCTGTTCCCGTTTCACCATCAACATCAGGTCTCAGAAATGATGCAGACAATTCTTCGAGGCATCGTCCGTTGCTGCCTCAAGCCGGTTTTCGCACTGCCGCTGCCGCTCGGCTTCCAGCGCGCCTGGGTGCGCGGATTCACCGGGCTGGCGCTGACACCGCGCGGCACCCGGGTCGCGGCCCTGAGCATGGGCATAGTTCCGGCCGAGCGCGTGCACAACATTGCCACCGAGGGCGATGCGGTGATCCTCTATCTGCATGGCGGCGCCTACGTGCTGGGCTCGCCGAAAACACACCGTGCGCTCACCGCGCATCTGGCAAAAGCGGCACGCGCCAGCGTCTATGCGCTCGACTACCGGCTGGCGCCGGAGCACCCGCACCCGGCCGCGCTGGAAGATGCGCTGAGCGCCTATCGCTGGCTGCTGGATCAGGGCCATGATCCGCGAAAAATCAGTATTGCCGGCGATTCCGCCGGTGGCGGGCTGGCGCTGGCAACAGCGCTGGCGATCCGCGATGCCGGGCTGCCGGCGCCCGCTGCGCTGGTGCTGTTGTCGCCGTGGACCGACATGACGATGTCGGGAGAAAGTTTTACCCGCAATGCCGCACTCGATCCGATGCTTCACCGCACCTGGGCGGTGACGAGTACCCGCCAATACTGCGGCACACTGCCGCACGATCACCCGGCCTGCTCGCCATTGTTCGCCGACCTGCACGGCCTGCCGCGCATGCTGATCCAGGTCGGCAGCGACGAGATCCTGCTCAGCGATTCCGATCGGTTTGCGGAAAAGGCGCGCACTGCCGGCGTGGATGTGAAACTGCGACGCTTTGACGGCCTCTGGCATGTGTTCCAGCTGCACGCAGGCATGTTGAAAGCCGCCGACGCGGCGATCAAGGAAATCGCGGAATTCCTGCGTGGATAGCGCAGCGCCGCTGGGTTGGCGCGCGGGCACTGCCGATGCCAATGGCCTCGCCATCGCCTGGGAGGAAGCCGGGCCGGCACAAGGCGAGCCGCTGCTGCTGGTGATGGGTCTCGGCGGTCAGTTGATCCAATGGCCGGAAGCGCTGTGTAGCGATCTGGTTGCGCGGGGTTTCCGGGTGATCCGTTTCGACAACCGCGACATCGGCCTGTCCGGCGATGCCAACCGTGGCCTACACATCCACCTGCAAAGAGATTTCCTGCGCGCGCACCTCGGCATGAAAATCCACGCCAACTACACGCTGCACGACATGGCCAAGGATGCCGTCGAGCTGATGGATGCGCTGGGCATTACGCGCTTTCACATCGCCGGCGCATCGATGGGCGGCATGATTGCGCAGATCACCGCGGCGCGGCATCCAGAGCGCGTGAAAAGCCTGACCTCGATCATGTCCACCACCAATTCGCCGCGGCTGCCCGGACCGAAACTGCCGATATTGCTGCGCATGTCCGGCATCGGCATCCGCGACCGTTCGCGCGAGGCAATGATCCGCCGCAGCGCCGAGACTTTTCGCCTGATCGGCAGTCCTGGCTACCCGACACCGCACGACACACGGCTGGCGAATGCCACGCGCGCCTACGACCGCGCCTTCCGCCCCGGCGGCCTGCTGCGACAGACCCACGCAATACTCGCGACCGGCAGCTTCGAGACGCTGCTGCCCGCGATCAAGGCGCCGACCCAGATCATCCACGGGCTCGCCGACCCGCTGGTGCGCCCGGCCGCCGGACAGCGCTGCGCGCGGCTGATTGGAGGCGCGCGACTGGAACTGATTCCGGGCATGGGCCATGATTTCCCGGCGGAACTGCTGCCGAACTGGTCAAAACTGATCGCGGCCAATGCCGCTCGCGCCGCCTTATAAAACGGAGAAAAATTCGTGCAGACCTTCACCGAAAAACATCATTTCGACCAAACCGCGGATTTCGTCCTCAAGCAGTTCACCAATCCCGATTTCCTGCGCACCAAATACACCGCACTGGGACGCGAGGAGATCAAGCTCATCGAACATACCCTGGACGCGAAACTGGCACGCATGCGCATCAGTTATTCGGACAAACCGGACATGGACGTGCCTGATTTTGCCAAGAAGCTGGTGCCGGTCCGTGCCAACGTGATGCAAACCGTGCAATGGGATCTGCTGCAGAAAACCGGCACCGTCAAGGTCGAGAGCAGTTCTCCCATCACCGTGCGCTGTTCACTGCAGTTGCAGGATGAGGGTCAGGGTTGCAGCAATACCCTGAAATGGGAGGTCAGCTGCTCGGTGCCGCTGATCGGCGGCAAGCTGGAAAAAGCACTGGTCGAAGGACTCAAACAGAAATCGAAACGTGACGAGGCCGAGTCACGCAAGCTGCTGGCCGCGGCCAGCTGATTTCCAGTCAAGCCGCCCAAGGCGGCATCGGCGCGACCAATCGCGCGCCGTCATAGCCCTGCACTTCGCCGAAGTTCCGCCCGGCATTCCAGTCGCGCGTCGCCTGCACGATCTCGTCCTTGCTGCGGCCGACGAAGTTCCACCACATCAGGATGCCCTCGGCAAACGGCGCCCCGCCGAGCAGCAGCAGACGTGCGGCAGCGGTGGTCTTCAACGCAAGCTGATCCCGCTGCGGCGGCAGGTACAGCAACGTGCCGGGTTGTAAAGACTCTTCGCCTAACCGCACTTCGCCTTCCAGAACCAACGCGCCATATTCAAAATCCGGCCGCAGCGTCAGCACTGCCTGCAGCGCCGACGTTGCATTGATATCCAGCCCGACCAAAGGGGTGTAGATCTGCGCGGGCGAGCGCTCACCTTCGAACTCACCTGCCAGCAGTGTCATGCGCAGCGCTCCGCGTTCGATCAGCGGCAAACCTGCGTGATGCGCGAATCCCGGTTCGCAGTACCGCTGGTGGTCCGGCAGCGCGATCCACAACTGTGCGCCATGCAGCAACGGCGGCCGTGCAGCGGGCGATTCCTCGGAATGCGAAATGCCGCGACCGGATGTCATCAGGTTCAACTGGCCTGGCCGGATGTTCTGCACGGTCCCCAGGCTGTCCCGATGCAATATCTCGCCTTCGAGCAGCCAGGTCACGGTCTGCAATCCGATATGAGGATGCGGCCCGACACGCAGGCCCGGCCCGCTCGCCATCGCCGCCGGCCCGATGTGATCGAGGAAGCACCAGGCCCCGATCATGCGCCGCTGCACCGTCGGTAATGCACGGCGTATGGCCAGGCCGTCGCCAACGGTTGCGCGGTGCGCCTCGATGCGATGTGCCGGCTGGATGATATTGCTTGCTGCCATGAGTGCGGCCTGTTTCACTGGTTTAGCCGACTTTATACCGCGGACGGTGGCGCCGCACATGCCAGCAAGGCAGCCATCCGGGACACCAGCCATAAGGTCCCTTTGCAATTTTAATATCATATGATATTATATTTTTCGTTATCATTATCAGAAATAACGATGGATAAATTGCGCAGCTTTGGCTTCCTGCTCCGCGACGTTTCGCGGCTCTCCTCGAAAAATTTCGAGCGACAGTCCGCAGGGCTCAATCTGACGCTGGCGCAATGCAAGGTGCTGGTGCATGTGCAGCGCAATGCCGGCATCAGCCAGGTGCAGCTGGCCGAACTGTCCGGCACAGACCCGATGACCCTGGTGCGCATTCTCGACCGCATGGAGAGCGACGGCTGGCTCGAACGCCGGCCCGATCCGGACGACCGGCGCGCACGCCGTTTGCATCTGTGCAAGCCCGCCGCGCCAGTGCTGCGCCGGATCTGGAAGATTGCTGACGCCGCGCGTGCGCAGGCGCTGATCGACCTGTCCGATGCCGAGCACGAGCAGTTGATGAGCCTGCTGACACGGGTCCACGACACGCTCGCCGCGCTGGTTCCCAGCGAAGCCGAAGCCATCAAATCCCGCGCCACCAGAACACGTAACAACCGGAACACCAAGGCTAGACATGAGTGAAGCAGATAATTCCCCACCCTCGCCCCTACCCTCTTCCGGCAACAGCGACGACTCGCGCAAAAAGCAGTTGAGACTGCCGTTGATGATAGGCGGGGTGCTTATCGTCGCCGTTGGCGTGCTCTATGTCTGGATTACCGGTGGCCGTTACATGTCTACCGATGATGCCTATCTGCAGGCCGCACAAACCTCGATCAGCAGCAATATCGCCGGACAAGTCACAGAAATTGATGTACACGACAACCAGCGCGTGCACCGCGGCGATGTGCTGTTCAAGCTCGACCCGCGGCCTTACCAGATCGCCGTGGCCCAGGCCGAAGCCAAGCTCGGCACCTCGCGCCTGCAAATCGAAGCCGGCAAATCCACCTACGGCCAATATCTTGCAGACCTGCATTCCGCACAGGAAACCCTGGCCTACCAGCAAAAGGAAAATACGCGGCAGAAACATCTGCTGGCTTCGGGCATCAGCTCGCAGGCGCAATATGATCAGTCGCAGCATGCGCTAGACGCCGCGCGCCAGCATGTCAGCGCGGCGCAACAACAGCTGGCCAGTATCCTCGCGATACTCGGCGGCGACCCACGCATGGACCCTGATCATCACCCGGCGGTCAAGCTGGCACAGGCCGAGCTGGACAGTGCCAAGCTCAACCTGACTTACACCGTCATTCATGCCCCCAGCGACGGCATCGTCACCAAGGTTGAACAACTACAGGTGGGCGATCACATCAATGCCGCCAGCCCGGTGTTTGCGCTGATCTCGACCCATGACGTATGGGTGGAAGCGAACTTCAAGGAAGATCAGATGGCCTACATGCGGCCCAAGCAACCGGCGACCATCGAGATTGATGCCTATCCGGGCAAGCGCTTCAAGGCGCATGTCAGCAGTGTGGCGCCGGGCACCGGCTCGCAGTTCTCGGCGCTGCCGCCTGAAAACGCGACCGGCAACTGGGTCAAGGTGGTGCAACGCCTGCCGGTACGGCTGGAGCTGGACAATCCTGATATCGACCTGCCGCTGCACTCCGGCCTGAGTGTCAGCGCCGAAGTGGATACCGGCCATCGCCGCCATCTGTTTGGCTCCGGCGCCGACGACACCGCCAGCACGCAATGAGCGTTTCCGTGCCAGTGGCCGGCGATCGCGTACCGAATCACGGCCTGATTACCATCACGGTGATGCTGGCCTCGATACTGCAGGCGCTCGACAACACCATCGCCAACGTCGCGTTGCCGCACATGCAGGGCTCGCTGTCGGCGACGCAGGATCAGATGACCTGGGTGCTGACCTCGTACATCGTCGCGGCGGCCATCATGACGCCGCTGACCGGCTGGCTTTCGGGGCAGTTTGGCCGCAAACGCCTGTTCCTGTTTTCGATCATCGGCTTCACGATTTCGTCCGCGCTGTGTGGCATGGCGCAGTCATTGCCGGAGATCGTGCTGTTCCGCCTGATGCAGGGACTCTGTGGCGCGGCGCTGGTACCGATGTCGCAAGCCGTGCTGTTCGACATCAACCCGCCCGAGCACCATGGCCGCGCCATGTCGGTCTGGGGCTTCGGCGTGGTGCTGGGACCGACGCTGGGGCCGATGATCGGCGGCTGGTTGACCGACAATTACAGCTGGCGCTGGGTGTTTTACATCAACGTGCCATTCGGCATCCTGGCGGTGCTCGGCATCCTCGCCTACCTGCCGGAAACCAAAATCACGCGCAGGCGCTTTGACATGTTCGGCTTTGCCCTGCTCAGCCTTGCGATCGGTGCGTTGCAGATCATGCTCGATCGCGGCCCGCTCAAGGACTGGTTCAATTCCAGGGAAATCTGGACGGAACTGATCGTTGCATCGCTGGCGTTTTACCTGTTCGCAGTGCATTCGGCGACCAGCGAGCACCCCTTCATCCGGCCGGAGTTGTTCAAGGACCGGAATTTTCTTGCCGGCACCGTTTTGATTTTCATGGTCGGTATCGTGCTGTTCGCGACCCTGGCGCTGTTGCCGACCATGCTGCAAAACCTGATGGGCTACACCGCACTGCAGTCGGGCTATCTCACCGCACCACGCGGCGTCGGCACGCTGATTGCCATGCAGGTCGTCGGCCGCCTGATCGGGCGTATCGACTCACGCCGCATCATCGCCTTCGGTTTCATCCTGATGGCCATTTCGCTGTGGCAGATGACACAGTTTTCACTGTTGATGGATGGCTGGCCGGTGATCTGGTCCGGTGTCGTACAGGGTTTCGGCACCGGTATCGCCTACGTACCGATGGCGACCATGGCATTCGCCACGCTCAATCCCACCCTGCGCGACGAAGGTGCGGCGATGTTCAACCTGATGCGCAACATCGGCAGCAGCATCGGCATCTCCATGGTGCAGGCACTGCTGATCAGCAACACGCAGACCGTACACTCCAGCCTCAGTGAGCACATCAGTCCTTACAACCTCGCTGCGCACAGCCCGCAGCTTGCGGCACAACTGGCCACGCATGCCGGCACAGTCGCGCTCAACGCCGAGGTCACCGGCCAGGCGGCGATGATCGCCTACATCGATGACTTCCATCTGATGCTGATACTGACCGTCCTCTCGGTGCCCCTGCTGTTTTTTGTGCGCAAAGCCCTGCCGTCGAAAGGCTCACCCCAGATCGCCATTGAATGAACATGAAACCGCGAATTCCAGGATTCACCGACTCCCTATTCACGTCATGTCTGGTGCCGCTGACCGCCGTTGTGCTGCTTGCGGCATGCAGCGTCGGACCGCAATACGTGCGGCCCGCAGGGCCGGATGTTCAGGCGTACACCCGTGAACCACTAAACCATCTCGGCGGCGATAACGGCCAGCGCCTGGCGACAGGCAGCGGCCCTGCACAGGATTGGTGGACGCTGTTCCAATCGCCTGCGCTCAACAACACCATGCAACAGGCACTGACCGGCAACCACACGCTGGCCGCTGCTGAAGCGACGCTGGCGCAGGCGCGGGAAGTGGTGACGGCCAGCAGCGGTGCGCGCTATCCGCAAGTCAGTCTTGATGGCGGCGCCGGCAGACAGAAATACGGCGCGGAATTCGGTGGCCCCGCCGTACCGCCGCCATTCACTTATTTTGCCATTGGCCCCAGCGTGAGTTATCTGCTCGATTACACCGGCGGAACGGCACGCGCCATTGAGCAGCAGCAGGCGCAGGCGGACACCGCCGCCTTTCAGTTACAGGCGGCTTACCTGAGTCTCACCAGTAACGTTGCACAGCAATCACTGGCCAGCGCCGCTGCCCGCGCACAGATTGCAGCGGTGCAGGCCCTGCTGGCGGAAGACGAAAAGAATGTCTCGCTGGTCCAGTCGGCATTCGCGGCAGGCGCCGTCACCCGGGTGGACGTGCTCAGCGCGCAGAGCCAATTCGCCAGCGATCAAACCTTGCTGCCGCCTCTGCATCAGCAACTCAGCGTCGCACAGCACGCCCTATCGGTGCTGGTGGGTCAGGCACCTGCGAACTGGACGCCGCCGGAATTCGCGCTGTCGGATTTTCATCTGCCGCAAAGCCTGCCGCTGAGCCTGCCTTCTGAACTGGCCCATCAGCGGCCCGATATTCTTGCCGCCGAGGCGCAGTTGCATGCGGCCACTGCCGCCGTAGGCGTCGCGACCTCCAATCTCTATCCGCAAATCAGGCTCACCACCAATGCCAGCCAGCAATCCACGACGCTGGTCCATCTGTTCGACGCCTCCAGCACAGCCTGGGGTCTGGTCGCGGGCCTGACCGCGCCGGTTTTCGACGGTGGCACCTTGCGTGCACAACGCCGTGGCGCCGAGGATGCGATGCACGCTGCGGCGGCCCGCTATCAGCAGGTCATCCTGCAAGCCTTCGGTCAGGTGGCCGACGCGCTGACCGCGCTGGACCAGGACAGCGCACAACTCGCGGCACAGCAGAACGCCCGGGATACTGCCAAGGAAAACCTGGCGCTGGCACGCGAGAGTTACCACTACGGCAACAGCAGTGTGCTGACCGTGCTCGACGCCGAGCGCCTGTTCCAGAAATCCGAACTGGGATATGTCCGCGCGCAGGCACAGCGCTATCAGGACACCGCGCAACTGCTACTGGCGCTGGGTGGCGGCACTACCCTTGCGCCAGACGCGAAAACACAGACCGTCAAATAAGAGCGAACCGCGCACCACTCACTGCGGCTTTGCATCCGGCAGATGCCAGGCGGACGCGTTGCGCTCATTTTTTTGTTTGAGCCAATCCGCATAGCGCGTCGCCGAGTCATAAGCGACTTTCTCGACCGCCTCATAATTTTGCAAATAGCGCTGGGCAAAGCCCTGCACGCCCCACTGCTGATATTGCTCGACATGCGTCAATTCATGCGCCCACAGCGTCGGATTGTTCAGCACATCAAACTGATTCTTCAGCACGACCACATCCACCAGCGTGATGGCCCGCGCGTCGCCGTACTGGATCGCGCCTGCCTGCAGCGTCATGCTGCCGCCGCTCTCCACCCGATATCTCGCAAGATTCAGGATTGAGTCTGGAATGAATCCGGCCAGTTGCCGGCGCACCTCCGGCGGAATCGGCTGCACGCCGGCCCGCACCGCCTCTGCCCTTGATCGCATGATCAGTTCCTGCAGCACCGGCGTCGCAGACTGCACGAATACATCATTGACTGCCTGGTTGGCGCTGCTGTCGAGTTCGTTGCCCAAACCCGGAACCACACCATCGGCAAGATCGGCCAGGGTACTGCCTGCTTGTGCAGATATACACAGACCAGCACACATCGCGATAAATACAACCGGAAACCACTTCACACGAGCACCTCTTGCAGCTTATCCGAACGAGCCCTGCACAGCAGGCATTTTGCCTGAATGACCAGGGTATAAAGTGTATGCCGATCATGTTTGACAATCTCGATGCCGGCAACTTTTCAGACATGGCTTCTACTGCAAACGGAGTAGGTAGTTTTGTTTAATGGAACGTACATATGTTTCATATCCTTCCGAAATGCATTAGGCTCATTCTGGATTTCGTAGGGCACGATTAACAATACTTAGGGAGAAGCATCATGCGTAGCTTATTGTTACCTGGAATATTGGCGCTAATACTCTCAAGCGCGGTATGGGCACAGGATGCAAATACCCCGTCAACTCCGGCTGCCGACACCTCCACTCCATCGGCTGATTCATCTGCGCCGCCCACGGACGCATCAACACCAGCTGCCGATTCATCGGCTCCGGCGCCAGAGGCTTCGGCACCAGCCGCAGACTCATCAGCGGCAGCAGCGACGGATACATCAGCACCAGCTGCCGATGCATCGGCTCCGGCGCCAGAAGCTTCGGCACCAGCCGCAGACTCATCAGCGGCAGCAGCGACGGATACATCAGCGCCGGCAGCCGGCTCATCGGCGTCGACTGCACCGGCCGAGAGTACTTCACACGAGAGCAGCTATCTCGCCGGCATGGGCACTTACACCATCGTCACCCAGAAGCGGCGTGGCCCGAACACCAGGCATGGCAGTGGCGGCCAGTTTCTTTACGGTTATCAATTTGCCAATCAGTTCGGCATTGAAGTGGGCGGCTTCTTTGACACTTTTGAAACCGGCCGGAACGGCGGCACTGATTTTTATCGTCAAGGCGTCGGCCTTGACCTGACCTATGCCTTAGGCGACCGCAGCAGCTTCACGCCGTTCGTCCTGATCGGTGCCGGCGGTGATCGCAATGATGTCTACCCGGTCAACAAGGACGACTATTCCTGGTACGCCAACGCCGGCGCGGGTTTTGTCACAGGACCATTGAGCGACAGCTTCCCGGCCCAAATCCGTGCTGAAGCGCGATATGTCTATGATGGCTGGAACAACCATCCCAGGGACATCCGCATCGGACTCGGCCTGGAAATCCCGCTGACAGTGACGCACAACACGCCGCCTCCTGCTCCGCAAACCATCACCGTGGTCAAGGTCGTACATGAAGACACCGGGCTCAAGGACTCAGATGGCGACGGCGTCGTCGACTCTGCCGACAAGTGCCCCAACACCCCGCCCCATACGCGCGTGGACGGCGACGGCTGCCCTCTGGGCAAGGTCATCTCGCTTAAAGGCCTGCATTTTGAGTTCAACAAGACCCGCATCATGCCGGATGGCGAGACTATCTTGAATTACGCTGCAGGACTGTTGAAAAAGTATCCGGACATGAATGTGGAAGTCGCGGGTTATACCGACTCGGTCGGATCAGTCAAGTACAACGAGAAATTGTCGCAAGGACGCGCACAGGCGGTGAAGGATTATCTGGTCAAGGCGGGCATCCCCGACTCCCAGATGACTGTGAAGGGCTATGGCAAGGCCAACCCCATCGCCAGCAATAAAACCGCAGACGGACGCGAGTTGAATCGCCGCGTCGAATTGCGCATCCTGAATTAATCCGCGACCCATACGACGTAATGGAGTTCATATCATGAGTACGATTGCATTTCGAAAAACAACCATAGCCTGCGCAATACTGGCAGTGGCTGCGTTATCAGGCTGTGATGCGAACGGCCCGGGCTTCGGTGGTGCTGGCGGAGGACCCAACGGCAATGGCACAGGCCCAGTCACTGGCGGAAGCGGCGGCACTGGGTCGACTTTCCCCAACAACGGCACAGCGTCAACCACTATAACCAATGGTGGAACGGCGGTTAACGGACACTTCATCTGCACCGAATCCGCGCAATCCCAATATGGCACGACGACTTACTACAGCGTCAACGGCGTGGTCGGCACACTGACCGCCCCGTTGAACAGCCTTGGCGCCAATACCGCAACGGGCCTGCTCAACGCCGTCAACAATGCCGATTTGGCGATTGACGGAAATCTGGATACGTATTCAACATTTGCCTTGACCGCAGGTGCCCTGGGTGCGGTTGACACTGTCACACAGACCGTTCAACTGCCTCCAAACAGCACGGTTGCACCAGGCGGTTATGCGGTCTTTGCCGTTCAGTTTCCGGCCGGAACAGTCACCGCTGCGGTTCTGGGCAATGTCATAGTCACAACCTATTTGAATAAGGTCGCCCAGGAGACCATCACTGTCTCTGAAACTCAGATTGCATTGATCGGCGCCAATGTCGCAGGCGTCACCAATGCGTTCATCGGCGTGCAGGCCACCAAGCCTTACGATCGCGCCGACATCTCGTTAACTCCTCCGGTGGTATCCGCGGATGTCGGCGACGCCATGCAAGTCGATGAACTCTGCACCTCAGGAAATATTATTACGCCGTAACTCTTCTACAAAGATTTACAGAACGTCAACGTTAAAAGGCCCGGTGCCATTGGCACCGGGCCTTTTTCTTTGCTGTGACCCGTCCTGCCTGAGGTTGACACCTTTTCTAA
>JBOICK010000055.1:0-7656 GCA_050739895.1 Stenotrophobium sp.
GGCGAGTGTCCGGTGGACACTCGCCCCGGCGAACGCCCGGCCACGGATGGCCGGACGGGAACAATCCGCCAAGGATGGCTTAGAGGAACACATGATCAAGGCAATTCTCACCGACATCGAAGGGACCACCTCCTCGATCGCTTTCGTGCACCAGACGCTGTTTCCCTACGCCAAAGCGCACCTTCGTGGTTTTCTGCACGAACACGCGGGCGATGAGGAAGTGCAGCTGCAGCTACAGGAAGTCGAACGCGAGGCGGGTCATACGCTGACGCTGGATGGCGCCGCCGACGTGCTGGAGCAGTGGATCGTGCAGGACCGCAAATCCACGTCGCTCAAGGCGTTGCAGGGAATGGTCTGGCGCATCGGCTATGCCTCCGGCGCGCTCAAGGGCCACGTCTATCCCGATACACCCGAATCCCTGCGGCGCTGGCATACGCAGGGCCTGAGTCTCTACGTCTATTCCTCGGGATCGGTGGAGGCGCAGAAACTGATTTTCGGCCACACCGATTTTGGCGATCTCACGCCGCTGTTCTCCGGTTACTTCGACACGCGGGTCGGCGGCAAGCGTGAGGCGGATTCCTACCGTGCAATCCTGCAGCAGATCGGGCTGCCGGCAGCACAGGTACTGTTCCTGTCGGATATTGGCGAGGAACTTGATGCCGGCGCCGGCGCCGGCATGCGCACCTGCCAGCTGCTGCGCGACGACAGCGCCCGGCCTGCCGGGCAGCATGCACACGCACATGATTTTTCACAGGTACAAATCTGAGCCTGATATCACCCGCTCTCCCGGAAGCAGTAGAAGATTCGTTATATAATATTTAATAATAATAAATTTATTATATAAATATACACAAATTATTTCTGCACCAAGCACATAGCGGGTGGCGCTTTACGCCGCATCGGTCTCTATCATTAACAATGTCGAACCCGATCATTGACTGGTCTGCCGTGGACACCGTCCTGCTCGACATGGACGGCACCATCCTCGACCTGGCCTACGACAATTATTTCTGGCGCGAACTGGTGCCCGAACGTTATGCGCGCCTGCACGAGTTGACACTGGAGCAGTCGCAGCGTGATCTGGAACCGAAATTCCTCGCCGTGCAGCACACGCTGCCGTGGTACAGCACCGACTACTGGAGCGCGCAGACCGGGCTCGACCTGGCCGCGCTCAAGCGCGAGACGCGCCACCGGATCGGGCCACTGACCGGCGCGGTGGAATTCCTGCACGCGGTGCGTGCCAGCGGCCGGCCGCTGTGGCTGGCGACCAACGCGCATCGTGACAGTTGGTCGCTGAAACTGGAGCACACTGGCCTTGCGGCCATGTTCGATCGTATCGTTTGCTCGCATGATTACGGTGCGCCCAAGGAAGATTTGCGTTTCTGGCAATGCCTGCAGGCACAGTATCCGTTTGATCCGGCGCGGACGCTGTTCGTGGATGACAGCCTGCCGGTGCTGCACGCCGCGCGGGAGTATGGCATCGGCCAGGTGGTCGCGATCAGCCATCCCGATACCACACAGCCGCCGCGCGAGATCAGTTCGTTTCCAGCCGTGGCGCGGCTGGGCGAACTTGCCGGTCCATTGAATTCAAGGTAATTCGACATGAATCCTCTGCATCTGTTGCTGGCCGTCAACCTGCTGCTGGTCATCGGTGTCCTGGCCTGGAGTTTTGTGCTGCTTGCAAAACTGCGGCGCCTGGAATCCGCCAATGTCGCGTTGCTGGTGGAGCTGGGCGCGCAGCCGGCCGACCTGAAAAGGGAACTGGCCGACAAGAAAGCCATGCTGCTTACCGTCGAGATCCTTAATCCGATGGAACTGGCGCGCAAGGAATCGTGGTTCGCCGGCGTCGCCGGCAGCCTCGCGCCAGGCATGGTCCGGCGCATCGTTTACAAGCGCACGCGCAGCATGATGCTCGAGCAGTTGGCACTGTTTCACGTCAAGGCCGAGGTGCGGCAGCATGTGGGTGGCTAGCCTTAGCGGATTCCTGCTGCTGCTCGCACTGGGGGTCCTTGCGAGAGCCGCACTGCGCGTGCCGTCGGTGGCCCGGCTGCAGGATCGTCTCCATATCCGCAGCGAGGAAATACGCCGTGTCGCCGAGGCGCGCGAGCAACTGGCGGCGGCGCAGGCGGTGGCGGAGGGCGCGGTGCACGGCGGCACGGCCACCGTGCGTGCGATCCACAAGGGCATCGCAAGCATCCCTTTCACCATCCTGGAAAATATCCCGGCGACGCGCGATACCACGCGGCAGGTACGGCGTATCCATGACGCCATTTCCGACGGGGTCTACGCGGGCATCAGCATTGGCAACAAGCTGATCGGCCATGCCGCGCGCAGCGCCATCAATCCGTTGCAGGCCGACACCACCGTGCAGGGCCTGGCGTCGCCGCAGGCCGATGCAGCGGCCGCATCAACGGCGCAGCCCGAGCCAAAGAAATAAAAAAGCCCGGCACTGCCGGGCTTTTTCAGGTCTAGCTGCTTCAGGCCTCGATAGCCTTGCGCATTTTCTTCATCGCCGCCGATTCGATCTGGCGGATACGCTCGGCGGAAACGCCATACTCGTCGGCGAGTTCCTGCAGCCCGGCCTTGCTGTCATCATTCAGCCAGCGGCGGTTGAGGATGTCGCGCTCGCGCTCGTTGAGCCCGGACAGCGCGGTGTTCATCTTCTGCTCGCGCTGGTCCTGCCACTCGGCGTTTTCGAGAGCGGCGTAGCTGTCGTTCTGCGAGACCAGGTAGTCCTCGGGCACGTAGGAATCTTCGCCATCCGCAGGCGTGGCGCTGAAGGACACGTCGTGGCTGCCCAAGCGCGATTCCATCTGCATCACTTCCTCGGGCTTGACCTTGAGATCGGCGGCGATGGCATCGACCTCGGCGCGGTTCATCCAGCCCAGGCGCTTGTGCGAGGAGCGCAGGTTGAAGAACAGCTTGCGCTGCGCCTTGGTGGTGGCGATCTTGACGATGCGCCAGTTCTTGAGGATGTACTCGTGGATCTCGGCCTTGACCCAGTGCACGGCGAAGGAAATCAGGCGCACGCCGACATCCGGGTCGAAGCGCTTGACCGCCTTCATCAGGCCAATGTTGCCCTCTTGAATGAGGTCGGCCAGCGGCAGGCCGTAGCCCATGTAGCCGCGGGCGATGTGGACCACGAAGCGCAGGTTGGACAGCACCAGCGTCTGCGCCGCGCCCAGATTGCTCTGGTCGTGCAGTTCGCGGGCAAGCTGGCGTTCCTGCTCGGCATCAAGCAGCGGAATCCGTCCAACCGAAGCCATGTAAGCGTCGAGGCTGCCGGTCAGCGGCAACATCGGCATTGGCATCGGCCGGCGCAGGGCAATCGCAGAGGTCATCTTGTTTTCTCCCATGGCGGACATTTTAGCAGTCAGATGGTTGGAGTGCTAAAGAATGGGAAAGTTCCAAGCCGGAAGCCGCCAGCATTCCAGACAATATCCTTGATATTGTTATTATTTACTTGAGATTTTTAAAGGCTAACAGGACGTTCCCAACCACGCCAATTCCAAGCGCTACTGCCATCAAAGGCATGCCGATCTGAAGCGTGCGGAGAATTACCGTGCTGCGCGCTTGCCAATAACGATGCACTTTACTGTTTGGTTTGCGCAATGCAGCCGCGAACCTGAATGAGTGGTATGCCGAGAATGCAAAAGAAATTGCAAATAGCGCGTGGATGGTCACAGGCATGGTAATCATTTTGGGCACTGAATTTCTGACTGACACCCCGGTGCAGCCGCTTAACCGCTGACGCCTATCCAGGCTCTATGTCATGCAAATGCCGGGACACGGTCCAGAAGGCGCCGAGCCAGCCGAGCAGGATGCCGCCGCCGAGGATGGCCAGGCAGGTCAGGAAGCTGGGACCGGAGAGGCTGTAATTGCTCTGGTACAGGCCGGCGAGGTGCGCGACCGGGCCGCTGACCGCCAGCACGCCGCTCCAGACGAAGATGATGGCGACGATGCCGCCGGCCAGTCCGTACCAGAAACCGGTATAGAGAAATGGCCGGCGGATGAAGCTGTCGGGGGCGCCGATCAGCTTCATCACCTCGATCTCCTCGCGCCGCGCCTGGATGTCGAGGCGGACGATATTGCCGACCGTGACCACCACCGCCAAGCCCAGCAATGCAGCGACCACCGTTACGCCGCGCTGGATGATCTGGATGATGGCGTAAAGCCGTTCCAGCCATTTCTGGTCGACCTTGGCCAGGTCGACTTCCGGCAACTTGGCCAGCGCGTCGTACAGCGCGGTGACTTGTGCCTCGGTCTGGTCCTTGCGCGGCGTGACGGTGATGACCGAGGGTAGCGGATTGGTGTCCAGCGTATCCAACGCCGTGCCGAAGCCGGACAGCTTGCGGAACTCCGAAAGCGCCTGTTCGCGGGAAATATACTGCGCCTGCTTCACGCCGGGCCGGGTCTCGATCTCGCGCACCAGCGCCGCGCCGCGCTCGTCGCTGACCGTGTCCTTGAGGAACAGCGAAACCTGCATCGCGCCTTCCCACGACGAGCTCAGTCCACTGAGATTGCCGAGCATCACGTGCAGGCCCGCCGGCAGCGACAGCGTGATGCCGATAACCACGGCGGTCAGCAGGCTGCCGAACGGGTTGACCCAGAGCTTGCCCAGCGAGAAGAAGAACACGCGCGCGTGTTCCTGCAGCTTGCGCGCCGGCCACGACATCGGCCGGTCGCCGCGGTCATTGCGCGCCATGCTGCGTGTCTCCCAGGTGCGAGGCGGCGGTGGGGCGGTGCGCGCTGATGCGGCCGTGTTCGAGATGCACGATGCGGTGCGGCAGCCGGCTGATCAGGTCGATCGCGTGCGTCGCCACCAGCACGCTGACGCCGACCGCGTTGAAGCGCTCGAAAATCTTCATCACTTCCTGCGCCATCTCCGGGTCGAGGTTGCCGGTCGGCTCGTCGGCCAGCAGCAGGTCGGGCTTGGTGACTACCGCGCGGGCAATGCCGACGCGCTGCTGCTCGCCGCCGGACAGGAACAGCGGGTGAATGTGTTCCTTGTTGAGCAGGCCGACCTGGTCCAGCGCCGCGCGTACCTGGCGCGCGAGATCGCGATGCGCAAAGCCGCGGATCACCAGCGGCAGCGCGACGTTGTCGAACACGGTGCGGTCGTGCAGCAAATTGAAGTTCTGGAAAATCAGGCCAAGCCGCTGGCGGAACGCCGGCACCTGCCGCGGCTTGAGCGTGGCGAGATTCTGGCCGTCCACCGTGACCTGCCCGCGCGTGGTCCGCGCCAGCAGCGCCACCAGCCGCAGGATCGTCGATTTGCCCGCGCCGCTGGCGCCGGTGAGGAACGCCATTTCGCCCTGCGCCAGCGAGAACTGGATATCGCTGAGCACGTCCTGTCCACCCGCATAACGGTGGCTGACGCGCTGGAACTGGATGATGTCGGTCATCGGCTGCTGCGTCTCCGTCTAATCGCCAATCAGTGCATCCGCATATGCTGCTGCGTCGAAAGGCTCCAGATCCTCGACGCCTTCGCCGAGGCCGACGAAGCGCACCGGCAGTGCCAGGCGCCGCGCGATGGCCAGCAGGATACCGCCCTTGGCGGTGCCGTCCAACTTGGTGATGCTGATGCCGGTGAGGCCGATCGCTTCGTGGAACTGCAGCGCCTGCACCAGCGCGTTGCCGCCGGTGGTGGCGTCCACTACCAGCATCACCTCGTGCGGCGCGTAGGGATCGTGCTTCTGCACCACGCGCTTGATCTTGCGCAGTTCTTCCATCAGGTGCGACTGCGTGTGCAGGCGACCGGCGGTGTCGGCGATGACAACGTCGATGCCGCGCGCCTTGGCCGATTGCACTGCGTCATAAATCACGCTGGCCGAATCCGCGCCTTCGCCCTGCGACAAAATTGGAACACCGGCGCGCCCGGCCCAGGTTTCCAGTTGCTGCACGGCGGCGGCGCGGAAAGTGTCGCCGGCGGCCAGCAGCACGCTCTTGCCTTCCTTCTTCAGGCGCAGCGCCAGCTTGCCGATGGTGGTGGTTTTGCCGACGCCGTTGACGCCTGCGACAAACAAAATGTAAGGCTTGATGAATGGCGGAATCGTCAGCGGTTTGCTCACCGGCGCCAGCAGTTCCACCAGCGATTTTTTCAGCGCCGCGCGCAACTGCTTTTCGTTCTTGATGCGGCCGGCGTTGACCTCGTTCTGCAGGCGCTCGATCAGCCAGCCCGTCGCCTCGACACCGGCGTCGGCCATCAGCAGACGCGTTTCCAGTTCCTCCAGCGCATCGCCCTTGAGCGCGCCGGCGCTGAACAGGCTGCCGATGTCGCGCGTCAGCCAGGAATCGCCCTTGTTGAGATTGGCGCGCAGCTTGGAGATGAAGCGTGTGTTTTCAGCCATGTGCCATCCGTGAAATCCTCACCCGCTGTGCTGCTGGTTGGCATGAGGATTGTTATTTAATATTAAATAATAGTTAATTTTATAATTAAAATATAACAATAGAATATCAGTCTATCGCGATAGCGGGTGACGGCTTTTTGCTGCTTCAGGCTGATTTACACAGCTTGAACGCCTCGCGCGCCGCCGCGACTGTCGCAGCGATTTCCGCTTCGCCATGCTTGGTGCTGACAAAGCCCGCCTCGTAAGCCGAAGGCGCCAGATACACGCCGCGCTCCAGCATGCCGTGGAAAAATTGCTTGAATACGTTGGCGTCGCAGGCCATTACGTCGGCGTAGCCGCGGATCGGGCCGTTGCCGAAGTAGAGCCCGAACATGCTGCCGACCTGCGTTGTCGTGAACGCAACGCCGGCGTCCTGCGCTGCCGCCTTGAGGCCATCGAGCAGTTTCGTCGTCGCAGCCTCAAGCCGCGCGTAGAGCATCACGTCGTCGAGTTTGCGCAGAGTCGCCAGTCCCGCCGACATTGCCAGCGGATTGCCGGACAGCGTACCGGCCTGGTAGACCGGGCCGAGCGGCGCGAGCTTCTGCATCACCTCGCGGCGCCCACCAAAGGCGCCGACCGGCATGCCGCCGCCGATGATCTTGCCCAGCGTGGTCAGGTCCGGCGTGATGCCATAGAGGCCGGCTGCGCCGCGCGGATGCACGCGGAAGCCGGTCATCACCTCGTCGAAAATCAGCAACGCGCCGTGCTGTGTGCACAGCTCGCGCAGGCCCTGCAGAAAGCCCGGCGCGGGCGGCACGCAGTTCATGTTGCCGGCGACCGGCTCGACGATGACGCAGGCGACGCCGTCGCGGTTGGCGTTGAACAGCTTGGCGACGCTGGCGAGATCGTTGAAGGCCGCGGTGAGCGTGTGGCGCGCGACATCGGCGGGCACACCGGGCGAAGTCGGCACGCCGAAGGTCAGCGCGCCGGAGCCGGCTTTGACCAGCAGGCCATCGGCGTGGCCGTGATAGCAGCCCTCGAACTTGATCAGCTTGTCGCGGCCGCTGAAGCCGCGCGCGAGGCGGATCGCCGACATCGTCGCCTCGGTGCCGCTGTTGCACATGCGGACCTTCTGAATCGACGGGAAGAACTTCACGATCAGCTCGGCCATCTCCACCTCATAGGGGTTCGGTGTGCCGAACGACGTGCCGTTCTCCAGCGCGGTGGCAATGGCCGTGCGGATTTTCGGGTGGTTGTGCCCGTGGATCGCCGGCCCCCACGTACAGACAAAATCAATCAGCTCTCGGCCGTCGGCCGTGGTGAGCAG
>JBOICK010000056.1:0-23081 GCA_050739895.1 Stenotrophobium sp.
AAGCCGCACAACCGTTGACGCCGGACGACCCGGAACTTTCACCGTGGTGGTTGCGCACCATCCTGATCGTGATCGTGGTCGGTTTTGCCGGATTGATCGCCATCACCACGCTGGCCTATGACAACGCCCCGCCGATTCCGGCGCAGGTGGTCGATGCGCAGGGCGCAACCGTGTACACCGGCGCCGACATCCGTCACGGTCAGGAGGTGTTTCTCAAGTACGGCCTGATGGACAACGGCAGCATCTGGGGCCACGGTGCCTATCTCGGGCCGGACTTCTCCGCCGAAGCGCTGCACCGTATCGGTGAATACACGGCAGCGGCGCTGGCACAGCAGAAATACGGTGCGGCACTGGCAGCGCTGACACCGCAGCAGCGGGCCGGCGTGCGCGGCGAAGTGGCGGCGTTGCTCAAGGCCAACCGCTATGACGCCGCCAGCGATACGCTGCATCTGACCGCGCCGGAGTCGGATGCGTTTCGTCAGCAGATCGACTACTGGCAGAATTATTTCCAGGATTCTTCGCGCAACGGCGGTCTCAAGCCCAACCTGATTACCGATTCCGAAGAATTGCGCCAGTTCACCGCGTTTGTGACGTGGGCGGCGTGGGCTTCGGTCGCTGATCGCCCGGGCGAAAAATATTCCTACACCAATAATTTCCCGTACGACCCCGATGTTGGCAATGTGCCGGCCGCCGGCGCGCTGCTGTGGAGCGCGCTGAGCCTGGTCGTGTTGCTGGCGGGCATAGCCACCGTGCTGCTGGCCTTCGGCAAGTTCGATTACCTCGGTTGGGTCAGCCGCGGCCGCCATGTGCATCCGCATCTGATCCCTGGACTGGCCAGTCCAGGACAGCGTGCGCTGGTGAAATTCTTCGTGGTGGTGGCGTTGCTGTTCCTGATGCAGACGCTGGTCGGTGCGGCCACCGCGCATTATCGCGCCGAGCCCGGCAATTTCTACGGGCTGCCGCTGAGCCTGCTGTTCCCCAGCAACCTGCTGCGCACCTGGCACTTGCAGACTGCAATTTTCTGGATCGCCACCGCCTACGTTGCCGCTGCATTGTTTCTCGGCCGCTCTCTGCGCAGCGACGAACCGCGCGCGCTGGTGCCGTGCGTCAATCTGCTGTTCGCCGCGTTCGTGGTGGTGATCGGCGCCAGCCTGCTGGGCGAATGGGCCGGCATGTCCGGACTGCTCGGGCGCTGGTGGTTCTGGCTTGGTGACCAGGGCTGGGAATATCTCGAGATCGGCCGCTTCTGGCAGTACCTGCTGGTGGTCGGTCTGCTGGCCTGGTTCGTCCTGCTCGGGTGGCTGGCGCGGCCCGGCAAGATCGCCAACGCCGCGGCGCGGCCGATTGCGCGCGCATTCCTGTGGGCGGCGCTGGCGATTCCGGTGTTCTACATTCCCGCGCTGTTCTACGGCGCCAGGACCAACTACACCGTGGTCGACACCTGGCGCTTCTGGATCATCCACCTGTGGGTCGAGGGCTTCTTCGAGTTTTTCGCCACCACTATCGTCGCGCTGGTGTTTTTCCAGCTCGGCCTGACCCGGCGCAACACTGCGCTGCGGGTGATCTATCTCGACGCGATCCTGTACTTTCTCGGCGGCCTGGTCGGCACCGGCCACCACTGGTATTTCACCGGCCACACCCAGTTCAACATGGCGCTGTCGGCGCTGTTCTCGGTGCTCGAGGTGGTGCCGCTGACCCTGCTGACGCTGGACGCCTGGGATTTCGTGCGCACCACCCGCGGCCAGTGCGATGTCTGCGGCAAGGATGTCGCCATTCCGCACAAGTGGACGTTCTACTACCTGATGGCGGTCGGCTTCTGGAACTTCGTCGGCGCCGGCATGTTCGGCTTCCTGATCAATCTGCCGATCGTCAGTTACTACGAGGTCGGCACCATCCTCACGCCCAACCACGGCCATGCCGCGATGATGGGCGTGTTCGGCATGCTGGCGATCGCGCTGATGGTGCTGGTGCTGCGCCAGACCAGCGACGAGGCGCGCTGGCCCGGCATCGAGAAGTACATCAAGGTCAGCTTCTTCGGCACCAACATCGGCCTGGCGCTGATGGTCGTGTTCAGCCTGTTCCCCGGCGGCGTGCTGCAAATGTGGGACGTGATCCAGCACGGCTACTGGCATGCGCGCAGTCTGGCCTACACCGGCAGCGAAACCGCGCGCCTGCTCGAATGGCTGCGCATGCCCGGCGACGTGGTGTTCATCGTGTTCGGCGCGCTGCCGTTGACGATTGCCGCGATCAAGGGTTGGCTCGGTTTGCGGCGCGTCCCATCCGGCTGATCCAGCGGTAGAGCACGACGATGCTGATGGCGAAGGCGCTGCCGCCGATCCAGATCGCGACGCGGTCGAAGCCGGGGCCGACCAGCGCCAGCGGGAAAGCCTTGCCGGAGAACACCACGATCGCCGCGATCACCACGCCGATCAGGCTCTCGCCGACAATCATGCCGGAGGCCAGCAGCACGCCGAGCTGCTTGACCGCTTCGGGTTTTGCCGCGCGTTCGGCGCGACGGTCGTAAACCCAGCCGGCGACCGCGCCGACCACGATCATCAGCACGGTCGAAGTCGGCAGGTAGATGCCCAGGCCCACCGCCAGTGGCGGCAGGCGCGCGGGCTTGCCGCTGCGTCCGAGGATTTCGTCCAGCACGATGATGCCGCCGCCGATGGCGGCGCCGAGGCCGATCAGGCTCCAGTCGAGATTATTCTGGATCACGCCCTGCGCCAGCGCCGAGATCAGCGCCGCCTGTGGCGCGGCCAGTGCACGCGCGGGATCGACGCCGGGCATGCCGGCAAAACCGTAAGCCTTGTTCAGCAGATCGAGGATCGGCGGAATGATCACCGCGCCCGCGAGCACGCCGACGATCAACGCGACCTGCTGTTTCCATGGCGTCGCGTCGACCAGTTGGCCGGTCTTGAGATCCTGCAAATTATTGTTGGCGATGGTCGCCACCGCAAACACCACCGAGGTGATGAACAGCGCGAACGCCACCAGTGCCTTGCCGGATGTGACGGGAAGATGCGCCTGCACGCCAGCCACCAGCAGCAGCGCGGCGACGATCACGACCAGGATGCCGACGCCCGACAGAGGGCTGTTCGACGAGCCAATCAGCCCGGCCATGTAGCCGCACACCGCCGACACGAAGAAGCTCATCAGCACCACGAACACCAGGCCGCAGATCACCAGCGGCCACAGCTGCGAGCCCAGCCCGCTGCTGATGCTGAAATCGCCCAGCAGCCAGGCGATTGGAATCAAGCAGGCGAGCGTGATGAGGCCGACGATGCCGATCGGAATATCCTGTTCGACACGCGCCAGCGTCGCCGCCTGTCCGGATTTGCGCACGCGCGCGGCCGCCATCGCCGAAGCCAGGCCGCTGACCACTGGCTTGACCAGTTTCGCCAGCGTCCAGATCGCCGCGACGCCGATGGTGCCGGCGCCGAGAAACCGTACTTTCGTGCTCCACGCTGCCTGCGCCACGTCCGCCGCCGCGCCAACAGCCGGCGCCAGCAGCGTGTAATGCGGCACCGCCCAACCCCAGGCGATCAACGCGCCCAGCAGCATGGCGACACCGACCCACAGCCCGACCAGGTGGCCGACCGCGAACAGCGCGAACGACAAACTGAAATCGTAGCCGCTGACTGCGCCGCGCTCGCCAAGGCGGAAATACTGCGCGACATCGCTGGCGAAGATTTTGGTCGCGACCACCACCGCGAACGCCGCCGAGACGATGGTGCCGCCGAGCACCGCCAGCAGGCCGGCCCTGCCGGTCTGTTCGACATCGCCGGCATTTTCGCCCTCGACTTCCGCGCCGACCTTCAACACCTCGGCGCAGGCCACGCCTTCCGGGTACGGCAGATCGGAATTGGTCACCAGCGCGCGGCGCAGCGGGATCGAATCCATCACGCCGAGGATGCCGCCGAGCGCGCAGATCGCCAGCGAGGTCCAGTAGGGAAAGCCGTTCCACCAGCCGATCATCACCAGGCCGGGCAGCACGAAGATGATCGCCGACAAGGTGCCCGCCGCCGAGGCGACGGTCTGCACGATGTTGTTCTCCTGCATCGTCGCATTCTTGAAGCCGCGCAGGATCGCCATCGAAATCACCGCCGCCGGGATCGAGGTGGCGAAAGTCAGGCCCGCCTTGAGCCCGAAGAACACGTTGGCTGCGGTGAACACCAGCGTGATGGCGATGCCGATGATCAGCCCGCGCACGGTCAGTTCAGAACGCGGTGCGGTGCCGGCAAGTTGAGGTGTGCTCACGCGAGATTCCCAGTCGTGGTGACTGTGTGATGGTCAACGGAAAGCTGCGCGGCCGCAAGTTGGCCGAGGTTAGCGCCTACAAAATGGCAACGAGAGTGAATTTGGCCAGGACTGTGAGCAGTCGATTCTGAATGGCTCCAAGGTGCCAAAAGCGGAAGTTCACCCGCTTTGATTCGTTGCCGAAAAGCCGTCGGTCAACGGTCAGCTGCGACTGGCTCCTTCAAGGCGTTAATTGCAGTAATCCTGAACTGGAGATGGGACTGTAGACGGGAAGCAGATATTGCGCCAGGAAGTGGCAATCCAATCTTTGCTGAAATAGGAACCGGACTGAGCGCCGAGCTTCAGTGCTTCAACAAGGAGAGGCCTGTAATCCTGCGGCTTGTGGTGGTTTCCCAGCAACGTGTCCCCGAGGTCGTTCAAAGCAATCGCCTTCAACTGAGTAATCACATTAGACGGGACTCCTTCCTCTATGCATCTGAGGATGAATGCATCTTCATCTTTGTACGATCCGCCCCAGCGTGGCGTAAGTGACACCATGTAGCGATCCCGGACCAGGCTGTTGTCAGGGGCCATTTGATTGGCACGTTCAAGATAGTTCAATGCCTCTTCGCGGTTATTTTTATTGTGCATCGACAAATCCAGAAGCTCATACACGCTGAAGTATGGCTTTGAGGTTAGCGGCAAAGACTTTTCCAGCTCTACTTTTGCCTGCGCATAGTATTCCTTGGCCCCTTCCAGATTTTCAGGGGGAGTCTGCGACACATATTTCACTCCTCTTATATCGAGCCCCTTATTTTTCAGATACTCGCCGCGAGCCAAGTGGGCAATATAGGAATCTGGTGAGTAGGCGACCCATTCGTCCAGCTTTGCCACAGCTTCTGGACTTAGCTTCGCGTGAAAGCGTCGGTAGTTCTTCAGCAGGTCGACATCCGTTAGTTTGCCGGCTTCAAAGTCGTGCTGAATTTCCATCAAGCGGCGATTCAATTCATCAAAGTTTCCATTGATGAGCAGAGTGATCATTTCGTCTTGCTGCGTGGCAACAGCGTTTGTGGGTGTAGCAGCACGATTCGTTCCGCCGGCTTCGATGGTTACGTCATGCGTGGCAACAGCGCTTGCGGGCGTAGCAGCAGGATTCGTTTCGCGGGCTTCGACGGTTACGTCAACGGTAGTTACACGCGGTTGCCCATCCGGGAAGACAGTATCCAGCACAAACCTATCTTCACCTATGAAATCAACTTGCGAGGTGTAGCTGACAATGACCGCGGGGTGAGGGGACAGGTTGCAGTCGTAGTACTTGCTGTCCTCTGGAAATCGAGTGAATTCACTTCCGTTTTCGATCACCACGGTCCCGTGGGCTGGCGCCTCCTTCACATTAACCGTGGGGAGACCCGGGGAACTGCAATCGGGATTCACCTCATATAAGAAATCCACGAGTTTCCTCGTACCAGAGAAAGCTCCGCGCTTTATGGTCTCATGGCCATTGCTATCAATTGAACCTACGGGTGTCGCACAGCTTTCCAACCCCGCTGCGATTCCCACAAGGAGCAGCGTTGCTATGGTGAAGTTCGTCATTGATGTCCCTTTACTGGCCCTTCGTCCCGATACATTGACGATCGGCCAGTTCCAATTTGATTGCCGATAGCGGTTATTCGTCAACTGCAGCTTGGGGCTGATAGCAGCCGGTGGCCGAGGTTCAATGCACCATCAACAACAATCCCGCGCCCAGCAGAATGCGGTATACGGCGAAGAGCGTGAAGCGGTGCGTCTGGATGTAGCGCAGCAGCCATTTCACCGCGACGAAAGCGACGATGGTGGAGACGACGAAGGCGATGCCGAGGTCGGTCCAGTTCTCGCCGGCGATGCCGCCGCCGTGGCGGAACTGCTTGAGCAGTTCGTAGCCGCTGGCGGCGTACATGGTCGGGATGCCGACCAGAAAAGCGAACTCGGTCGCCGCCGCGCGGTTGCTGGTGCCGGCGAGCGTCGCGATGAAAATGGTGGTGGCGGAGCGCGAGGTGCCGGGGAACACGCCGGCGACCATCTGGCCGATGCCGACAAGAATCGCGACCAGCCAAGTCACGCGCGTGCTGTCCGGCTTCTTCGCCGCCAGCGCTTCGGCGCCGATCATCCAGAAGCCGCCGATCAGCAGCGCCCAGGCGATCGGTGCGATTTCGGTCGGCAGCTTGAAGCCGAGCCTGGTCACGATCAGTCCGAGCACGCAGGTGATCAGGAAGGCGGCGATCAGCTTGAGCGCGTAGTCGCGGTTCTCCGGTTTGGCGAAGCCGGTGGTCAGTGCCCACAGGCGCTGCCAGTAGATGAACGTCACCGCGAGGATCGCGCCGGCCTGGATGACGACGTTGAACACGTCGGAGCGCTCGCCGAGGCCGAACTTCTCGGCGATCAGCAGATGGCCGGTGCTGGAGATCGGCAGGAATTCGGTGATGCCCTCGATGATGCCGAGGAGGATGACTTGGATCAGATCGGTCATGAAGCGTGCTCAGGCGGCGGTTAAACTGCGGCAAATCGCAGGTGCGCAATGATACGGGAGCAGCGATGAAAAAGCCGCAGGTCGTGCTGGTCACGGGCGCCGGGCGCCGCATCGGCGCGGCCATCGCGCGCGAGCTGCACGAGGCAGGTTGGCGCGTGCTGGTCCACTACCGTGGCTCGGATGATGAAGCGCTATCTCTGGTGGCAGAACTGGAATCCGCGCGTCCCGATTCCGCGCATGCGCTAAAGGCTGACCTTGCCGATGCTGCCGCGCTGACCGCGCTCGCGCAGCAGGCGCACGCGCGCTGGGGCCGGCTCGATGCGCTGGTCAACAATGCCTCGGTGTATTACCCGACGCCGTTCGGGCAGATCACCGCCGCGCAGTTCGACGACCTCATCGCCAGCAATCTGCGCGCGCCGCTGCTGCTGACGCAGGCCTGCGCGCCGCTGATGGGCGAGAGCGGCGCGGTGGTCAACATCATCGACGCGCTGGCGCGCCGTCCGGCGAAAGGCTTCGCCGCTTACCACGCCGCCAAGTCCGGCCTGTGGACGCTGACCGAAGCGCTGGCGCTGGAACTGGCACCGCGTATCCGCGTCAACGGCGTTGCGCCCGGCCACATGCTGTGGCCCGAGGCCGTGCAGATGAGTGCCGAGCAGCAGCGGCGCGAACTGTCGCGCGTGCCGCTGGGCCGTCTCGGTGGTGCGCAAGAGATCGCTCGCTGTGTTCGTTTCCTGTTGTCGGACGATGCGGCTTATATCACTGGCGCGGTGCTGCCGGTGGATGGCGGGCTACAGCTGAAATAACCTGGTTGCGCGCCGCCCGCTATCGTAGTTACAAGGCGGTTTAGTGTTATTTTTTATATTATATATATATTTTAAATATATAAATAATAACATTACCCTGGAGTATGACAACCACAGCGGGCGACGAAATTGCAGCAGTACCGGGCTGCGATGCAGGGTTCAGTATTCGAGGTGAACGCGAAAGCCGATGACATCGGCCGGGCCGCGGTCGCGGTTGTAGCCCGGGTTGTTGATGTGCTGGTAATCGGCGGTCAGTTGCACATGCCGGATCGGCTCGAAGCGGTAGTAGGTTTCCAGCACGCGCTCGGCGCCGTAGTTGATGCGGCCGTCGCCGACGACGAAGCCCTGACCGCCCGCGGCCAGATATGCTTTTTGTAAAGCCGAAAGATTGCCGATGACGTAGGCGATGCTGACGCGATCTGCCGGCCGCAGCCAGTGCACGCCGTCGATTTGACCGCCGAAGCTGATCAGGCGGTCCACCTGGGTAAATGCGAAAGACTCGGTGTGACCGTCGTTCCAGCCGATGCGGGTGAACAGGCCGGTTTCGCCGCTGTCGGCCAGCGGTAACTCGCCGTTCAGTCCGAAGCCGTACTTGTGACGGCCGGGCTTGTCGTCCGCGACGATGTCGGGTCGGGTGCCCTGGGCCTGCGCAATCGCCAGTGCCTCCTGGTACGAACCCATGCGCGCGGTGTTGCGGTAGGCGAGGATGCGCACGACAGCGCCGTTGTCTTTGGGTTGTTGCAGCGTCAGTTCCAGCTGCTGGCCGTTGGCTTTGGTAATCGGGCCGTCCAGCGGCTGGCCGTTCGCATACAGCGGCATCTTGTAGATGCCGTAGCGCAGGGACCAGACCGGGCTGACATAGCCCAGCACCATGCCGTCGGTGTAGCCGCGCGTGTCCGCCGCGTAATCCCATGCGGTGTTGTTGAACAGGCTCCAGTTTTCGAACTGGGTACGGGTCGAATTGGCGTAACGGTTCTTGTCGAAATCGTCGGGCGCGGACAGCGTGCCGATCTTCAGTTCCAGCCGGGTGTCCGCTTCCTGTCCGGGCAACTGGTCCTGCGCGCGATCCAGCGCATGACTGGAGTCGCTGAGCGGCAGCATATAGCGCAGATATTTACGTGCTGCATAAGGCGTGTCCGGCAAACTCGCCGCGCCCTGACGGATCGGCTCGCCATTGGTCAGGCTGCCGAGGCCGGTGACATTGCCGATGCCGGCGCCCTTGAACTGCTCGATGTCGAGATACAACTGCAAGTGCCGGATCGGCTCCCAGCCGAGATACACGCCATAGGTATAGCTGCTGGCGGTGGCGCCGTTCGCAGGCAGGCTGAGGTTGCTGGAATACGGCGACGACTTCAGTGGATACAGATGCTGGCGGATCATGGTGAACTGCAAGCCGGTGAGCATCGGCGCCGGAACGCGGTCGAGGTACGACTGCCAGGCTGGCGTGTCGGGCCGCAGGTTGTCGCCGGCCGCTGGTGTGCCGTCGGCGGGAGCGCTGGTCTGCGCGACGCAGACTGGCAGCCAGGCCAGCATCGCCAGGATGCTGCTGCGGCCCAGTGCTGTGAGCCGAAATCGAGACCGCATATGTCACCCCGGATCCTTGCCGACAGACCGGTCGGCGACGAGCTTCCCGAAGCCCGTGTTGGCGCGCACTATACGCGCGGAAAATCCGCTGTCAACAGGGTTTCAGAAAATATCAGTATCCTCCATGGGGGATACAAGATATCCCCGTGGCAGGTTATCGCTCATACGCAAATAAAAGCCTTGCGTGGCAATAACCGTATTCAGAGATATTTCGCGACATCGCGAAATTCGGCGATCAGTTTCCGGGTCTGCACGGTACGTTTCCCGCCTGTCGAATCCTGCAGGCAGTGGTCGATGTGATCGTGAATCAGGGCTTTCTTGACGTTGCCGACTGCTTTTTCCACTGCTTGCAGTTGCTGCGCCAGTTCCATGCAGGAACGGCCCTCGGCGAGCATTTCGATGATGTGTTGCAGATGGCCGTCGGCGCGACGCAGGCGCTTGGCGATTTCAGGATGGGTGCCGTGCATGTCGAGTGATCTACTTTGAGGAAACAGGCCGCATTGTCCTCCAGATCAGCGGCCTGTGGTCAACGCCGGCGGCAGCTCAGCGATACGCGAATGATTCGCGGGTTTCGCCGGTGATTTCGCCGGATGCGGCGTAACGCCGCTCCGCAAATGAACCTGGACCAGCCACGGAAAAATCCAGCACCGTGCTGCAACGTGTGCCATAGGTCGGACTGCAAATGAACGGCGACGACAGGAAGCGTTCCATCTCCAGGCCGACGCCAGTGTCCGGCAGATCGGCATCCGGCGCAGGACGGCTGTCAGCCAAGGGGTCGAGCAGGCGTTCCATCGGCAGGTCACCGCCCGTGATCCAGCTGCGCATCGCATCGGTCAACCGGCACAGCTTGGGCCAGGGCGTGTCCAGCGCGGCGTTGCTGATGCCGTGTACACCGGGCGTGAGCCGGGTGACGCTGTAATCGGTCTGGTTGCTGGCATAGAGCAGTGCCTCACCGTCGTAGAGCAGCAAGTTGAAGCCGGCATAGCGTTCGGCGTGGGCATGCAGGGTTTGCGCAAAATCATTCGCGGATTGCGAGCCGCGCATGAAATCCGCCACCAGTTGTCCGCGCGATGGCGCCGCGGGATCGGGCTGAACCATGCGCCGCACATTGGTCACCGCGGCCACGCGCCGCCGCCGGCTCACGGCCAGCCAGCTACCGCCCTGGCTGAGGTCGCGCCCGCCGAGCACGTCCGGCGCGTCCGTCCACCAGTTGGCCGCTGCAGTGGGGCGGTGGTGGAATTCGTCGCGGTTGGCCGCCAGCACCAGTTCGTGCTGTGGGTGCGCGCGCCAGGCAAAGGTGATCAGGCACATGGCCTAGTGTAGTGTTTCGCAATCAATCGGACTTATGCTGACGCCATGAACAACCTGACGAAATACGAACGCAAGCAGTACGAGCAGCTGCAGCACTGGCAGGCGCAGCCGCCGGATCTGGGCTCGCGGCTGCTGGCTGTGCCTACCGGCATGGCCGGGCGTGCGGTGCAGGCGATCGTGCCATTGTCGGCGCTGGAAGCGGCGATGAACGGCGTCAGCGGCTTGGCGCTGCGGTTTTCAGACCAGTCATCGATCCTCCGGCGCGCGCAGGTTGCCTCGCTGGAGGAGTTGCGTAGACAGCCGCTGGAACTCAGCGACCGGCTGGCGCGTCGGCAGACGCGCATCGCCATGACCATGGGCGGCATCAGCGGCGGTGTGTTCGGCCTCGCCGGTGCGGCCGGGCTGGTGGCGGATGTGCCGACGTTGCTGACCTGCGTGCTGCGCACGATCCACCGCGTCGGCCTGTGCTTTGGCGAAGACCCTGACAAGCATCTGATGATTGGTGTGTTTGCGCTGGCCTCCGCCAATACCGCCGACGAAAAGCAGACCGCGATCACGGCCTTGCGTGCCGATACGATGCACGCGCCGGGTATCGCCGTGCGCGATGGACTGGAGCGTGCTGCCCAACGCGAGCTGGCCAAGGAGGCCGCCGTGTTCAGCCTGCATACCTTGGCACAGCGGGTGAGTACGCAACTGGGCCGGCGCAAGGCGGCGGAACTGATTCCAGGGCTCGGTGCCGTTGTCGGCGGCGCGGTCAACGCCTGGTATGTGCGTGATGTCGGACGCACGGCGCTCTATGTTTTCCAGGACCGCTGGCTGCGCGAGCGCCACCCTGATCTGGAAAGCTGAGATCCCCTAATCGCGATCAGGGCTTTGCTATCATTTTGCGCCCTGTAACACGTAATGAATCCCGCATGCCCGCAATTCCCGATCAACCTCATGTCGTCATCGTCGGCGGTGGTTTCGCCGGCCTCAACGCGGCCAAGCGCCTGGGCCGGGCCGGCTGCCGCGTGACCTTGCTGGACAAACGCAATTTTCAATTGTTCCAGCCGCTGCTTTATGAAGTCGCCACCGGTTCACTGCCGCCTGGCGACATCGCGATTCCGCAGCGCGTGGTGCTGCGCAAGTACGCCAGCGTGCGTGTGATCCAGGCCACGGCCTATGACCTGGACCCGGCACGCCGCGTGCTGATGCATGAGCACGGTGAGTTGCACTACGACACACTGATCGTCGGCACAGGCGTCAAGCACAGCTATTTCGGCAAGGATCAGTGGAAGCCGTTTGCGCCGGGGCTGAAGACGGTGGAGCACGCCATTGAGATTCGCCACAAGATTTTCAAGGCGTTTGAACTTGCGGAAGTCACCGAAGACCCGGTGAAACGCGCGCAACTGATGACCTTCGTCATCGTCGGCGGCGGCCCCACTGGCGTGGAACTCGCCGGCGCCATCGGCGAGATGGCGCACAAGACGCTGGTCAAGGATTTCCGCGCGATCAATCCACGCGATACGAAGATCATCCTCGTCGAAGGCGCCAACGGTGTGCTGCCGGTGTACTGCGACAAGCTGCGCGCTGCGGCTCAGCGCTCGCTGGAAACACTCGGTGTGACCGTGCTGACCGACACCCGCGTCGAGGACATCGGCGACGGCTATGTGCGGATCAAGCATGGCGACGCCAGCGAGACCATCGCCTGCGGCACCGTGCTCTGGGCGGCCGGCGTCACCGCATCGGCCTTCGGCCAGATCGTCGCCGAGCGCAGCGGCGCGCAGCGCGACCGCGGCGGCCGCGTACTGGTCAATCCGGACTGCTCGCTGCCGGGTCACGACAATATCTTCGTCGTCGGCGATCTCGCCAAGCTGACCGACGCCGCCGGCCACGATGTGCCGGGGCTGGCGCAGGGCGCGATGCAGGAAGGTGATTACGTTGCGCGGCTGCTGCTGGCGCGCGCGCAGGGCAAGACCCTCAAGCCGTTCAAGTACCGCAATCTCGGCAGCATGGCGGTGATCGGCATGAACCACGCGGTCGGCGATCTCGGCTTCGTCAAGGTCAGCGGCATGATCGGCTGGTTCATCTGGGCCTTCGTCCACGTCGCCTCGCTGGTCGGCCCCGAACAGCGCATCAGCGTATTCCTGCAATGGACCTGGAAATACCTCACGCGCCGCAAGGGCGACCGCCTCATCACCACCAATCCGACCAACACGCAGCGCCTGCGCGCCGAGCGACAGGCTGTCGAAAGACCCAGGGCGGCAGTGTAGGAATCCCTGATCAGGCTACATGTGCCGGGGCAGTGCGTGTAATGCTGATGCAGGAATTCCCTGAAGCAGGATGCCGTAACATCCGGTATTGAACGGCGCGCGACTAGCGCATCAAATCAGAAACTGTTCATTTGGAGGTCCCGTATGAGCGCCAACCGCCAGATCACGCTGTTTCATTCACCCAACACCCGCTCCACCGGGACCTTGATCCTGCTGGAAGAACTGCACGCCGATTACAAGCTCCATGCATTGAACATGAAGGCCGGCGAGCAGCGCGGCGCGGCGTATCTGGCGATCAACCCGATGGGCAAGGTGCCGGCGATCAAGCACGGCGACGCGCTGGTGACGGAGCAGGTCGCGATCTTCCTGTATCTGGCCGATCTCTACCCGGAGGCCGGGCTGGCGCCGGCGATCGGCGATCCGCTACGCGGGCCTTATCTGCGCTGGATGGCGTTCTACGGCTCGTGCTTCGAGCCGGCGGTGGTCGATCGCTCGCTCAAGCGCGAGCAGGCGCCGCTGGCGATGTCGCCGTATGGCGACTTCGACACCATGCTGAAATCGCTCACGGACCAGTTGGCCAAAGGCGACTATCTGCTCGGCGGCCGCTTCAGCGCGCTCGACGTGTTGTGGGGCACGGCGCTGACCTGGATGACGCAATTCAAGCTGGTGCCTGAATTGCCGGTGGTGCAGGCCTACGTCGCGCGCGCCAATGCGCGGCCCGCAGTCGCGCGGGTCAAGGCGAAGGACGTGGAACTGGTCGCCGCGCAGACCGCCGCCTGAGCGGACGCGCTGGCGCCGATGCGCGTCTACACCGCGTGCCTCGCCCTGCTGGCGTGGGCGGCGCTGGCGCTCCAGTTCGACCTCAGCATCGCCACCTCGCTGGCCAGGGGCCTGAGCCTGGCGGACGGAGTCATCCGTTACCTCGGATTTTTCACCATCCTCAGCAACCTGCTGGTGGCGCTGGCGCTGAGCCTGCCGCTGGCCGGCGCCAACAGCGCGGCCACGCGATTTTTCTCGCGACCATGGGTGCTGGGCGGCATCACGGTGAGCATCGTCGTCACCGGCATCGCCTACAACCTGCTGCTGCGCCGGTTGTGGCATCCGCAGGGCCTGCAATTATTCGCGGACCTGCTGCTGCACGACGCGATTCCGCTGTTGTTCGCGTTTTACTGGTGGCGCTGTGTGCCGCGCGGCGATTACCGCCGGCGCGAACTGGCGTTGTGGACGATCTACCCGGCGGTCTATTTCGTCTATGTGCTGCTGCACGGCGCCGCCAGCGGCTATTACCCGTATCCGTTCATCAACGTCGCACATCTCGGCTATGCGCGGGTACTGGTCAACGCCGTCGCGCTCCTGATCGGCTATGGGGCAGTTGCGTTGCTGCTGCTTGCACTGGATCGCGCGAAGACCCGCGCGGGATGACAAATCGGCTACCGCGCATCGCCCGCTATCAGCAAGGGCGGTAGAGAGTAGGTGATAATATATAATTTATATAAAACTATTAAATATATAATAGAACAATAGCGACAACGATTTACGGCTTAGCGGATGAGGATTTTTGTAACCAATACTCCCCGATTGATCCGACGGCGAATCGAGAAATGCTTGTAAGGTTCGTAAACCACCGCAGGCTTTGCCGTGCCTCGAAATCCTGCTCGGCGCTTACGGCCCCGGGCTTGCCGGCCTCGGCAACAACCTCGATGGCCTGGGCATTCCGGCGGTCCGCTACACCACCAACGGCGTCGCTTCCACGCTGCCGACTGCCCTGCCGGCGTCGATGTGGTTTTAGTCCTGAAAAGGCGTGGATGCCGATCCGGTGCCCAGGGCTTTGTGTTGTCCGGCAACGCGGAATTGCTGTAGCTTCCAGAACATTGCCGCTGCCCCGATCCGTGGGCGCGGCGTCTTGGGGAAACCGGAATGACAGCGTATTTCGTCGCCATCGATGGCGAGCAACAGGGACCCTACACACTTGAGCAGGTCAGGGTTCGCTGCAACAGCGGCAAAATTCAGAAAACCACCCTGATGTGGCGCGAGGGTCTGAGCCAGTGGCAGGCTGCGGAGGACGTGCTCAGGGACAGCGGCATCATGTTTTCAGACGCCGCGCCGCCGCCTTCTCCACCGCCGCCACTTTCGCCCCAGCCGGCGTTTGCTGCTGTGGATATGGCTGCGCAGCCACACGATGCCGGGCAGCCCGCCGCAGGCGGCTGGCGCTTCGAGGTGCCCGCCGTGGAGCTGCCCGCCGGGCATGGACTGGACTGGATCGGCCAGGGCTGGGCGCTGTTCAAGGCCGCGCCGGGCCAATGGATCGTGGTGCTGCTGATCTGGATGGGGATCCAGCTGGCGTGCAGCTTGATGCCGCTGATCGGCGGCATCGCCAGCCTGTTGCTGAATCCGGTGCTCGCAGTCGGCCTGCTGGCGTTTGCGCATGGCATCGCCGGTGGCGAACCCGCCGACCTCGGCAGTTTGTTCATCGGCTTCAAGGACAAGCTTGGCGAGCTGGTGATTCTGGCGCTGATCTACGCAGCGATGATGATCGGCGCGGTCGTCATCGGCGTGATCCTGGTGGTCATGCTGCTCGGCGGCACGGCGCTGCTGCATGCCGGGAATCCGGAGCAGGCGATCGAGGCGGCACTGACGGGCGGCGGCGCACTGGCGATGCTGCTGGTCGGGCTGGTAATGCTGGCGCTGATGGCGCTGGTGTTTTCGGCCTACTGGTATGCGCCGGGCCTGGTGTTTTTTGCCGACCAGGCACCGGGTGCGGCGATGAAGCACAGCTTCAACGCAACCTGGCGCAATTGGCTGCCGCTGCTGATTTTCAGCCTGCTGTCCATTGTCATGGGATTGGTCGGCCTGCTGCCGCTGGGTCTTGGCCTGCTGGTGGTGGTGCCGGTGCTGATGGCGGCGAACTACGCGAGCTTCCGCGAAATGTTCGGACGCCAGCGCTGAGCGCAGCAATCCACCACGCTCAGCACTTAATCCGGCATCCCCAGTTCCTTGATTTTGCGCGCCAGTGTGTTGCGGCCCCAGCCGAGACGGCGCGCGGCTTCCTGGCGCTGACCGTCAGCGGCCTTGAGTGCGGCCGCGATCAGGGTGCGCTCGAAATCCGGGGTGGCAATGCCGAGCAGGTCGTCGGTGCCGGCTGCCAGTTGCTGCTCAGCCCAGAGCTTCAGCAGATCAGGCCAGGCGCGGTCCGCGTGCTGCGCCGGCGCGGGAGTCGGCGCGACTGACGGGCGGGTGCCGGATGTGGACCGGGTGACGCTGCCGGGGCGCAGTTCGGGCGGCAGGTCCTGCAGGTGGATGTCCTGGCCGGGGGCCATCACCGTCAGCCAGCGGCAGATGTTCTCGATCTCGCGGACGTTGCCAGGCCATGCCGATTCGCGCAACTGCGCCAGCACTTCGGGCCGCAGCCGCTTGGGTTCGGCCTTGAGTTCGGCCGCCGCGCGTGCGAGGAAATGCTTTAGCAGCGGCGGAATGTCCTCGCGCCGCTCACGCAGTGGCGGGATGCGCACGCGGATCACGTTGAGGCGGTGAAACAGATCTTCGCGGAAGCGGCCTTCGGCGACCAGCGATTCAAGATCCTGATGGGTCGCGGCAATCACGCGCACGTCGACCCGCAGCGGCGCGACGCCGCCGACGCGGTAGAACTCGCCATCCTGCAGCACACGCAGCAGGCGGGTCTGCAGGTCGGCCGGCATGTCGCCGATCTCATCGAGGAACAGGCTGCCGCCATCGGCCTGTTCGAAGCGGCCCTTGCGCTGCGTCGCCGCGCCGGTGAAGGCGCCACGCTCGTGACCGAAGAATTCGCTCTCCAGAAGATCCTTGGGAATCGCCGCGGTGTTGATCGCAATGAACGGCTTTTGCGCGCGCGGGCTGTTGATGTGCAGCGCGCGCGCCACCAGTTCCTTGCCGGTGCCCGACTCGCCGGTGATCAGCACGGTGATCTGCGACTGTGACAGCCTGCCGATGGCGCGGAACACTTCCTGCATCGCCGGCGCTTCGCCGATGATCGCTGATGGCGGCGTGGTGCCGGGCGCGGATTCCGCTTGAAGGTTTTTCTGTGCGGCGCGGCGCACCAGCGCGGCGACGCCATCGACGTCGAACGGCTTAGGCAGGTATTCGAAAGCGCCGCCCTTGTAGGCCGCGACCGCGGCATCGAGGTCCGAGTGCGCAGTCATGATGATCACCGGCAGCAGCGGCCGCGCAACATGCACGCGCTCCATCAGCTCCAGGCCGTTGACGCCGGGCATGCGGATGTCCGACAGCAGCACGTCGGGACAACTGTCACTGAGCGCGTCGAGCAGTTCGGCGGCACCGGGGAAGCAGCGCACCGCCATGCCTTCGCGCGCCAGCGATTTGTCCAGCACCCAGCGGATCGATTCGTCGTCGTCGACGACCCAGACAGTCAGTGTCATTGCGATTCCAGCGGTAGAAGGATGGAGAACACGGTGCAGCCCGGACGCGAGCGGCATTCAACCAGGCCGCCGTGGCCGTGGATCAGGTATTGCGCGATCGGCAGGCCGAGGCCGGTGCCCTCGGCGCGGGTGGTGACCATCGGGTAGAAGATTTTTTCCAGCAGCGCCGGCGCGATGCCGGGGCCGCTGTCCTCGACGTCCATCTGCACTGCCAGCTTGTGGCGCACGCTGCCGATGGTGCATTGCCGGCGTGTGCGCGAGCGCAGCACGATACTGCCGTCGCTGCCGACCGCCTGCAGCGCGTTGCGCACGATGTTGAGCACCGCCTGGATCAGCTGGCCGCGGTCGGCAACGACTTCCGGAATCGACGGATCATAGTCGCGCAGGAACTGGATCGTGTCCGGCGCCTCCGCCTGCACCAGCTGGCGCACGTGCTCCAGCACCTCGTGAATGTTGAACTGGGTTTTTTCCGGCGCGCGGTTGGGGCCGAGCATGCGGTTGACCAGGCCTTGCAGGCGATCGACCTCGCGGATGATGACGCGGGTGTACTCGCGGTGCTGCGAATCCGGGAATTCGCGTTCGAGCAATTGCGCCGCGCCGCGGATGCCGCCCAGCGGGTTCTTGATTTCGTGCGCCATGCCGCGGATCAGCTCGCGACTGGCCTCGTGCTGCACCATCAGCAGTTCATCGCGCGAGATCCGCATCAGCCGGTCCAGCGGCAGCACTTCCAGCAGCAGCCCGGGCCGGCCTTCGACCAGCATCGGCGTGACCGTGCAATCGACCGTGATCGGGCTGTCGCCGGGTCGTTGCAGCGACAGTTCGCGCTCGATCAGGCCGGTACCTGCGAGCAGCGCGCCGCGCAGGCGCTGCAGCAGCGGCATGAAGTGCGGCACGCCGTCGCCGAGCAATGCGCCCAGTGCATGGCGCCGGCTGATCGCGAACAGGATTTCGCTGGCGGCGTTGAGCGCGGTGATGCGCAGCTCGTGGTCGAGGCAGATCACGCTGGTGGCGAGGCCGTCCAGCACGGTATCGGCGCGGAGGCTGTTGCGGGTTGCGGGGGTCATATCCTGTTTGTCAGCAAGAAGCGCGCCAGATCACTGCGGGCGTGCCGGCCCGCTGCGCGAGACTCTCACCGGCGCGGCAGTCGGACGCACATGGATGGTCAGTGGCGCCGAGCGTGCCAGCTCGATGCCGGCAGGGCTGATCAGCGCAGCGCTGATTTCATGTTTGCCGGCTGTGGCGATGCGCAGGGTGGTGCGGATAGCCTGCAGCGGCTTGCGGTTCTGCGGCTGGCCGTCGACGCGGTAGACCATGCCGAAACCATTGGCCAGCCCGGGCATGACGCTGACCGCGACGCGGATCCCGCCGCCATCCGCATAAGCCTGATCCGGCGACGGTGTGTTGATCCGCACCCGGAACGGCGGCGACTGAAACGGCGGGGTGTGCGTGCCCGCGTCATGCGAGTCCAGCGGCCGGTCCAGCACGAAGGGTCTGGCGCCGCGGCTCGGCGGCCGGTCGGTGAAATGCACCTCGCCGTTTTTGTCGACGTAGCGATACACGGTGGAGCCACCGGCGAGAGCGCTCAGGCAGAACAACAGCGACAGGCAAGCGGCGAGGAAGCGCATGGCTGCAACTTAGGCGAGTTTGAGCTTGACCTCAATGGCCTTGAGATATTCCGCTTCGCGTTCAAGGTCGGCCTGGGTCAGCGGATTCTGGGCGAGCCAGCCGGAGTGGTTGAAACTCACTTCCAGCGAGCGGCGGCCGGCGGTGATGCGCACCGGTGGCTTGAAGTCCGGGGTGCGCGAACGGTGCAGCAGCACCGCGAGACGGAAAATGATGGCAAGGCGGCGCATCGGTTCGGCCCATACACTCGGCAGTTCGTCGAAGGCGCTGAGCGCGAATTTGCCGCGATGGACCCTCACCAGCGCCGCCAGCAGCTTCTGGTCGGTCTGCGAAAAACCCTGCAGGTCGCAGTGCCGCAGGATGTATTCGCCGTGCTTGTGGCTGGAGACATGCGCGATCACCAGGCCGATTTCGTGCAGCCGCGCCGCCCAGGCCAGCAGCATCGCCGAGATTTTCGGTTCCAGTTCCCAGGTCTTCGCGGTCTGGCCGAGAATTTTCAGTGCGGTGCGTTCGACCTGTTGCGCATGGCGCAGGTCAACACCGTAACGGCTGGCCATCACCGCGACCGATTCGGCGCGCACGTCCTGATTGCTGAGGCGTCCGAGCAGGTCGTAAATCACGCCTTCGCGCAGCGCGCGCTCAGAGGTTTCCATGCGCTCGATTTGCAGCGCGTCGAACACGCCGGCCAGCACCGCCAGTCCGCCCGGAAACACCGGCCGGCGGTCTTCGCGCAAGGCCGGAAAATCCAGTTTGCCGACATGACCGCGCGTGATCGCCAGGTCGATCACCTTTTCCAGTCCGGCGCGCGTCATCGCCTGCTCGCACCAGCCCTGCTCCATCATCACGCGCCAGACGCCGCGCATGGTGCCGGAGGAGCCGATCGCGAGATCCCAGCCGGCCTTGCGGTAGCGGCGTTCGAGATACTCCAGCTCGATGCGCGCAGTCATGCGTGCCTTGCGGAACTGGTTGCGGCCGATGGTGCCATCCTCGAAAAAGCGCTGGTTGTGGACCACGCAGCCGAGTGCGACCGACTCCATCAGTTTGGGTTTGGCGCCGTGGCCGATGATGATTTCGGTGCTGCCGCCGCCGATGTCGACGACCAGCCGGCGCGGCTGTTCACGGCCCATGCCGTGGGTCACGCCGCCGTAGACCAGGCGCGCTTCCTCCAGGCCGGAGATGATTTCGATGTGATGGCCCAGCGCCAGTTCCGCTGCGGTCTGGAAATCAACGCTGCGGCGCATGCGGCGCAGGGTATTGGTGCCGACGATGCGAACACGGTCGGCGGGGATGCCGCGCAGGCGCTGGCCGAAACGCTGCAAACAGGCCAGCGCGCGCGCCTGCGCGTCGGCGCTCAGGTGCTTGTCGGCGTCGAGTCCGGCGGCCAGTCGTATCGGCTCGCGCAGGCGGTCGATGACCTGCAGCTCGCGCCCGGTGTTGCGCGCGACCAGCATGTGGAAACTATTGGAGCCGAGATCGACGGCGGCGACTTCAGTGCCTTCCAGCGCGGCGGCGGGCGCCTTGACACTCATGGCGCGTGGCTCCGCGTGGCGTCGTTGCAGCGGTGATAGCGGCGATGTCGGATTTCCTGGGTCATGCGGTTCGAGCCTCACCCGCTGTGCGGGTTGCGTTGCAGGTACGTGTTATTATATATTTAATTAATATATAATAATATTATATTTTATAACAAGATTCCTGCACAAAATCTGCACAGCGGGTGACGTGAATATATCGCAGTGTCCGCGCCGCCGCGCCAAATTCATTGACCCCGACGCTTAATTCCCCGAACATACCGCGGCTTAAATTTTCGCGGATGATTCCGCCTGGAGTTGACATGATGAAGTTCGCCCGCGCCGGCGCGTTGCTGTTCGCCGCGCTGCTGACCCTGCCCGCGTTCGCCGAAGGCAATGCCGAGGCCGGTCGCATCAAATCCAATACCTGCATGGGCTGTCACGGCATCCCGGAATACAACAGCGTTTATCCGACCTATCGCGTGCCCAAGCTTGGCGGCCAGCATGCCGATTACCTTGTCTCCGCGCTCAAGGAATATCGCAGCAGGGAGCGTGGTTACATGACGATGCAGGCGCAGGCGTCGAACCTGAGCGATCAGGATATCGAGGATATCGCCGCGTATCTCGAACACGCTCCGGCGACCAGCCACTAACCAGGGGTTTCCATGAAGTCTTTAGCAATGATTGCGCTGCTGGTTCTGGCCTCCGGCGCGGCGCAGGCCGAATCTCCGGCGGTGCCGGCCAAGGCCGCGACCTGTTTTGCCTGCCACGGCCAGGGTGGTCACAGTACCGTCGGCATGTACCCGATTCTCGCCGGGCAGTACGACAGCTACATCGAACGCGCGCTGCACGAGTACAAGAGCGGCGATCGCAAGAACGCGATCATGAACGGCCAGGCAGCGGGACTCAGCGATGCGGAGATCACCGAACTGGCACGTTATTTCGGCGCGCAGGACAGCACGCTGTATACGCCGACCGAGCAGGGCGCGCTGAAATAGCGGCGCATTGACGGTGACGCAAAAAAGCCGCCGGCACCGGCGGCTTTTTTGTGCGCGCAGTCCGTCTATTCAAAAACCAGGTGTGCACCAAACAGCATGCCGCGCAGGTTGGCGTGCAGCGTGTAGCCATCCTTGACGTTGTAATACTTCTGCTGCCAGCGCGCGCTCAGCGTCAGCGGACCGAGGATTCTGAAGTCGATGCCGCCGGAGTATTCGTAGGCACCTTCGCCGTGGTAGCCGATCCAGTTGCCGCTCGCGATGAGATTGACGAAATCCCCCAGCGGCAAATTTACGTCGAGGTGTGCCATCGGGAACAGATCGTTGATGCGCTGGTAGTCTGTGCTGTTGCCGCTGCTGTCTTCGAGTTCGAGGTAACCCTTGAGATATTTGGCGGTGACGCCGGCCGAGTTGCGCAGGCGGCCGAGCGCGAACGGGTAGCTGAAGGTCAGTTCGGTGTCGTGAATATCGACATTCGTCAGCACGGTAGTGGTGCCTGGCAGCAGGTTGAGCGAGCCGAGCTGCAGGCCGCTGGTGGTATAAGGCGCGTTGCCAGTGAGCAGGACGTGCATGTAGTTCGCGGTGAGGTCGGGCCGCCACCAGCCGGGCCCGGTGTCCCAGCGCAGGAAGAAAGCGTCACGGTTCTGCGGCTCGACGCCGAGATCGCGGTGCAGGCCTAGTTGCGTGCCATTGTCTTCCACAATGCCCGAAACCCGATAGTTCCAGTAGTCGTAACCTAGGGCAAAGCCCTGGCCCGCGGCGAGAGCCGGGATTGCCTGCAGCGCTGCTGCACAGCCCAGTATCAGTGGCATGATTTTCATGCGAATAGGATAAGGGAGAACCGCGAAGCCGTCTCGCGTGCGGCGCCGGTGCAACATTTTTTTACCAACGGGCCGTCGGATAGCAAAAAACCCCGCGAGCGGGGCTTTTTGTTGGCAGGAAACCAGGTGCTACTCGTCGAGGAAGTAAGGCGGGGGTTTCAAGGGGTGCCTGAACGGCACTCCTTGCCCGCCGAACGCCTGGGGCAGGGGCCCCCAGGCAGCAGATTATTCGTCCAGGAAGCTCCTGAGATAATTTGCCCGCGACGGGTGGCGCAGCTTGCGCAGGGCTTTGGCCTCGATCTGGCGGATGCGCTCGCGAGTGACATCGAACTGCTTGCCGACTTCTTCCAGCGTGTGGTCGGTGTTCATGTCGATGCCGAAGCGCATGCGCAGCACCTTGGCCTCGCGCGGCGTCAGGCTGGCGAGTATCTGGTGCGTGGCTTCCGCCAGGCTCGATGAGGTCGCCGATTCCAGCGGTGAGATCGCCGCCAGATCCTCGATGAAGTCGCCGAGATGCGAATCCTCGTCGTCGCCGATCGGCGTTTCCATCGAGATCGGCTCCTTGGCGATCTTCAGCACCTTGCGGATCTTGTCCTCGGGCATCTCCATCTTCACCGCCAGTTCTTCCGGCGTCGGCTCGCGGCCCATCTCCTGCAGCATGCTGCGCGAGATGCGGTTGAGCTTGTTGATGGTCTCGATCATGTGAACCGGGATGCGGATGGTGCGCGCCTGGTCGGCGATCGAGCGCGTGATGGCCTGGCGAATCCACCAGGTCGCGTAGGTCGAGAACTTGTAGCCGCGGCGGTATTCGAACTTGTCCACCGCCTTCATCAGGCCGATGTTGCCTTCCTGGATGAGATCCAGGAACTGCAGCCCGCGGTTGGTGTACTTTTTGGCGATCGAGATGACGAGGCGCAGGTTGGCCTCGACCATTTCCTTCTTGGCCTGGCGCGCCTCGCGCTCGCCCTTCTGCACCATGTGCACGATCTTGCGGAATTCGTCGATCGAGACGCCGGTCTGCCCGGCG
>JBOICK010000057.1:0-38080 GCA_050739895.1 Stenotrophobium sp.
GGCGAGTGTCCACCGGACACTCGCCTGACCCGGCTCACCCCTCGATATCGGCGAGAATTGCCTTGATCACGCGGCGTTTTTCATCCAGGTATTGGTGTGTTTGGGGAAGCGGTCGGCGATCTTGTCGCCGGTGAACGTCGCGACCCAGCCTTCCGGCGTGGTGAACAGGCGTATCGCCTTGATGCGCGGCTGCGGCCCCATGTCGAACCAGTGCGTGACATGCGCCGGCAGGTTGAGCAGGTCGTTGCGCTGGCACAGCGTCGCGTAGACCTTGCCGTTCCTGCGGATGTAGAACACGCCCTCGCCTTCGACGAAGAAGCGCACCTCGAAATCATTGTGCGTGTGCTCGTGCAGAAACTTGTCGCGCATCGCATCTTTCTGCGGGTGATCTTCGGTGAGGCTGATCACGTCCACCGACTTGAACCCGTAGGTGTTCATCAGCCGGTCTATCGGCGCCCGATACGCCGCGATGATTTCATCCTGTGTCGCCGCCGCGCCCAGTTGCTGGCTGGCTTCCCAGCGCTCGAATGCGACGCCGATGCCCGCAAGCGCATCACGGATATCCTCGTAGCGCGTCAGCGTCTGCAACGGCTGCGCGGGATCATCGTCGGCATAAATTTTCAGTTCACTCATCGCTCAACTCCTCAACTCGCACTCGAACATGAATTCCAGCGCCTCGACCCGGTGCCGCGCCTGCGCCACCGTCGCGCCCCAGGCGTAAAGCCCGTGGCCGGCGATGAGATAGGCCGGCGTCAGCGGATGCTCGCGCATATGGGCATCGACGCGCCCGGCCAGCCGCGGAATATCCTGGTCATTGGCGAACACCGGCACTTCCACACTGTTGTCATGGGTATTGATGCCCGGCAGCAGCTTGAGCAGTTCGTAACCAGACAGGTTCACGCTCTGCAAGCGTCGCGACAACACTGTGTTGGCCACCGAATGCGTATGCAGCACGCATCCTATGCCGGGATCGTGTCGATACAGTTGCGTATGCAGCAAAGTTTCGTAAGAAGCCTTGCGGCGCGTGTCGAGTGCCTTGCCATTGAGGTCGACGATCATGAAATCGGCCTCCGCGAGTTCGCCCTTGTGGCCGCCTGAGGCGGTGATCAACAGGTGCTGCGCGCCATCCAGCCTTGCCGAAAAATTGCCGCCGGTGGCCGGCACCCAGCCGCGCTCGTGAAACAGCCGCCCGGCTACGATCATGGAATGCGACAGTGCGGCTTGAGAACGGTATGCGGTCATCGGGCGGGCAATCTACGATATCGCGGCAGAGGCGGCAATGCACATGAAAAAGCCCGCGCGCGGCGGGCTTGTTCAATGCACTGATGAGTGCTACTTGATTTTTGCTTCCTTGAACAGCACATGCTTGCGCGCGACCGGATCGTACTTCTTGAACTCGAACTTGTCCGGCGTATTCTTGCGGTTCTTGGTAGTGGTGTAGAAATAACCGGTGTCGGCAGTCGACACAAGGCGGATTTTTTCAGTGTCTCTTTTTCTTGCCATGACTTAGACCTTTTCGCCGCGGGCGCGGAGGGTGGCCACCACGGACTCGACGCCCTTCTTGTCGATGATGCGCATGCCGTTGGAAGAAACCCGCAGCGAGACGAAACGCTTTTCGGTTTCCAGCCAGAAGCGGTGAGTGTGCAGATTGGGCTCGAAACGGCGGCGATTGCGGTTGTTGGCGTGCGAAACCGTGTTGCCGACCAGCGGTCGCTTGCCAGTGACCTGACAGACTTTGGACATGTTCAAAACCTCAAAAACTGGCAAGCCAGCCCCATGGCTGGCGTACTTAGGGCGCGCTTTATACCAGTTTTGGCCGGCCGGAAGCAAGCGCCATCAACCCGCAATCACCGCCGCAAGGTCTCAAAAAGTCACGGGGATTCAGGGCATAATCCAGCACAAAAGAGTTTCCAGAACATGGCTAAAAAAACCACAGGCATCCAAAAACCCAGCATGGACACCGGCAAGGCCGCGCTCAAAGCCGGACTGCACCTGCTGACCCAGGGCGTGCGCGCATCCAGCCTGAGCACCGGAATGGTCGCGGCGGACGCGGGGATCACGTCCGATGCGTTTAAACGCGCCTACCCTGAATTCATTGATTACCTGCTCGATCTGTTGCAGCGCCTGATGGATGACGTCGCCGAAGAAACGTTACGCGCGCGTGAGCATCTCCCGCGCGGCGACAAGCGCCTGCGTCTGGGCATCATCAGCCATCTCGACGCCATGTTGCAGCGTCCGGAACTGCTGGAACTCAGCCATGCGTTGCGCAACCACCCGCGCTGCAAGGAAATCGCGCGCAAACGCCTGCAGATTCTGCTGAAAGATGTCGGTGCCGAACTGAAGCTTTCAGGAGTCGGCAATGCTTCCGGGTTTGCGCCGCTGGCGGCCGCGATGCTCACCGAAACCGCGCGCGCGGAACACGACGCGCACAGGCCACTGAAGGACTTCCGCGCAACACTCATTTCCTATTTTTCAGGCTTCCTGGCCACCTCATGACCGGCGACTCGCAACTGCACCTGATTCAGGCCGGCATCGACCTGGCCGAAAAGCTGGACTATGCCGACGCCACTCTGGGTCGTGTCGCCGCTGCCGCAGGGGTGCCGGTCGCGACCCTCGAAAAGCAGTACGTCGATTTCACCCATTATCTGATCGCGGTGCAGCAGTTCCTGCTCAACGAGCAGCGCACCGACATGATTGCCGCGAGCACGGGCATTCCGCCCGGCCTCGAACGGATCCGCATCTCGACCACGACTTTTCTCGACACCTGCCTGCGCCGGCTCGCGGTACGCAAATGGCTGATGCAGGCGCGACGCGACGAAGACCTGGTCGCCGAGGGCCTGCGTCGTCAGACCCACTCCTTTGCCCTGATTGTTTCCACCGAGTTCCATGCCCTTGGCTGGCCCTACCCGCTGGCCGCGGCGCATCTCTACCTGGCCGCGATCCAGGAAGCGGCACGCACCGAACAGTCCGCCGGCAAACCGGTCAAGGCAGTGCGCGAAGCGATCTGGAAGATCGCCTCTACCTACATCGAGCCGGCCGCGGTCAAACCCGCCGCGCGCAAGCGTGCCGCCGCCAAACGCGCAGCGCCAAAGAAACGCTAGAGCAGCCCGCGCTCGGCGAACGACAGCAGTTCGCCTTCGCCGACGATGAAATGATCCAGCACGCGGATATCCACCGCCGCCAGTGCCGACTTCAGTTTTGCAGTCAACACGCGATCTGCCCCGCTAGGCTCTGCGATACCGGAAGGATGGTTGTGCGCGAAGATCACCGCGGCGGCGTTGTGCCGGAGCGCGGCCTTGACCACTTCGCGGGCATAGACCGACGCGCCATCGATGGTGCCGCGCGCCAGTTCCTCGCAGACCACGACGCGGTGCTGGCTGTCGAGAAACAGCGCGACGAAACTCTCGTGGGGCAGGTCGCGCAGGCGCGCACGCAAATATTCGCGCACTTCGCGGGGATGCTTCAGGGCATCGCGCTCCGGCAACGCCTCGGCCAGATGCCGCCGCGCAATTTCCAGCACCGCTTGCAGTTGCACATATTTGGCCTCGCCCAGACCCTTGGCCTCGCAGAATTCGGCTTGCCCGGCCTTGAGCAGAGGCCGCAGGCCGCCGAAGCGCGTCAGCAGATCGCGCGCCAGGTCCACCGCGCTTTTGCCGCGGATGCCGGTGCGCAGGAAAATAGCCAGCAATTCGGCATCCGATAATGCGGACGCGCCCTGCGCCAGCAGCTTTTCGCGCGGACGTTCGTCCGCAGGCCAGTCGGTAATCGGCATCCGCGACTCCAGTTAGAATGTGAACATGCAAGCCATTGAAACAAAACTTGCCGGTTGCCGCATCCTGCTGGGCGTGACCGGCGGCATCGCCGCCTACAAGGCGGCCGATCTCACGCGCCGCTTCAAGGAAGCGGGTGCGGAGGTGCAGGTGGTGATGACCGCCTCGGCGCGCGAGTTTGTCGCGCCGCTGACCTTCCAGGCGCTGTCCGGAAACCCGGTGCGCGATGCACTGTTCGACGCCGCCCACGAAGCGGCGATGGGCCATATCGAGCTGGCGCGCTGGGCGGATGTGATCGTGGTCGCGCCCGCCAGCGCCAACTTCATCGCCAAGCTGGCGCAAGGCATGGCGGATGACCTGCTGACCACGCTGTGTCTTGCCACCGACAAGCCGATCGCGGTAGCCCCGGCGATGAATCGCCTGATGTGGGCCAATACGGCGACACAGGCCAATGCCGAAATCCTGCGCACACGCGGCGTGCACCTGCTTGGCCCGGGCGCGGGTTCGCAGGCCTGCGGCGAGATCGGCGATGGCCGCATGTGGGAGCCGGTCGAGATACGCGAAGCCGTCGTCAAGCTGCTGAGCAGCGGCCCGCTGGCCGGCCTGCACGCGGTGGTCACGGCGGGGCCGACGCGCGAGGCTATCGACCCGGTGCGCGTCATCACCAACCGCTCTTCCGGCAAACAGGGCTATGCGGTGGCGCAGGCACTGCAGGCGCTGGGCGCGACGGTGACGCTGGTCTCCGGCCCGACCAGCCTGGCCGCGCCTGCGGGCGTGCAGCGCGTGGACATCGAAACCGCGCAGGACATGCTCGTCGCATCACTATCGGCTGCCGAAAATGCGGACATTTTCGTCGCCACCGCCGCCGTTGCGGATTATCGTCCGGCGCAGGCGATGGACCAGAAGCTCAAAAAAAAGGACGCTGAACTGTCGCTGGCGCTGGAACGTACCGACGACATACTCAAGGCGGTGCGCGAGAAATTCCCGCGCCTGTTCATGGTCGGCTTCGCCGCTGAAACCGAGAAGCTGGAACAGCATGCGCAAGGAAAGCTCAAGAACAAGCAGCTCGACCTGATCGCCGCCAACCTGGTCGGCAACGGCCGCGCATTTGACCGTGACGACAACGCCCTGCACCTGTTCTGGCCGGGCGGCGAACAGCAACTGGCGCCGGCCAGCAAGACCGCGCTCGCGCGTGAACTGGCGCAGGTGATTGTGCAGCGTTACCAGGCGCGAAAATTTACCTGATCGCCCGCCCGCTCTTGCTTCCGTCATAGCAAGATTTGTTTTTATTTATATTAAATATTATTAATTACTATATATTTTAAAACTATTTATTCCTTCAAGCCGCGAGAGCGGGTGACCCTGAAAATGCAAAAAATCCAGCTCAAGATTCTCGACCCGCGCGCGCAGGCGCCGGCCTACGCCACCGACGGCTCCGCCGGCCTCGACCTGCGCGTGGTTGCCGACGCGGCGCTGGATCTGGCGCCCGGCCAGACCACGCTGATCAAGACCGGCCTGGCGATCTACATCGCCGATCCGCACCTGGCCGCGGTGATCCTGCCGCGTTCAGGGCTGGGCCATAAGCACGGCATCGTGCTGGGCAATCTGGTCGGCTTGATTGATTCGGATTACCAGGGCGAGCTGATGGTGAGTTGCTGGAACCGCGGCCAGACTGTGTTCACCATCAACCCCGGCGAGCGCATCGCACAGCTGGTGTTCGTGCCGGTGGTGCGCGCCGACTTTGAACTGGTCACGGACTTTCACGCGACCGCACGCGGCGCCGGCGGTTTCGGCAGCACCGGCAAACATTGATGAGGACGCAGGACATGGCGCTCGATCTTTCCAACGCGCAGAACATCGCCCACGTCCTCACCGAGGCGCTGCCCTACATTCGCCGCTTTTCCGGCAAGACCATCGTCGTCAAGTACGGCGGCAATGCGATGTCGGGCGACGAACTCATCGCGGGATTTGCGCGCGACATCGTGCTGATGAAACTGGTCGGCATGAACCCGGTGGTAGTGCATGGCGGCGGCCCGCAGATCGGCGCGCACCTGGAAAAGCTCGGCAAAAAGAGCCAGTTCATCGACGGCATGCGCGTCACCGATGCCGAAACCATGGACGTGGTCGAAATGATGCTCGGCGGCCTGGTCAACAAGGCCATCGTCAGCCAGATCAACCAGCAGGGCGGCCGCGCGGTCGGCCTCACCGGCAAGGATGGCGGACTAATCCGTGCACGGAAAATGCTGATGAACGACAAGACCGGCGCCGCGGTGGACCTCGGCCAGGTCGGCGAGGTCGAGAAGATCGATCCGCGCGTGGTTACGCATCTGGAGCAAGGCGGCTTCATCCCGGTGATTGCGCCAGTGGGCGTCGGCGCCGATGGCGAGGCCTACAACATCAATGCCGATATCGTCGCGGGCAAGCTCGCCTCGGTGCTGCAGGCCGAGAAGCTGATGCTGCTGACCAACATCCGCGGCGTGCTCGACAAGGCCGGCAAGGTGCTGACCGGCTTGTCGGTCGGCCAGGTGGAGTCACTGATTGCCGACGGCACCATTTATGGCGGCATGCTGCCGAAAATCCGTTGCGCACTGGATGCGGTCAACAGCGGCGTGAAATCCGCGCACATCATCGACGGCCAGCTCGACCATTCGGTGCTGCTGGAACTGTTCACCGACGCCGGCATCGGCACACTGATCCGCGGCTGAGCACGCGCCATCAGCGCGCGGCAGGCTCTGCGCCGGCAGTCTCGCCCTTGAGTTGCTGATAGCGCTCGATGTCCTGATCAAATTGGGTCTTGACCTTCACCCGTTCGGCCTGCAGCGAGATCACAGCCTGCTGGTTATCGGTCAGCGCATGTTCAAAATTGTGCAACTGCTTGAGCTGAGCGACGTTCGGCTGCTTGCCCGATGCGAGGATCTTGTCGCGCTGCTCATGCAGGCCTCCCAAGGTGTTCTGGCTGTCGGCCACCGACTTCTGCGCCAGCTTCAGGCGTCCATCGATCGCCTGCAGGCGCAGGTCGCGCGCTGCCTTGAGATCATCGGCACTGTTGTAGGTCTGGAGCAGGAACCGGTCGTAGGCCGCCTGCTTCTGGGCGGCTTCCTCCTGCGCCTTCTGCTCGGCGGCCTGGCGCTCATCCTGCGCAATTTCCTCAGGCGTTTTCTGCCGCGCCTCGGTCTGCACCGTCACGCCCTGGGAATTGATCACATCGCGCTGCACCTTGGCGTATTGCGGCGGCACCTGGTCGCCGCAAGCGCGGTTGCCATGCTCATCGGTCCAGCACTGGATTTTGGGAGCACCCGCGGCGAACGCCGCCAGCGGCAACAGCAATCCGCTGCAGATCAAGATTTCGATTTTGCGCATGGCGTATCTCCGGCATCTAGCCGCTGAATTCTAAGACTGAACACCGTAGCGTGTCTGGTACGCACGAATCGCGGCAATCGTGCCGGCATCGGCGGTCTGCGCCGACAGGTATTGCAGCACATCCTGCACCGTTACCAGCGAGATCACGCGGATGCTGGTCTCGCGCGCCATTTCCGCAACCGCCGATTGACCATTGGGCCCAACTTCCTGGCGATCCAGCGCAATCACCGCCGCTACCGGATTGGCGCCTTGCGCACGCAGCAGCGTCACCGCCTCGCGCAACGCGGTGCCCGCGGTCAGCACATCGTCGACGATCACCACGCGGCCGGCGGCCGGCGCGCCGACCAGCGTGCCACCCTCGCCGTGATCCTTGGCCTCCTTGCGGTTGTAGGCGTAGGGCACATCGCGCTGCCCTGCGCCCGTCGCAGGATCGGCCAGCGCGATGCTCACCGCCGCCGCCAGCGGGATGCCCTTGTACGCGGGACCAAACAGCATGTCGTACGCCAGCCCGGATGCCGCCAGTGCCTGCGCATAAGCCTGGCCGAGTTCACGCATGGCGGCGCCGCTGCTGATCTTGCCGAGATTGAAAAAATACGGGCTGACGCGGCCGGATTTGAGCGTGAACTGGCCGAAGCGCAGCACCTCGTGCTTCAGTGCGAGCTTGAGAAATGCGGTCTGGTAATCGTGCATGGACGTGAGGACTGGAGCGTGCAGCCGTTATGATAGCGGCTCTTCAGGGAGACTCCATGCGCATCATCTCCATCAACACCAACGGCATCCGCTCCGCTGCCCGCAAGGGCTTCTTCGACTGGCTGGAAAAACAGCAGGCGGATTTCGTCTGCATCCAGGAAACCAAGGCGCAACTCGCGGACCTGCAGGGTGACGACAGCTTTTTCCCCGCCGGCTGGCACGTGCATTTTCGCGACGCACAGAAAAAAGGCTACGCCGGCGTCGCGGTCTATTCGCGTCACAAACCGGACGCGGTGCTGACCGAACTGGGCAACGCCGAGTTCGACGATGAAGGCCGCTATCTGGAACTGCGCATCGGCAAGCTGTCGGTGGTGTCTCTGTACCTGCCATCGGGCTCCGCCGGCCCGGCGCGCCAGGCCAGCAAGGACCGCTTCCTCGAATTCTTCATGCCGCTGTTGCGAAAGTGGCGCGATAACGGCCGCGACTATGTGATCTGCGGCGACTGGAACATCGCCCACCGCAACATTGATCTCAAGAACTGGAAATCCAACCAGAAGAATTCCGGCTTCCTGCCGCATGAGCGCGCCTGGCTCGACACGGCATTCGACAACGTCGGCTGGGTTGATGGCTATCGCGTGCTGCATCCGGACACCGAAGGCGAGGCCTACACCTGGTGGAGCAATCGCGGAAATGCCTACGACAACAACGTCGGATGGCGCATCGATTACCACATTGTCACGCCGGGCCTGAAGGACAAGATCACAGCCGCCCGCGTCTACAAAGACGAGAAATTCTCCGATCATGCGCCACTGATCCTGGACTACGCCTCTTGAGCAGCAGCGCCGCGCAGACCGGCTGGAAAGACACGCTGGCAATTTACACGCGGCCGCGCGTACTCGGCATGCTGTTTCTCGGCTTCTCGGCCGGCCTGCCTTTCCTGCTGGTATTTTCCACGCTGTCGGCCTGGCTCACGCAGTCCGGCGTCAGCCGCACCGCCATCGGCTATTTCAGCTGGGTCGGCGTGACCTACTCGATAAAATTCTTCTGGTCGCCGGTGGTGGATCGCCTGCGCATTCCACTGCTGACGCGGCTGCTCGGTCGCCGTCGCAGCTGGATGCTGCTGGCGCAGGCCGGCATCGCGACCGGCCTGGTGCTGATGGCGTTTACCGACCCGGCTCATCAACTGGAACGCACCGCACTGCTGGCGGTGTTTGTCGCGTTCAGCGCCGCCACTCAGGACATCTCGATTGATGCCTACCGCATCGAGGCGGTCGACCGCGACCTGCAGGGTGCGATGGCGGCGACCTACCAGCTCGGCTACAGGTTGGCGCTGATCATGGCCGGCGCCGGTGCACTGTTCATCGCCAGTGCATCAGGCTGGCAGCACGCCTATCTGGCGATGGCGGCCTGCGTCGGCGTCGGCGTACTGACCGTGCTGTGCATCGCCGAGCCAGAGACGCACGCCAGCCGCGAGACGCGGATGCAGGAGCAGCGCGTGATCGATTTCATCGAGCGATCCGCGCACTGGCCGCCGGCGCTGCAACGCATCGCCGCCTGGCTGATCGGCGCGGTGGTCTGCCCGTTCGTGGACTTCTTCAGCCGCAACGGACTGCGCAGTGCACTGACCATCCTGCTGTTCGTCAGCCTGTATCGCGCCACCGACATCGCGATGGGCGTGATGGCCAATCCGTTTTACCTCGATCTCGGTTTCTCGCTGGACCAGATTGCCAGCGTCGCCAAGATTTTCGGAGTAATCATGACCATGACCGGCGCGATCATCGGCGGGTTGCTGGTGGTCCGACTGGGTATCCTGCGCTCGCTGGTGATCGGCGCGCTGCTGGTGATGTTCGCCAACTTCGCGTTTGCCTGGATAGCCGGCATCCATCCCGGCGTGCCCGGCCTTGCGCTGGCGATCAGTCTCGACAACCTCGGCGGCGGCATCGCCGGCTCGGCCTTCATCGCCTATCTGTCCAGCCTGACCAACACTGCATACACGGCGACCCAGTACGCGCTGTTCTCGTCGATCTGGGCGCTGCCGGGCAAGCTCATCGGTGGTTTCTCCGGCGTGATGGTGGACGCCGTCGGCTATCCGCTGTTTTTCGTCTACACCGCGCTGCTGACGATTCCCGGCCTGCTGCTGGCGCGTCACCTGCTGCGGCGGCAAAATGATGCGAATGGAATCGAGGAACACCGATGAATGCAATGATCGACAATGACGCCGCGCTGTCCACAGAACAGGAGCGCTCGACCCTGGTGATCGCCTACGTGCTGCATGTGATCGGGCCGTTCACCGCGTTCCTGCTCAACATCGCAGGCGTGGTGCTGAATCACATCCGCGCAGCTGAAACGCACAACCATTTCATCCGCAGCCACCATTCGTGGATGCTGCGCACCTTCTGGTGGACGCTGCTGTGGTCGCTGATCTGCTGGCCGCTGTGCCTGGTGATGGTCGGCTTCGCCGGGCTCGCGGTGCTCGGCATCTGGTGGATCTACCGTGTGGTGCGCGGCCTGGTCAATTACTCCGAACGACGGCCGATGCCGGCATGACGGATCAGGCCGCCTCGCGGAAAATCTCGACTTTCTGCAGGCGTCTGAAGACTTCGGCGAAGCGCTTGCCGATCTGGTTGCCGGCAGGAATATCCCAGGCGCGGTGATACACCGGCAGCATCAGCCGGTCGATGTTGTCGGCGCGGCCCGCATGCAGCGCGCCGAGCAGTTTCAGGTGTTTGATGATGCGGTCGTTCTCGGAGTGCACGTCGTAGTAAAACGTGCGAATCCCGCGCGCATGCGCGGTCAGGTGCAGGCAGGCCTGCAACACGAAACCGGCACCGCGTCCCTGGTATTCGTCGGTAATGACGATGGCGACGTCTGCGGCCTGCGGCTCGCCGTTGAGACGGGTAAAGCGGGCGATGCCGATACCCGGCTCGTCCGGTTTTTCCAGGTTGGCAGCGCCCCAGGCGCAACGGTTCTCCGGGTCGCTGGCCAGCACGTCGGCAATTCGCGCATCGGTCAGCTCACCGGCCTCGTCGAGAAACCGGCGGCGGCGCGCCAGTCCGGACAGACGCTTGAATCCTTCGCGCAGCCGCGGCGCATCCTGCGGTTGCAACGGCCGCACCAGAATCGGCGTGCCGTCGTCCAGCGGGTAGCGGAATACCGGCGGCAGTTGCGGTGTCATCAGCGATTGCAGAAGCATCGGCACGCTCCTTGGATGTGAGTGCGGATTGGTTTGCCGACCTGCGCCGTATCAGCGCAGGTCGAGCAGGTCCAGCGGGTTGTCGCGACGCCCTGGCCGCGTCGCGTAATCGTCGTCGGTCAGATTGTAATCATCGGCGACGATGTCGAGCGCCCCGGAAACATCTTCGGGCGGCGCAGTCGGACGCGCCGATAACTGTAGCCAGATGTCGAAATCGATTTCTTCGAGAGTGCCGTCGAAGTGCTGCACCAGAACGATTTCGGCCTTGGCATCGACACCGACGATTTCAAACGGCTCCGCGTCGGTCCGGTACCAGTCGCCGACGGAAACTTCCCGCAACCATTCTGCCATGCTGCACCTCCTGCGCTGCCTGCGAAGATCATGCTGCGCAGTTTTGTTTTACGCCTGTTGGCGCAGGGCGACAAGCCCCGCTCTTTTACAGTGCCGGGCAAACCGCTGAAATGTCAGGCAAGAAGACCTGCGGCCCGTGCCGAAAGTTCCGGCACCCGCTTCAAGGACAGGGAATGGTGTAGCGCTGGTGGATGGCTTCAATCGCCTGCAACAGCGTTTTATCCAGCGCCACATCGACGCTGGCGATGTTGCTGCGCAGCTGCTCCTGCGTGGTTGCGCCAATCAGCGTCGACAGCGCGAAAGGCCGCGTGTTGACCCAGGCCAGCGCCATCTGCGCGGGATCGAGATCGTGTTGCTGCGCCAGCGCCACATATTCACGCGTGGCGAGCTCGGCCTGCTCGTTGCTGTAACGACTGAAACGCGTGAACAGCGACAGCCGCGCATCAGCCGGCCGCGCGCCGTGGAGGTATTTTCCCGATAGCACGCCCATCGCCAGCGGCGAGTACGCCAGCAGCGGCACTTGCTCGCGATGTGCGAACTCGGCGAGGCCGATCTCGAAACTGCGATTGAGCAGGCTGTAGGGATTCTGGATGCTGGCGATGCGCGGCAGGTTTTTCTCGCGGTGCAAGCGCAGATACTCAGCCGCGCCCCAGGGGGTCTCGTTGGAAATGCCGACGTAACGCACCTTGCCCTGCTGCACCAGCTCGGCAAGCGCAGACAGCGTTTCCTCGATCGGCGTCGCGTGCGATTCGTCGCGCGGCGCGTAGCCAAGCTTGCCGAAGTAATTGGTGTTCCGCTCCGGCCAATGGATCTGGTAGAGATCGATATAGTCGGTCTGCAATCTGCGCAAACTGGTCTCGCAGGCGGCGAGCACGCTCTTGCGATCCAGCCGCGTGCCGCCGCGCAGATAGGCGAAATCGCCGGGACCGGTGATCTTGGTCGCCAGTACGATGTCCTTGCGCCTGCCCGTCTTTGCGAACCAGCTGCCGGTGTATTGCTCGGTGCGGCCTTGGGTTTCGGCGCGTGGCGGCACCGGGTACATCTCTGCGGCATCGAAGAAGTTGATGCCCTGCGCGACCGCGAGATCCATCTGCGCGTGCGCTTCCGGCTCGCTGTTCTGCTGGCCCCAGGTCATGGTGCCCAGGCCGATGCGGCTGATCTGCGGGCCGCCGTGGCACAGCGCTGCGTATTTCATAAACGCTCCCGTGCCAGTGCTTCGCGGCGGCGCAGGATCAATTTATCGATCGCCGGCTTGAGAATCAGCGCCATCGCCGATTCCATCAGCGCGCCGGGCACCACCAGCGCCTGCGGATGCGACTGGAACGCACCCGGCAGGCGTGCAATCAGCATGTCGAAGTTGACCTTTACGCGCGAATGCTCGTTGTAGTGCACCACCACCAGGCTTTCCTCCGGCTTGGGAATTTCGCGCACGGCAAACGGATTGCTGGTATCGACCAGCGGCACGCGCTGGAAATTGATGTCGGTGTTGGAAAATTGCGGGGTGATGTGGTGCACGTAATCGGGCATGCGGCGCAGGATGGTGTTGGCCACCGCCTCCGGCTCGTAACCGCGCTCCTCGGTATCGCGGCGCAGTTTCTGGATCCACTCCAGATTGATCACCGGCACCACGCCGATCAGCAGATCCATGTGGCGCGCAATGTTGGTGTCATCGCTGACATAACCGCCGTGCAACCCCTCGTAGAACAGGATGTCGGTATCCACCGCCAGCGGCGTCCACGGCGTGAACGTGCCGGGCGGCTGCCCGGCCTCGATCGCCTCACTGTCGGTATGCAGGTAGTGACGCGTCATGCCGCTGCCGCGCGCGCCATAGTCGCGCAGCAGGCTTTCCAGCCGGTCGAGCAGATTGTTGCTGGCGCCGAACAGCGAGAAATTCTCGCCGCGGATACGCGCGCGCTGCATCGCCGTGCGCAACTGCTCGCGGTCGTAGGCATGAAACGCATCGCCCTCGACAAAAGCCGCGCGCACTTCCAGCTCCGACGACAACTGCGCGAACAGGCGCAGCACCGTGCTGGTGCCCGCACCGCTGGAGCCGGTGACGCCGACGATAGGATGCTTGGCTGACATTAAAACCCCGCTGACCCCGATTTTGCCGCGCCCGCTGTGGTCATGCTGACACAACAGATTGTTTTATTATATTAAATTTATACTTTTATATAATGTTATTTAAAACATTTTGCAAGCCGCTTTCAGAACCAGCGGATGGTGCCCAGCAGCAGCGCACCGCGGCAGTTCCGCTAGGCCCGCCGATATTCCAGATCGTACACCGCATGGCCGAGCCGCTCGCCGCGCAGTTCAAAGCGGGTCTTGGGCCGCGTCGCATGGCGTGGCACATAGCGGCCGTCGGCTGCGACATTGCGGAACGCCGGTGCCGCATTCAGCACCTCCAGCATCTGCGCCGCGTATGGCTCCCAGTCGGTGGCCAGCAGCAAGCGGCCGCCGGGCGCCAGCTTGCGCGCCAGCAGCGTGACAAATTCGGGCTGGACCAGACGGCGCTTGTTGTGGCGCTTCTTGTGCCAGGGATCGGGAAAATAAATCACTACCTCGCGCAGCGCGCCGTCGGCGATCCAGCCTTCGAGCACTTCCACCGCATCATGGCTGGCGGCGCGCAGATTGCCGAGTCCGAGTTTCTCGGCATTCAACAGCACGCGGCCGACGCCGGGCCGATGTACTTCGATGCCGATGAAATCGTGTTGCGGCTCGGCCTGCGCGCGCGCCAGCAGGTGATCGCCGTTGCCGAAGCCGATCTCGAACACCACCGGCGCCTTGCGGCCGAAAACCTGCGCGAGATCGTAGGCCTGTGCAGGTACATCCAGACCGTAGCGCGGCCACAACCGCTCCAGCGCGGCTTTCTGGCCGTCGGTCATGCGCCCTTCGCGCCGCACGAACGAGCGGATCTTGCGCTGGCGCAAGGTCTGTTCCGGCTCAGGCCTGATCATTCGCAGGCTCATGCGTCCGCATCCACTCGGCCATATCGGCCAGATCCGGGTGCGTGGTTTCGCGCAACTGCGCCATCACCTGCTCGCGGTCGCCCGGCGTGCGGTTCTGGTTCATCTTGAATTTCGCCTCGATGCGCTCCAGCGGCATGCGGAACGCGACGATCGCGCCGAGCATCGCGTGCAGGCGTTCGCCTTTGACCTTGCGCGTCCACGGCTGCGGCGCGGCGCGCTCGAACTCGGCGGTGGTGCGGTCGATCAGGGCGAGCTTGGCGTCTTCATCGCCAATCAGCTGCGGGTGGCCATGCGCGTGCACGACGGCGTAGTTCCAGGTCGGCACTTCGCGATCCGGGTTCACATACCAGCGCGGCGAGATATACGCATGCGGCCCGTGGAAAATCGCCACGGTGATGCCCGCGACGAACGCCTGCCAGTGCGGATTGGCGCGCGCCATGTGACCGAGCAGCACGCCGTGCGCGCCGCCCGCCTGCCACAGCAGCGGCAGGTGCGTGATCCGCGGCTCGCCCTGCGTCGTCGTGATCAGCGTGGCGAAGGGATAGCCGCGCATCAATGCCGCCGCATCGTCTGTGCTGCCCGAAAATAACGGCGGGGTGTAGAGGCTCATGGTTTCCTGCCGGCGCGCGCGGTGCGTACCGGCGCATCCATCCAGTTCCACCACTTCAGCTTTTCGGCGTCCGGCCTTTTGGTTTCCGCGAAATACACCGCACAACGGTAGACATAAAGCAGGCAGCGATCCTGCACCTGACCTGCGATGCGGTTGGAACGGTCATAGAGTTGCTGCGCGTCCTGTCCGCACAAGCCATCGACGCGACGCACGCCGAGCGCGTAGAGGTCACGCGCGATGGATGGCCCGACGCCGGGAATCACCTGCAGCGCCTTGAGCACCGCAGCATCGGCCGCGGGCACCGGATGGCGCAGCAGGCGTTCGTTCTTGCGCGTGCGCGCTCCGCTCACGCGATGGTTCCATCCAGCGGCGACGACGCGCTGGCGTAACGGCGCCGCGGCATGCGGCCGGCGAGGAAGGCTTCGCGACCGGCCTCAATCGCCTTCTTCATCGCGCTGGCCATCAGCAGCGGATTTTTCGCCTGCGCGATAGCGGTGTTCATCAGCACACCATCGCAGCCCAGTTCCATCGCAATCGCGGCGTCGCTGGCGGTGCCGACGCCGGCGTCGACCAGAATCGGCACCTTGGCGTTTTCGACGATGGTGAGGATGTTGTAGCGGTTCTGGATGCCGAGCCCGGAGCCGATCGGCGCCGCCAGCGGCATCACCGCCACGCAGCCGAGTTCCTCGAGACGCTTGCAGATGATCGGATCGTCGCTGGTGTAGACCATCACCTCGAAGCCGTCCTTGACCAGCAACTCCGCGGCCTTGAGCGTGGCCGGCACGTCGGGATACAGCGTCCTGGCGTCACCCAGCACCTCGAGCTTGACCAGCTTGTGGCCGTCGAGCAGTTCGCGCGCGAGGCGGCAGGTGCGGACCGCATCTTCGGCGGTGTAACAACCAGCGGTGTTGGGCAGGATGGTGTAGCGGCTGGGCGGAATCACGTCGAGCAGATTCGGCGCGCCGGGATTCTGGCCGATGTTGCTGCGGCGGATCGCGACGGTGACAATCTGCGCGCCACTGGCCTCGATCGCCTCGCGAGTTTCGTCGAGATCCTTATACTTGCCTGTGCCGACCAGCAATCGTGAGCGGTAGGACTTGCCTGCGATCAGCAGCGCATCGTTAATCAGAGCAGTCATGGAGGGCGTGCGGGAAAATTGGAGCGGGTGATGGGAATCGAACCCACGCTAGCAGCTTGGGAAGCTGCAGTTCTACCATTGAACTACACCCGCTTGGGACAACAATTGTAACCACATGCAAACTTGCACACGAGTACATTCATGCAACTGGCCGTCAACGGCGAACGCCGCGAAATTAAATCCGCTGCGACGCTGATTGACCTGATTGCCCTGCTGGACCTGCATGGCAAGCGCCTGGCAGTGGAGCGCAACGGCGAAATCGTGCCGCGCTCGCAGTATGCGCAGACGCCACTGGCCGAAGACGACCGCATCGAGATCGTTCAGGCGATCGGCGGCGGTTGAACGCAATCGCCGATGCGGCTGTGTGCATGTGCGGCACGGCTCACCCCGAGTGCGGAAGCAAGACCCGCTATCGCCATCAAGCCGGAAGATTTGTTATTATATATTTACTAATTTTATATATATTTAATATTATATAACAAATATCACGCCACTATCCGTTACAGCGGGTGTGCATTTTCCGGCGCAGGGTGGAATGATTCTGCACCCGCGCGGTCAGAATCCCGCCGTTGCAACACCTTGCGCATTTCCATCCCAATCTTTTGAAGTGATTTCATCATGAGCCGTCCGCTAAAAATCCTGCTGATGATCGTCGGCGCCATCGTTGGTTTGTTCATCATTGCCGCGATCACGCTGCCGCTGCTGTTCAACCCGAACAACTATCGCAAGCAACTGACGGTCGAAATCAGCAAACAGGTCCATCGCGATCTGACGCTGGGCGACATCAAGCTCAGCGTGTTTCCGTGGCTGCAACTCAAGCTCAGCAATGTCACGCTCGGCAATGCACCGGGTTTCGGTCCACAGCCGTTTGCGCAAGCGCAGGAAATCAGCGTCGGCGTGAAACTGCTGCCCTTGCTGTTCGACCACAAGGTGGAAACCAGCACGATCACGCTCGACGGCCTGCACCTGAATCTTGCGAAAAACGCCAAAGGCGGCAACAACTGGTCCGATCTTTCCCAGAACGAGGAGTCCAAACCCAAGCCTCAACCCAAGGAAAATAACTCCGGCTCGGTCGACCTGAACAACATCAACATCAGTGGCATCGAGATCGACGACGCCGCCATCAGCTACGCCGATGCGCAGAGCGGCAAGCAATACGGCATCGAGCACCTGAATCTCAAAACCGGCACGCTGCACGACGGCAAGCCGTTTGATGTGAAATTGTCGCTGACGCTCAACTCGGCCGCACCGCAAGCGACCGCACAACTGTCGTTGGACGGCCAGGTGCTGGCGAACAGCGGCATCAAGACCTACCACGTCAGCGGTCTCAGTCTGGATGCCAAACTGTCCGGCGCAGCAGTGCCGGGCGGCAAACAGGATGTGCAACTCGGCGGCGACCTGGATTTCAACCAGGCTTCCGGCGCGATGAAGTTCAGCAAGGGTGAACTGCAAGCGGCAGGCCTCACGCTGAGCACCGAAATCACCGGCGAAAACCTGCTCGGCGACGCGCCGAAATTGTCCGGTCCGGTCACGATCAAATCATTCAGCCCACGCATCATCATGACCAATCTCGGCATTACCGCGCCGGTCACCAGTAACCGTAATGCGCTGACCGATGCCAGCTTCAGCGCGGAATATTCCGGCTCTTTCAAGAGCGCGATGCTCAACAGCATCAACCTGAAACTCGATCAGACCAGCATCACCGGCAATCTCGGCATCAGCGATTTCGCGACGCAGGCGATCAGCTTTGGGCTCAAGGCGGATCAGCTCGACGCCGACGGTTACATGGCACCTAAAGCGGACAATAAAACCGGCGACAGCGATACCGGCACGAAGAAAGGCGATATCAACGCCACCAAAATTCCGACCGGCGCACTCGATGCGCTCAACATCGACGGCACCGTCGATATCGGCAGCCTCAAGCTCAGCGGGCTCAAACTCAACGACGTGCATCTCAAGATCGCCGGCCCCAAGGGCAGCGCCAAGCAGCAGACGCTGACCGCACGCCTCTACGGCGGCCAGATGGTGCAGAGCAGCCATTTCGGCGGCGGCAAAACACTTGCGATGAAAACCCAGCTGAAAACCATCGATGCCGGCCCGCTGCTCAAGGATTTTCTCGGCAAGGATTATGTCAGTGGCATCGGCAGTGTTGACCTGGATGTCACCGGTGCCGGCGATACCGTGGGCAATCTGCGCAAGACCTTGAATGGCACGGTCGGATTCAATCTGCAAAACGGTGCGGTCAAAGGCTTTAATCTCGGCCAGATCATCCGCAGCGCGCAGGCGATCATCGCCGGCCAGACACCCAGCGCAGCGGATAACACGCAGAAGGAAACCGACTTCGCCAGTCTTTCAGCCAGCGGGAAAATCAGCAACGGCGTCCTCAGGTCTGACAATCTCGACGCCAAAAGCCCGATCTTCCGTCTCACCGGCGCGGGCCAGGTCGACCTGGCGAAGGAGACCATCGATTACCTCGCCAAGCCCACCATCGTCGAATCCAGCACCGGCCAGGGCGGCAAAAACCTGTCCGACCTGCGCGGCGTCACCATCCCGATCCAGCTCAGCGGCAACCTGTTTGCGCCGCAGTACAAGCTGCAGCTCAACGATGTGCTGAAACAGAAAGCCGTGAGCGAAATCCAGAAACAACTGGACGCGCACAAGGACGAACTCAACAAGAAACTCGGCGGTCAACTGGGCGACCAGCTCGGCAATGCGTTGAGCAATCTGCTCGGCGGCGGCAGCAAGCCCACCACACCTGAACAGCCGCAGAAACAGCCCGGCACGTGAAGCGCATCGCCGTCCTCGCGCTGCTGCTGTGCACACAAGCCGCAGCAGCGGCGCAGGTGCTGGACGTGCAAGTCGACCGCGACGGCGATCGCTATCACATCGATTTGAAGGCACACCTGGATGTGCCCGCTGCTCGCGCTTATTCGGTGTTCAGCGACTACCGCAATCTGCCCGCGATCAATCCGGCCGTACGCAGCGCGACGGTGCTCGGCGCCGACGACGACGGCGTCACGCGACTGGCCACCGAAGTGCATCTTTGCGTGGCATTCTTCTGCCACGACCTGAAACAGGTGCAGGATATGCGCCGCATTCACGATGGCGATGCGACTGGGCTCAGCGCCCAGGTATTGCCGCAGTTGTCCGATTTGCGCTACGGCCGCGCCGAATGGCGCATGCGGCCCTGCGACGGCGGCACCTGCCTGCATTTTTCCGCCGAACTTGAACCCGGTTTCTGGGTGCCGCCGCTGCTCGGTCCCTGGCTGATCGAGCGCAAACTGCGCGCACAGGCAATCACCACCAGCGAGGGCATCGAGCGCCTCGCGGCGCAAGCACCATGAGCGCGTCGTTTCCCGAACGTCTGCTGCTCTGGTTCGACCATCACGGCCGTCACGATCTGCCTTGGCAACATCCGCGTGAACCCTATCGTGTCTGGCTCGCCGAGATCATGCTGCAGCAGACCCAGGTGGCGACGGTGATTCCGTTCTTCACGCGATTCCTCGCGCGCTTCCCGGACATCCGCGTGCTGGCAAAAGCCGCACCGGACGACGTACTCGCGCTCTGGGCCGGACTGGGCTACTACGCGCGCGCGCGCAACCTGCATCGCTGCGCACGGATGATCGTGGAGCAACACCGCGGCGAATTTCCGCAGGACCTCGAAGACCTGATGGAACTGCCCGGCATCGGCCGCTCCACCGCAGGCGCAATCCTCGCGCAGGCGTTCGGCCAGCGTCACGCCATACTCGACGGCAATGTCCGCCGCGTGCTGGCCCGTCACGCCGCCATCGACGGCTGGCCGGGCGAGCCCGTCGTGCAGAAAAAACTCTGGCGCGTGTCCGAACGACTGCTGCCGCAGACCCGGCTGGCGGACTATACCCAGGCAATCATGGATCTGGGCGCCACGGTCTGTACTGCACGCAAACCTGCCTGCGGCATCTGCCCGCTCAGCGACGACTGCATCGCCTATCAGCGCGGTGAGACGCTGAACTACCCCGCAGCCAAACCCCGACGCGAACGGCCACGCAAGCGTGCCTGGCTGCTGCTGATTGAGAACACGAATCGCCTCGTCCTGTGCGAACGCCGTCCACCAGCCGGGATCTGGGGTGGTCTCTGGTGTCCGCCGGTTGTGGATACGGAGCAATCCTGGACCGACCTCTGCCTGCATCGCTACGGATTCACCGTCGCCAGCGCACAGCCACTGCCGGCCATCCGCCACAGCTTCACGCACTTCGACCTCGATCTGTTGCCGCTGCGTTTGCCGTTGCAACAGCCGGCAGCAGACGGCATTGCCGAAGCGCAAGCGCGGCTGTGGGTTAAAATGGGCGCACAAGTCGCAAGTTCAATCGGCCTGCCCGCACCGGTGCGTAAACTGTTCGAGTCTCCCAACCTCTCGCTGGATCAACTGCAATGTCACGAACCGTTCACTGCGTGAAACTCGACCGCGAAGCCGAAGGATTGGAGCGCCCACCCTACCCAGGCCCGCTCGGCCAGCGGATTTACGAAAACATCTCCAAACCAGCTTGGCAGGAATGGCTTGCGCACCAGACGCGGCTGATCAACGAGTACCGGCTGACCCTGTCCGATGCCAGCGCGCGCAAGTTCCTCGCCGCTGAAATGGAGAAATATTTCTTTGGCGGCGAACTCGCCGGAACGCACTACGTTCCGCCGGAAAACCCGCCGGAAAATCCTTGACTCAAACTCGCTGCCCCGCTCTAATACGCGGCCTCGCGGCGCAATGTCGCGACAGCTTGTGTTGTTTCCTTGTATTGGCCGAGTAGCTCAGTCGGTAGAGCAGGGGATTGAAAATCCCCGTGTCGGCGGTTCGATTCCGTCCTCGGCCACCAGTTAACCCTTGATATTGCTCACTTGTGCCAACCTATCACGGCTGGCGCGTTATGCTCGCGCTTGCTGATCTATGTGTCCCCAGTGTGTCCCCAGCGGATGCGCCGGGACTGAGAGAGGACAACGGACATGAGCAAGACGCATCTGGAGTTGGTTAGGAACAACACGGCACCGGCAGTCATTGAGGTGACTGAGGCGAAGCCGCACGAACTGATCAGCAAGGCCGTGATTGATCGGCTGGCCAAGCTGCCAGCGAGTGGCAAAGACCACTACATCTATGACGCTGAAATACGGGTTCTACCCCGTTTCCACGGACGGTTTAGTAAGGGCTGAAAACTTCTGATCCCGTCTTGCGACTCGTCGTGGCATGCGAGGATTATGGAATCGCTCGATGTAGTCAAATACATCGGCCTTGGCGGCATCGAGTGTTGGGTAGTGATACCGATGGATGCGTTCTCGCTTGAGCATGCCGAAGAATCCCTCGCAGGCCGCGTTATCACCGCAGTGGCCGACGGCACTCATTGAGCACAGCAGGGTGTTTTGCTTCAGGAATCGCTGGTAGTCCCCACTCTGAAATTGGCTGCCACGATCTGAATGCAGAATGACCGACGAGTCGTACTGCCGCTGCCAGACTGCCATCTCAACTGCACGGATCACCATCTGTCGATCCTGCCGATGATGCATGGACCAGCACTTCACAGATCTGGCTGAGAAGCTTGAAGCTGTCCCTTGGGACGTCAACAGCGTCTGCCGTTCTTTGGCCAACTACAACGGCGTGCTTGAACAGGGAAGCGGCAAATACTTGGGCTTCTACAGACTCGCAAAGCCGACTACATTCTAAATGGCCGGGAGATCTTGAACTTGGCATGCAGCAGCGAAATATGGAGAGAGTCCCTCCGACCATCTATGATTGACGCCATTCGTCGCCCGGCATGATGCGTTTCATAAACTCGTCAAACATTGGAACCGTAAATGCGGTGTCTCCGTGATTAGGGCTCCAAATCATACCTTTCGATATGAGCTGACTACGAGTAGGGCCCAGAGAAGACACGCTCCTCCCGAGGTCGTCTGAAACATCTCCGGAGCGATGCGGCCCGGGCCCAAGCTCAGCCATTGCTCTCAAATATTTCTTCTCAACCGGCGTGAGCCGATCAAATCTGACACGAAAGAAGCTCTCATCCAGAGCTGCAATAGCCTCTTGAGATGCACTGTCGACGTCGGCTTGAGTAATTGGAGAGGTGGGGGCAACGTCCCAGACATGCTTGCCCCACTCCTGCAGGAAGTAGGGATACCCCTGAGTTTTAACGACGATACTATTGAGTGCAGCAGGTTCAAATTGAATTCCGAGATTTGCCGCAGGCTTTTCTAAAGCATCTCTCGCTGATACAATATCCAATGGCCCTACCTTTGGGTAATTAAATAGACGCTCTGCATACGACTTAGCACGTCCCATTCGACCTGGGAGCTGTGGCAATCCCGCGCCAACCATCATGATTGGAAGTTGCCTCTGAGCCACTCGGTGCAATGCAGTAATAAGTGCCGCCAATTCATCTTCTTTGACGTATTGGAGCTCGTCGATATAAAGGATCAGGGCTGTGCCCGCCTTTTGCGCAGCCAATCCTGCTGTTTCAAGGAGCGCTTGTAGATCGTGTTCTAGATCGCCGTTATCGGCTAGGCCGGGCTCTGGATCAAAATCGAAGCCAACCTCTATGTCCTGATATTTAATCTTGAGGGCTTTTGCAAAACCCGATAACGCGCGCAAAGCGCGAGTGCCGAATTCCTTTGCCTGCTCATTTCGCGAGAGGCGAAGCAAAGCCCGTCGAAGCTGCGGTGCTAGAATTGCCGGTAACGAACGCCCTTCTGGAGCCTCTATACGGAGAGTCACAAATCCGTCTCCATCAGCATCGTCTCGCATTTGATCTAGCAGTACCGTTTTTCCAACTCCGCGAAGTCCCACTAAAAGAGCACTCTTAGCTGGGCGGCCTGCACGCACTCTCTTCGAAGCTATACGAATAGCCTCACGCAACTCGTCTCGACCAGCGAGCTCAGGGGGCGGTGTACCAGCGCCAGGCGAATAAGGGTTAGTGATCGGGTCCATCGAATGAATTATAGCGATATTACTTAAGTTATGCTGAAATCATAATATACCTAATATCACTATATCTGCTACAGCAGGCGTTATTTTGTGACTGAAATAAACTGCTAATAACCAGACACCAAGTACAACTGAACTACGACACAGAAAATTGGCAAACGCCGTAAGTGACTGTTAATTAATGAAATACCGCCAATTTTAGTCCGGTTGAAAATCCCCGTGTCGGCGGTTCGATTCCGTCCTCGCCACCATTGCGATCAAGCCCCAATCCACCACCACGTTGTTCGCTGGCGTCATTGACTGCGGTAGCGGCGTGCCAGCAGGCTGGGCAGCAACACCAACGCACACAGCAGCGTCATACCCAATCCCACCGTCAACAGCAAACCCATGCTGATCGTTCCCGGATGTTTGGCAAGCATCAGGTTGCCGAAATTCGCAGTGGTGATGAGCGCCCCGAACAGCACGGCTCGCGCGGTGCTGGTATGCAGGATGTTGATGTTTGCGGATGCAGCCATGCGTCCGCGCTGGACAATATACACGCCGTAATCGACCCCCACCCCCAGTATCAGCGGCAGTGCGATGACGTTGGCAAAGTTGAACGGCACATTCAGCAGCACCATGCCTGCCATCGTCAGCAACCCGGCCAGCACCAGCGGGATCAGCACCATCAGGGTATCGACGACACTGCGCAACAGAATCAGCAGCAACAGCGTGATGGCAATGAACGAGCTGATAAACGCCTGCTGGAACGCATGAACCACGGTCTTGCCCGCCTCCATCTCGCTGACCGGCGCGCCAACCGCTGTGGGCGCAACGGTTCGCACCTGCCGGATGAAACGCTCCATTGCGGCGGGGCTGCTCAGAATTTCGCGCGGCCAGATTTCGACACGATATTGACCGTCGCCGGTGCGCCAGCGTGCGATCAGTTGCGGCGGCAAGCTCTGCTCGCTCACCGGCGAGGCCTGCAGTGCCAGCCGCAGATCATCGAGATGCGCAGGCATGGCGCCGGCCAAGGCATCGTTCAAGCCGTGCATCAACTTGTCCTGCTGCGGCAAGGACAAGCTCTGCCAATGTGCGTCAAATCGCTTGAGCGCCTGGAGCAAATGCTGCGCTGCGCTCGCGGTGCCGCCTTGCGCCTGTCTGATGAAAGCCGGCAAATCCCCGGACAACCTCATCATCGCCTGTTGGTCTACTTGGACCGATGCAGACTTTGTCGACGACGGCAGCGTGATGTCTGGCCCCAGGGTCAGCGCCAGATCGCTGACGGCGGACAATTTCTGAGCCTGATCCTGCGGGATGAAATCCAGCAGCGTCATCGCGCGACTGACATCCGGCAACGCCGACAGGCGTTTGGCCAGCGCCTGCGCGGCGGCGGAATCCGGCGCGAGCACCGACAGCGTCAGGGTCGGGATGTTCGGGTCCTTGAGCAGATCGCGGAACGTCGAAACCGATTCGCTGGCCGGATCCCGCAGATCGATCGGGTCGTAGTCGAAACTCGCTTTCGGCACCAGCAGCAGCGCTGCAAGCGCAAGCACACCGGCGCCGATCCAGATGGCACGCGCGTAGGTGTATGGCCAAGACAACACGCGGCCCAGCACGCCCTGGCCGGCGGACTTGAGTTGCACCCTGGCCGGATTGGGCGGCATCAGGCGGACCAGCGCCGGCAGCAGGGTCAGACTGAGAATCAGGCTGATGAACATGCCGGCGCCGGAGATGACGCCCAGTTCGGAAATGCCGGTGAAATCGGTGGGAATAAATGCCAAAAATCCCAACGAGGTGGTTGCAGCGCAGACCAGCATGAATCCGCCGACGTCACGCGCGGCGCGCGGCATCGCCTCCAGTGGCGCGATGCCCTGGCCGAGCAACTCGCGATACTGCATGCAGAGATACAGACCGTAGTCCAGACCAAGCCCGACATACAGCACACCGAACGCGATGGAAATCATGTTGAGGTGGCCGATGGCGGCTGCGGCAAACGCGGCCGTGGTGAGCAATCCGAAAGCCAGCGTGATCACGGTCGCCGTCACCAGTCGCACCGAGCGCAGGGCGAGATACAACAGCACAACCGCCATCAGCATGGCGGCAGTCAGCGCCCGACCCATGCCGCGCATCACCGTCAGCAGTTCTTCGTGCTCCAGTGCCACCGAGCCGGTGACACGCGCCCTGACGCCATGCGCGGCATCCAGATGCAGTTGCCGAAACATCCGGTGCACCGTGTTCATCGGCGCTTCGGCCGGCAGCAGCTTGGAAAAGTCCAGATGCGCCGAGATATCAACAAACCGGCGAGTGGCATCCGGCATCGCCGATGCCCTGCCCATCAACTGCTGCCACGACAGCTGGTAAAACCTGCCTGCGTCGACGGCGTCTACTCCGTCGGCGATCTTGGCCAGCGCAGGCGCGAGGTCGAAGCCCTGAGCCGCGGAGTTGCTGACCGCACGATCCAGCAGTGTGAACAAGCCGTGTACGCTCGGATCGCGCGCCAGCGTTCCCAGAAACGGCTGCGCCAGCATCAACTGATCCGAGGTCTTCTGCAGAGCATCCGGCGTCAGGTAGAGCAGGCCATTGCGGCGGAAAAACGGTTCGGCCTCGGGCGCGAAGATTTCCGGGTAGAGGTCCGGCCGTGAACGCAGTTGCACCAGCAGGCGACGCATGGCGTCATCGGCAAGTTCCGGCGTGTTGCCATCGATCACCACCACCATCGTGTGGTTCATCTGCGGGAACCAGCGATCAAGCGCATGCTCCGCCTGGCGCCAGGGCAGTGTTGGCGACAGCATGTTCTGGTTGTCGGTGTCGACGCTGAGATGCTTTGCGGTATAGCCCGCCAGCACCACGCCGATCAGCGCCGCAGCCAGCACGACCCACGGTGCGCGACGCTGGATCGCGGTCACCCAAGCGCCCAGCGCGCGTGTCATACGACTGTTCTGGTCATGCATGCTTGACTCGTGTTGGTGTTCAGCGCGCTGTGCTGCGGCAGCTAACGGATGCCATATGCTAGGATTTTGCCCTATCCCGACTCCATTCAGATCGCTGGGCCAGAAAGGTATTTACCTGCATGTTTCGACTGATTCTGACCGGTTTCGCCGCACTGGTGGTGTTCTCAGTGCAGGCCATGCCCGCTCCTGCCAATACCGTTGACGCATTCCACGCCGCCCTGCTCGACAACATGGAGCACGGCGAATCACTGGGCTGCGCCGGTCGCACGCAAAAGATGGACAAGGCCATACCCGATACCTTCGACCTGCCCTTCATTAGCCACCTGGTCATGAAGCGCCACTGGACCAAACTGACGCCGGCACAACAGGCCACGTTTACCGCAACGCTGAAAAACCTGGTCATCGCCACTTATGCCGGACAGTTCTCCCGTCATCACGGCGAAACATTCTCCACCCAGGACACCCTGAGCCTGCCCAATGGCGCGCGTCTGGTTCATGCAAAGCTGACGCGCCGCGACGATGACCCGGTCAGCTTTGATTATGTGCTGCACCTCGACGCGGGCCATTGGAAGGTCATCAATGTCGTCGCCGACGGCGTCAGCGACCTCGCGATCCGCTCGGCGCAATATGATCGACTTTACAGCGAGCGGGGCTACACCGGCCTGATCGATTTCCTCGACAAGCAGATAGCGCAACTGCGGAATACCTGCCCATGAAGTCCAAATTTCCCGGCCTGTGGCTGTCATGCGCCAGCCTGTTGTGTAGCGCGCAAGTCTGCGCACAAGAGGATGTGACGACCGGCACCGTGCTGCCCGAAGTGGTTGTGACCGCGCAGAAGACCGCGCAGACCCTGGAACAGGTACCGGCCTCGGTGAGCACTCTCGACGGCGATTTCATCCAGCACACCGGCGCCTACGATTTCACCGCGCTGGAAGGCTACGTCCCCAACACCACCATCACCATGTCGCCGTCTTCAGCCCAGGTCAGCATGCGCGGGCTCGGCACGAACAACTCGAATCCGGCGTTCGATCCCTCGGTCGGAACCGTCATCGACGGCGTCTATTACGGACGCTCGAGTTTTCTCACCGGGTTCTTTTACGACATTGACCGGCTGGAGGTGCTGCGCGGTCCACAGGGCACACTGTTCGGCAAAAACAGCACCGCCGGCCTGCTCAATCTGGTGACGCGCGCGCCCAGCGACACATTCGGAGGCGACGTCGATTTCCTCTATGGCGGCAATGGCGACAGGTCTTTGCGTCCGGCGTTGACCCTGCCGGTCAACAATCAGCTCTCGATGCGCATCGCCGGCAATTATTCGCGCAGCGACGGCGTGTTCTACAACACCTTCCTGGATCGCCCGGAAAACAATCCGCGGCAGAATTCGACGCGCCTGCGCATCCGCTACCTGCCCGCCGACAACTGGCGCGTGGACCTCGGCGCCTTCACCTCGCAGCAGCGCACCAACTTCAACCTCTACAAATTGACCAGGGTCGGCCCGGCGATGCGCGCGCTGCTGACCAGCTACGACCCGCGCTTCAATACCGACATCCAAAGCCGCACCAACTCGGTCAACGTACCCTCACTGGAGCGTTCGCTGGAGAACGGCGGCAATGCCACCGTCAGCCATGACATGGGCGGTCAATGGGGCATACGCGAACTCAACCTGACTTCGATTACTGGCTACGCGGACCTGCGCGTCGACAACCGCGATCTAGACGCCGATTTCAGTCCGGTGCCGTTCATCCGCGACACCCTGATCAAGCCCAGTCCCTACCAGCAGTTCAGCGAGGAGTTGCGGTTATCCGGCAGCCATCCCAACCTGTTTGGCTGGGGTCACAAGGTGAATTTCCTCGGCGGCCTCTACTACTTCAATTCCCGGTTCAACACCTCCGATCGCTTTTCAGTTGAAGACCTCGGCGGCGCGGCAGCCTATGTCACGGCTGCGCAATCGGATGCCGGCACCATCCCGCTCGTGCCAGGTAACACGGTGGGCGGCCTGGCAGGCGCGCTGGGGCCTACGCTCAGCAGCGTCCTCAATGCGATCAACGCGGTCCCGACGGGCGTCAGCACCGCGCAGACCGCCGAGGTCGATCTGAACCAGACTTCACAAAGCTACGCGATGTTCGGCCAGATCGAGCACTTTTTCACCGAGCAGTGGGCCTGGATCGGCGGCGTCCGGATCGGCCTTGAACGCAAGCAGGCCTCCGCCAGCAGCCAATCCACCAGCGTGCTGATCCCGCTGATCAGCGACCAGAAGAATTTCGCCGAGCAGGTTGGCCGCAACGAGCGCGACGTTTCGCCGAAACTCGGCATCAAGTGGACACCATCGAAATCCGCCAGCGCCTACGCGACCTGGTCGCGCGGCTACAAGAGCGGCGGCTTCAACGGCCGGCCGCTCAACAGCGACGACCTCGAATACAAGCCGGAGCGTGCCGAGAGCTACGAGATCGGCGCCAAGGGCCGCATCTTCGGCGGCAGCATGAGCGTCTCTGGCGCGCTGTTCTCCACCGATTTCCAGAACCTGCAAATCACGTCGCTGCAAAACACCAGTTTCGTCATTCTCAACGCCGCCATCGCGCGCTCACAGGGTTTCGAGGCGTCGATGCGCTGGCTGACGCCGCTTACCGGTGCCTCGATCGACGCTTCGGTAGGACTGGCCGACGCGCGCTATCTGCATTATCCCAACGCACCGGCGCCGGCCGACTCGAAGCAGACTTCAACGACCACGGGCATGCCGTGCAATCCCAACACGCCGGGCGTCTCGACCGTGACCAGTTGTCCGCCAGTGAGCCAGGATCTGTCCGGCCGGCCGCTGGCGTTCGCGCCGCGCTGGACCGCCAGCCTGGTGCCATCATATTCACGCTATATCGGCGGCGGCGGTGCTGCCGTGACGTTCGCGATGGATGTGCTCTACCGCGATCATCTTTTCCTCGACACCGACGACGACCAGCGCAAGGTCCAGCCGTCGACGACGCTGATCAACCTGCGCACGATACTGGTCAGCCCCGGACAAAGCTGGTCGCTGATCCTGTCAGCGCACAACCTCACCGACCGGCTGGTGCTCGACCAGGTGGTGGACCAGCCGCTGGCGCCGGGAAATTTCGCCTCGGTGCGCACCGACTACGGCCGTTACTATTCGGCCGACCTCGCTTACACATTTTGAATACGCTCGGCGTGGCGGGTCTGGCCCCGACGGTTTACTTGCAGTGTTTTGAAATCGCCGTCATCAACTTCACCAGTGCCATCACGTGGCTGCCGATCAGCGCCTTGCCGGTGACCAGCAGGCCCACGGCGATATCCCGCTCCGGATCGGCCCAGCCGAGGATGTTCATGAAGCCGAGGTGGCCGTAGGCGCGGCTGGTGGCCGGGCCGTAGATGCCGAACGGGTTGGCGCCGAGCATCATGCCCTCGCTGTAGCGCATCGGAATCTTCAGGGTGTGATCGAACGACACGCCGCCCACCGGCCGCACCGCGCGGCGCACGGTCTCGTGCTGCATCACCTGGCGGCCGGCGTAGCTGCCGCCGTCGAGCAGCATCTGGTAGAAGCGCGACAACTCCTCGGCGGTGGCGTAGACGTTGCCTGCGGGAATCACCGCGTCCATGAACAGCGGCGTGTTCGATACGTCGACCACCTCGTCGAACGGCGCCATCAGCGCCTGCTCGACCAGCGTGGTGATCGGATAGCGCACGCGTGTGCCCGCCGAATAGTTGAGCGCAGCCGCCGGCCGCTGCGCCAGTGGCAGGCCGTAATCGAAATACTTCATGCCCAGCGGCTGGCGCAGGCGCCGGTCGAGGTATTCGCGCACCGGCCGGTCGGTCACGCGCTGGATGATTTCGGCGAGGATGAAGCCGCCGGTGATGGCGTGATAGGCCATGCGCCGCTCGCGGCCCGGCGTCGGCGGCGATTCGCAGATCGTGCGGATCACGCGGTCCCAGTCCAGCAGCAGTTCCGGCTTCAGTTCCGACTTGGGCAGGCTCAGGCCGGGAAAACCGCCGCGATGCGACAGCACCTCGGACACCGTCGTCGTCGACTTTCCGCAGGCGGCGAACGCCGGCAGGTAATGCGCGACCGGCCGGTCCAGCTCGACGCCGCCGTCCTCGGCCAGCATGTGCGTGAGAATCGCGGTCACCGCTTTCGATGCGGAAAACAGGCAGATCGGCGTCTCCGGCAACGCTGGCACTTTCTCCGCGCTCGCCGGCTCCAGCGGACCGTTGCCGCGTGCGTGGCCCAGGGCGCGGTTCAGTACCACCTGCCCGCGGCGGCGCAGGCAGAAGGTGATGGCCGGATAGGCGCGGCTGCGATACATGCCCTCCACCGCGTTCCAGATTTCATTGACGGCGGCCACGGGCAGACCCGCTGCTGATGGCGAAGCCTCGCTGTCACGGGCAATCGTGGTGACGGTGGAAATATCGTCGGGAACGCGGACCTTGAGCGACTGAAACATTTGCAATGCTTCGCTGTGTTGTTTTTTGGCAGCGCAGTCTCATGGCTGCGGCGCCAGCAGGTCAACCCGGACGCGCCGGACCGCACCCGCTGTGCCGGTTTTGCTTTCGAACTGTGTTATATTTTATATACTAAATTACAAAATATATTAGTTTATATAACAACATCCTGGCAACAAAAGCCGATAGCGGGTTAGGCTCGGCCGCGCACATGCAAAGACACATCACCGGATTTCACCAGGACGACAGCGGCGACTGGGTCGCGGAACTCGACTGCGGTCACGGCCAGCACGTACGCCACCAGCCACCGTGGATCAATCGTCCCTGGACGACCACGCCCGCAGGCCGCGCGGCAATGCTTGGCAGTACACTGGAATGCAGACTCTGCACCGTAACCGATGGTGCAAAAACCCGGGAAGAATTCTTGATGAAACTGCAATTGAAACGCGTCTACCTGCCGCCCGCCGCCGCCGACGGCTGCCGCATCCTGGTCGACCGCCTGTGGCCGCGCGGCTTGGCGCGTGAAGCGGCGAAGATCGATCTCTGGCTCAAGGACATCGCGCCCAGCACCGAGCTGCGCAAGTGGTTTGGACACGAATCCGAAAAATGGCCGGAGTTCCAGAAGCGTTACAGCGCCGAGCTGAAACAACACGATGCGGCTGTGGCCGAACTGCGTGCGCAACTGCGCAAGGGCCCGGCGACGCTGCTGTTTGGCGCCAAGAACGAAACCCAGAATAACGCCGTCGTGCTGCACGACTATCTGCGGCGCTCTGCGTAATGCCGCGTCGTGCCAAAACCGGCTTGCCGCGCTGGGCGCCCGTGGTGACCAGCGATGGACGCCGCCGCGGCTATGCCGGACACAGCGGCGAGGAACTGCTGGCGCAGCGCCGCGAGCGCCTGCTCGAAACCGGCCTGACGCTGTTCACCACGCGCGGCTACCACAAGACGCCAATCGAGCTGATCTGCAGCGAGGCGCGCGTCACCACGCGGCATTTTTACGAACAGTTCGACAGTCGCGAGGCGCTGCTGGCGGCGGTGTTCGATGCCTCCATCGATTACACCCGCCGCCATCTCGCCGCAGCCATGACGCAGCCCTGCAACAGCGCCAGCGAGCGCATCGCCAACGCCATCCGCGCGCTGGTCTGCGCTTACGCGGAAGATCCGCGTCAAGGCCGCATCGTCTACGTCGAAGCCGTCGGCGTCAGCGCGGACATGGAGCGCCGTCGCCGCGCCGTGATCCACGAATTCGCCCACGTCGTCGAAGCGCACGCCGCGCAACTGGCGCAGGCGGGCGAAGTGCCACAGCGCGATTACCGCCTGTCCTGCGTGGCGCTGGTCGGCGCCATCAACGAACTGCTGACCGAATGGCTCAGCGTGCCGCAGCCGCCAACCGCGCAGGAACTCACCGACGAGATGCTGTCGTTGCTGCAAGCGATGATCCTCGGCGCGCAAGCGCATGTGCCCGATCTGATGCGCGGCCGCCGGCTCACGGCCCGGAGCTGATAACCCCACCCTGTCGGGACGCTAAGGATGGGCTAATTAAATAGCCTTAAAGTGCAGGCTCCACTTGAGGAAACCGCCGCAACAATGCGCATCCTGCTGGCAGAAGACGACCGCATGATTGGCACCAGTCTGGTGCGCGGTCTGGGCGATGACGGCTATACGGTGGACTGGGTGCTAGACGGACCCTCCGCCGTGACCGCCCTGGCAGACCGTAAGGCGGAATATGCGCTGCTGCTGCTGGACTGGGGACTGCCCGGCCAGAACGGGCTGGCGGTACTCACCGCGCTGCGCCGCAGCAATTGCAACACGCCGGTGCTGATGATCACCGCACGAGATACGCTGGATGATCGCGTCGCCGGTCTCGACGGCGGCGCCGACGACTACCTGGTCAAACCCTTCGAGATGGCCGAACTCAAGGCGCGTATGCGCAGCCTGCTGCGGCGACGACTCGGCCAGACCGGTTCGACCATCGTGCATGGTGCGTTGTCGCTGGACCCGGCGACCCGCAGCGCCAGCCTGCACGGCGTGCAGATCACGCTCAGCAACCGCGAATTCGCGCTGCTGCACGCGCTGCTCGAACGGCCCGGCGCGGTGCTGTCCAGATCGCAACTGGAAGAACGCATTTACGCATGGCACGACGCGGTCGAAAGCAATGCGGTCGAGTTCCTGATCCACGGCGTACGCAAAAAACTCGGAGCATCCATGATCGAAAACCTGCGCGGCGCCGGCTGGCGCATCGCGGCGGCGCCATGACTTCGCTGCGCTGGCGCCTGGTCGTCACGCTGTGGGCGGCGCTGGCGCTGATCGGCTCCGGTTCGGCGGTTTACAGCTACCTGAACACACGCCAGTCGACCAATGCCCTGCTCGATTACCAGTTGGCGCAGATCGCCGGTTTTCTCGGCGCGCAGGATTTCACCGCCAGCGCCGCGACCGCGATGAATCCGCCCGCGCCGCGCCACGAACATGACGACGAGATCACCGTCACCGTGCGCGACAGCAATGGCAAACTGCTCTACGCCTCCGCCAACACCGGCCCGATTCCGGCGCTCGCGGCGCTCGGATACCAGACCGTTTTGCTGCATGGTGCAAGCTACCGGGTGTTTTCCGCACAGGTCGGAGCACACCGCATCGCGGTCGGCCAGCAACTGGAAACCCGCCGTGAAATCGCCACCGACGCCGCCGTATCCTCCCTGCTGCCGATTGTCATCCTGCTGCCGCTGCTGGGGCTGATCATCGTGCTGCTGATCCGCCACCAGTTGCGTCCGCTGCGTCAGGCCGCCGCCGAAGTCGCCGCGCGCCCGCCGCTGGCGCTGCAAGCGCTGCCGCTGACCGGCATGCCGGATGAAATACGCCCGCTGATCGCCGCCATCAACCACCTGCTGACACGGCTGCATGGCGCACTCGAAACCGAACAACGCTTCATCGCCGATGCCGCGCACGCGCTGCGCACACCGCTCGCCGCATTGCAATTGCAGGCCGATGTGCTCGACGGTTCCGGCGACACCGGCGAACGCACGGTCCGTCTGGATGAACTGCGCGCTGGCATCCGCCGTGCGACGCGCCTCGCTGACCAACTGTTGAGCTTGCACCACAATCCGCGCGATGCCGCGCCCGTCACCGTACATACCGCGCTGGGCGGCCTGCTCAACGAGGCCGTCGCCCACTACCACGCCATCGCCGAAAAACGTGGTCTGCGTGTCCGGCTCGATCTGGCCGAAATGGATCGTGTGGAAGTACCCGGCGACGCACGCCAGCTGATGCTGGTGTTCGGCAACCTGCTCGACAACGCGCTGCGCTACAGCCCGGCCGCCGGCGAGATCGCGGTTTCTTGCAGTTCGCAGGATGGCGCCGTGTGCATCGAGATCACGGATCAAGGTCCCGGCCTGCCGGACAACGAACTCAACGCCGTGTTCGAGCGTTTTTACCGCGCCGCTGGCGACCGCAGCGAGGGCAACGGCCTCGGTCTGGCGACGGTGCGCAGCATCGTCCAGAGGCTCGGCGGCACGGTCGTGCTGCGCAATCGCGGCGACCGCAGTGGCCTGTGCGCCCGCGTCAGCCTGCCGCTGCGCCGGATGACGGAGCCAGCGGCATGAACCTGCGCCCGGCACTTCCGGCATTGCTTGCTCTGACACTCTGCGCCTGCGCGAGCTACCAGCCGCAGCCACTGGACGGCAGCGATGTCGCGCAGGCGCTGCAATCGCCCGATCGCGGCGCCCTGTCGCGCGCGGCGGCGGATCTGCATCAGCCGCGCCTGGCGCCGGTCACGCTGGATTTCTCCAACCCGCTGACGCCGGACGAACTGGCGGTGATCGCGGTGCTCGCCAATCCCGACCTCAAGGCTCTGCGCGCCCAGCAGGATGTGGCGCAGGCACAGGTATTCGCCGCCGGCCTGCTGCCCGATCCGCAGTTGTCGCTGGGCCTCGATCATCCGCTCACCAGGGGCTACACCAACGCCTTCGCCGCCGGCCTCGGCCTCGACATCGGCGCACTGTTCGTGCGCGGCAAAAATATCGATGCGGCGCAGTCCGCCGCGCAGCAGGTACGGCTCGACATCGCCTGGCAGGAATGGCTGGCGGCGGGACAGGCGCGACTGCTGGCGGTGCGTATCGGCAGTCTCAACCAGGCCTTGCAACTGACCGAGGACAGCCGCCGGATCGCCGACACTGCACTGACCCGCGCACTGACCGCCGCCGGCCGCGGCGACCTCAAGGCCGACGAAGTCGAACTGCGCCGCATCGCCGCATCCGATGCCGATGCACGCGCGCTCACCGTCACCCGCGATCTCGCCGCCACGCGCCAGGACCTCAACCGGCTGCTGGGCCTGGCGCCGGATGCCGAGCTGAATCTCGCGACTGTCGCGACCCCGGTGGCAACAACGCCGGACGCCGCCGCGCTGTTCGAGCGAGCGCGCCATGAGCGCCTCGATCTGCAAGCCTTCGCCGCCGGCTACCAGAGCCAGGAAATCGCCGTGCGCCGCGCGGTGCTGGGCCAGTACCCGCGTCTGACGCTGACGCTCAACCGCAACCGCGACACCAGCGGCGTGCAGACTTTCGGCCCCGCAATTTCGCTGGATTTGCCGCTGTGGAACCGCAACCGCGGCGCGATCCGTGTTGCCGAGGCCGACCGTTCGCGCCTGCGCGCCGAATACGAGGCACGCCTGTTCAATACGCGCGCTGACATCGCCGCGCTGGTGGACAGCATCGTCCGCGAACAGACGCAGATGGAACAGTTGTCAGCGCAGATTCCGGCGCTGCAACAGATCGCCGCACATTTCGCGGTGGCGGCACAACGCGGTGATGTCACCGCACCCGCCGCGGAAGCGGCACAAAGCAGCCTGCTCGACAAGCAACTGGCGCTCGGCGGTTTGCAGCAAGCCATCGCCGAACAGCGCATCGCGCTGGAACTGAATGTTGGCGCACCCCTGACGGAATCCGGACAATGAAATATTTTCCCCTGCCCTTGTTGTTGATACTCGCCGCCTGCTCGGCAAAACCGGAGCCCGCGCAGCCCGCGCCCAGCGCACTGGTGCAGGCGGTGGCAGCACGCGAGATGACGCTGGCGCAGACCGTCACCGCCTACGGTGTCGCCGGTTTCGACCCGGCCAGCACGCACACGCTGGCGGTGCAGTTCGAAGCGCAGGTGGAATCGCTAAACGTCGCCGCCGGCCAGAGCGTGCGCGCCGGGCAGACACTGATGACGCTCAAACCCGGCGCCGCAGCGCGGCTGGAACTCGACCGGCTCGCACGCGAGCAGGACGCCGGGGCGCGCGATCTCGAACGGCTCAAGCGCCTGCTGGCCGAAGGGCTGGCGACCAACGCCGAAGTGCAGGCCGCTGAACTGGTCGCGACCGGCGCGCGCGAAGCACACGCCAGCCTCGCCGCGCGCACCGGCAACGGCCTGCTGACCTTGCGCGCACCCGCCAGCGGCGTGGTCGACACCCTGCCATTTGCACCCGGCGACGTGGTTGCGGCCGGCAGCGTGGTAGTGCGTATCGGCGCCGCCGATCACCTGCGTGTACGGCTCGGCGTGGAGCCGGAGGACATTACCGCACTCAAACCCGGCGCCGACGTGCTGCTGCGCGAACTGCATGACGGCAAGGTCGAGATCGCCGCACAGGTCACCAGCATCGACCGCCGCGTCGATCCGCAGACGCGGCTTGCGGATGCGCTGGTGGACTTGCCCGCCAGCGCCGCGTTCCTGCCGGGCGAGGCACTGCAGGCACGCATCGTGCTGGCCAGCCACGATCATGCGCTGGCGGTGCCTCACAGCGCCGTGCTCTACGGCAGCGCGCATGACAACCAGCCTTATGTGTTCGTCGCTGTCAGCGGCAAGGCGCAACGCAGGAATGTCAGCATCGGACTCGACGACGGCCATGACATCGAAATCGTTAAGGGCCTCAGCGCCGGCGAGCTGGTCATCAGCCAGGGCAACTACGAACTCACCGACGGCATGGCCATCCATATCGCTCCGATAGCACCCGCTCCCATGTCGCCTGCGGGCACAGCACCATGAAAGCATGGCTGGATGCGCACCGGCGCTCGGTGCTGTTCTTCGCGGTATTGCTTACCGTCGGCGGCATCGCGGCGGCGCTGAAGCTGCCGGTCGCACTGTTTCCACAGATCGACTTTCCGCGCGTGGTGGTCTCGCTCGACGCCGGCGACCGCCCGGTCGACCGCATGGTGGTCGAAGTCACGCGTCCTGTGGAACAGGCGCTGCGCAGCGTGCCCAACGTACTCGGCCTGCGCTCCACCAGCAGTCGTGGCGCGGCGGAAGTCTCGGTGAACTTCGCCTGGGGTACCGACATGGTCGCGGCGACACTGCAGGTGGAATCCGCGGTCAATCGCACGCTGCCCGACCTGCCCGCCGGCGTGCGCTTCGAGGCGCGCCGCATGGACCCGACGATCTTTCCGGTGCTGGGCCTGTCGCTGACCTCCGATCACCGCGACCTGGTATCCCTGCGCGATCTGGCCTACTACCGCCTGCGGCCGCTGCTGTCGGCGATACCGGGCGTCGCGCAGGTCGAGGTGCTCGGCGGCCGCCAGGCCGAATACCAGGTGCTGGTCGACCCGGCACGGCTGCAGGCACAGGGCTTGTCGGTGCAGGACGTGACGCAGGCGCTGGCCGCCAACAACGTCACCGTCGCGGTCGGCCGGCTCGAAGACCGTTACCGGCTGTATCTGACCCAGGCCGACAACCGCCTGCGCAGCGCCGCCGACATCGCGCACACGGTGCTGCGTGCCGGCCCGCGCGGTGCGCTGACGCTGGATGATGTCGCGCAGGTGCGTCTGTCGGAGATGCCGGAGTGGACCCGCGTCACCGCACAGGGCCACGACGCAGTTCTGATCAACGTACGCCAGAGTCGCGGCGCCAACACCGTGGCGCTGGCCGGCGCGATTCGCGGCCTGCTGGCGAATTACAAATCGCAGTTGCCGCCGGATGTTCGGATCACGCCGTACTACGATCAGTCCGACCTGATCACCGCCGCCGCCAGCAGCGTGCGCGACGCTATCCTGATCGGTGCGGTGCTGGCGGGCATCGTGCTGCTGGCATTCCTGCGCAGCCTGCGCCTGATGCTGGTGGTGGCGCTGGTGCTGCCGGCGGTGCTGGCTGCCACCGCACTGCTGCTCAGCATGCTGCACATGAGCTTCAACATGATGACGCTGGGCGGCATGGCGGCCGCGGTCGGCCTGGTGGTCGACGACGCCGTGGTGATGCTCGAACACATCATGCGACGCCAGCAGGAGCGGCAGCAGGGCAACACCACCGCGCCCGCACCGCTGGCCGCAGCCGCAGAAATGATCCGGCCGCTGGCCGGCTCGTCGCTGGCGACGGTCACGGTGTTCGTGCCGCTGGCGTTTCTCAGCGGCGTCACCGGCGGTTTCTTCAAGGCACTCGCGCTGACCATGTCGGCGACGCTGATCCTGTCTTTCCTGTTCGCCCTGTTCGTGGTGCCGCTGCTGGCAGATCGCATGGTGCGTGCAAAGGACGCCGCGCAGGCCGAGCACAGCGGCCGCTGGCTGGCTGGTTTACAGGCGCAATACGCGCGCGCGCTGCACGGCCTGCTGTCGCGGCCGGTCTGGCTGCTGCCGATCATCGTGCTGACCATCGCCGCGGGTGCATTGAGCTACCGCCAGCTCGGCAGCGGCTTCATGCCGCACATGGACGAGGGCGGCTTCATCC
>JBOICK010000058.1:0-24965 GCA_050739895.1 Stenotrophobium sp.
GGCTGGAACTGCGTCGCTTCATGTGGGACTACATCGGCATCGTGCGCACCAACAAGCGGCTGGAACGCGCGCAGCACCGCATCGACCTGCTCAAGCGCGAGATCCAGGACTATTACGGCAACTACAGGATCAGCGCCGACCTGATCGAACTGCGCAACCTCGTCACCGTCGCCGACCTGATCGTGCGTTCGGCGCTGGCACGCAAGGAATCGCGCGGCCTGCACTACACGCTCGATTATCCCGATCGGCTGGCGCAGGCCGTTGCCACGACGCTGCCGGGACGGGTTTAGTTTTCGCGCTTACTGTGGACGACCTGTGTTCATGGTCGGCTTCTCCACCAGCAGCCGCGCCCGCAAACGCCGCAGCAATTCGCCGTCCAGTTCGTCGCCCAGTAATATTCGCGTGCGCCGGCGGCCACTCTTGAGCCGGAAGTTCAGCACCAGCAGGCGCGCATGCACATAGCTGTTGCCGAGCAGCGTCGCTTCACTGTGCCGGCCCACGGCGTCATGCAGCGTCCAGCCGCCTTCGGCATGCCAGACCAGACGCACAATCGCCTTGTCGCCAAAACCAAATACCGGATGCCGGCGCAAGCCCAGCCACGACAGGCCGATCAGCCCCAGCACCGCAGCCATCATCAGCCCCGGCTGCATCGCGAACGGCACCAGCACCAGCACTGCCACGTGCAGGCCAAAGATCAGGCTGAACGCGCGCATTGATGCTTTTGGCGCCAGATCGAGCGTGGCGCTGAAGCCATTGGGACTTGCAGTGAAGGCTGGCATCGGCATGATCCGCTATCGAAGATTGGTGCGTGGCGAGTGTTATTATATATTTAATATATAATATATTAGATACTATATTTTAACAATTGACGTACGACTTGGCATGATAGCGGGTGAGTCATTAAAGCCCCACAACCGGCAAATCTCTTATGCTGTGCAGTCCCCACGACCGGCACGGCACCATGCAAGAAGCGACTCCGGAATCCGCCAAAGCGATCCGCCTGCGCCAGCGCTCGCAGGACCTGCTGCAACTCAAGGCCGACTGGCCGCCCGCCGGCGACCAGCCGGTCGCGATCGAGAAACTGGTGCAGGGCCTCAACGACGGCCTGCTGCACCAGACCCTGCTCGGCGTGACTGGCTCCGGCAAGACTTTCACCATCGCCAACGTCATCAACCAACTGCAACGCCCGGCGCTGATCCTGGCGCCGAACAAGACCCTGGCCGGCCAGCTTTACGGCGAGTTCCGCGATTTTTTTCCGCACAACTCGGTGGAATATTTCGTCTCGTATTACGACTACTACCAGCCCGAAGCTTACGTCCCGTCGACCGATACTTTCATCGACAAGGACAGCGCGATCAACGAGCACATCGAGCAGATGCGCCTGTCCGCGACCAAGGCGCTGCTGGAGCGGCGCGACGCGATCATCGTCGCCTCGGTGTCCGCGATCTACGGTCTCGGCGACCCGGAAAGTTATTTCAGGATGGTGCTGCACCTGAACAAGGGCGCGCACATGAACCAGCGCGACATCATCCACCAGCTCACGGCGATGCAGTACACCCGCAACGATATCGTGATGGAGCGCGGCACCTACCGCGTGCGCGGTGAAGTCATCGACATCTATCCCGCGGAATCGGACGATGCCGCGGTGCGCGTGGAGCTGTTCGACGACGAGATCGAGGCCCTGAGTTTCTTCGATCCGCTGACCGGCGAAACCCGCCAGAAAGTGCCGCGGCTCACGATCTTCCCAAAATCGCACTACGTCACGCCGCGCGAAAAAACCCTCGGCATGCTCAGCCAGGTGCGCCACGACCTGCAGGAGCGCCTGGAATATTTCAAGCAGCAGAACAAACTGCTGGAAATGCAGCGGCTGGACCAGCGCACCAACTTCGATCTGGAAATGATCCAGCAACTCGGCTACTGCTCCGGTATCGAGAACTACTCGCGCTATCTCTCCGGCCGCCTGCCCGGCCAGCCGCCGCCCTGCCTGTTCGACTATTTGCCGCCGGACGCGCTGGTGATCATCGACGAATCCCACGTCACCGTGCCGCAGCTCGGCGCGATGTACAAGGGCGACCGCTCGCGCAAGGAAACCCTCGTGCAATACGGCTTCCGCCTGCCGTCGGCGATGGACAACCGCCCGCTCAAGTTCGAGGAATTCGAGCAGCTCGCGCCGCAGACCATTTATGTCTCCGCCACACCCGGCCCCTATGAAATCCAGAAATCCGGGCAAGTGGTGGAACAGGTGGTGCGACCCACCGGCCTGGTCGATCCGGAAGTGGAAATCCGTCCGGCCACCACCCAGGTCGACGATCTTCTGGGCGAGGTGCGCCTGCGCGCGGCGAAACAGGAGCGCGTGCTGGTCACCACCCTGACCAAGCGCATGGCGGAAAACCTCACCGATTATTTCGACGAACACGGCGTCAAAGTGCGCTACCTGCACTCCGACATCGACACCGTCGAGCGCGCCGAAATCATCCGCGACCTGCGCCTCGGCGTGTTCGACGTGCTGATCGGCATCAACCTGCTGCGCGAAGGACTCGACCTGCCGGAAGTCTCGCTGGTCGCAATCTTCGACGCCGACAAGGAAGGCTTCCTGCGCTCCGAGCGCTCGCTGATTCAGACCATCGGCCGCGCCGCGCGCAACCTCGAAGGCCGCGCGATTCTCTACGCCGACCAGATCACCGGCTCGATGCGCCGCGCGATTGATGAGACCAACCGCCGCCGCGCCAAGCAGGTCGCGTTCAATCTCAAGCACGGCATCACGCCAAAGGGTGTGCAGAAGAAAGTCGCGGACGTGATGAAGTTCGGCTACGAAGACGGCACCAACACCCGCGCGCTCAAGGCGGCGGAAGGCGGCGCCCGCTACGATCTGATGCCGCCGGACAAGCTCGGCAAGGCCATCGCCAAGCTCGAAAAGGAAATGCGCCAGCACGCGCAGAACCTCGAATTCGAGCAGGCCGCGCACAAGCGCGACCAGGTACGCCGGCTACGCGAGCAGTTGCTGCTCAGTCCGGTCTGATTCTGATTACTGCGAACCATATAGCAGCCTACTGCTCGTCACCCGCTGTTCCTGTCTTGATACTGACTGTTGTTATTATATATCAATTATAAATATATTTATATTATATATTTTAACAACACTTCACTCAAGGAATGCGACAGCGGGCACAGGCCAACAAGCCCTTTGCGCACACAATTTCCGCATCCGCGAGCGCCTCTCAGCTTTACAAGTCTTTGCGCATGCGCTGCACGCCGAAGATTATCGATAATCCATAATAAGCGCCCATTCCCGCTCCGTCGCGGTTGCTCCAGCGCGGCGGAAGCACCCGGAGACCTGCATGTGGATTGTTAGAGTCGCGCTGAACCGACCCTACACCTTCATCGTGCTCGCGCTGCTGATCGTGCTGCTCGGCATCTTCACGATCCTGCGCACGCCGATCGACATTTTTCCCAACATCCGCATCCCGGTGGTGGCGGTGGTGTGGCGCTACACCGGCCTGCCGCCGGAGGACATGGCGAGCCGCATCGTCGGATTTTCCGAGCGCGTCGCCTCGACCACCGTCGATGACATCGAGCACACCGAGTCGCTGTCACTCAACGGCACCGGCGTGGTCAAGTATTTCTTCCAGCCCAACGTCAACGAAGATCTCGCGATCTCGCAGATCAACTCGATTTCGCAGACCCTGCTCAAATCGACGCCGCCCGGCACCAGTTCGCCGTTCATCCTCGCGTTCGACGCCTCCAGCGTGCCGATCCTGCAACTGGCGCTGTCGAGCACGACAATGTCGCAGGCCGATGTGTTCGATTTCGGCAACAGCTTCATCCGCACGCAACTGTCGACCGTCGCCGGTGCTTCGCTGCCCTACCCCTATGGTGGCGCGATCCGCGAAGTGCAGGTCGACCTTGACCCGCCGGCGCTGCGTGCCAGGGGCCTGACCGGCGCGGATGTCAGCACCGCGATCGGCGACCAGAACCTGATCCTGCCCGCTGGTACGCAGAAAATCGGCAACTTCGAATACTTCGTCAAACTCAACGCCAGCCCGGGCAATCTCGACGACCTGAACAATCTGCCGATCCGCACCAACAAGGACGGCAGCGTGGTCTATATCCACGATGTTGCGCATGTCCACGACGGCTCGGCACCGCAGACCAACATCGTGCGTGTCAACGGCCATCGCGCGGTGCTGATGAGCGTGCTCAAGACCGGCAGTGCCTCGACGCTCAATGTCGTCGACAGCATCAAAAAATTGTTGCCGGAAATCCGCGCCGGCATGCCCAAGGGCCTGTCGGTGGCCGCGATCGGCGACCAGTCGCTGTTCGTACGCGCGGCCGTGCAGGGCGTGATCCGCGAAGGCGTGATCGCGGCGGCGCTGACCGGCCTGATGGTGCTGCTGTTCCTCGGCTCATGGCGCAGCACGCTGATCATCTGCATCTCGATACCGCTGTCGGTGCTGACCTCGATTATCTGTCTGTCGGCGCTGGGCGAGACCATCAACATCATGACACTCGGCGGCCTCGCGCTGGCAGTCGGCATCCTCGTCGACGATGCCACGGTGACGATTGAAAACATCAATTGGCATCTGGAAAAAGGCAAGGATGTCGAAACCGCGATTCTCGACGGCGCGCAGCAGATCGCGCTGCCGGCGCTGGTGTCGACGCTGTGCATCTGCATCGTGTTCGTGCCGATGTTTTTCCTCGGCGGCATCGCCAAGTACCTGTTCGTGCCGATGGCCGAGGCGGTGGTGTTCGCGATGCTGGCGTCCTACGTGCTGTCGCGAACGCTGGTGCCGACGCTGTCGAAATACTGGCTGCGGATGCACGTCGCGTTGCACGATGAAAGCCGCCGCCGCAATTTCTGGAGCCGCTGGCAGCACGGCTTCGAAACGCGCTTCACCGCATTGCGCGCGAGCTATCACGAGCTGCTCGGCGGCGCGCTGCGACGCCCCATACTGTTCGGCGTCATCTTCATGGCAGCTGGCGCGGCGAGCTACGGCCTATCGCCTTTCCTCGGCGAGAATTTCTTCCCCTCGGTCGATTCGGGCCAGATCAAGCTGCACCTGCGTGCGCGCAGCGGCACGCGCATCGAGGAAACCGTGCCGCTGTGCGACGCCATCGAAGCACAGATCAAGAAATTCATTCCCGCGCGAGACATCGCCAGCATCGTCGACAATATCGGCGTACCCAACAGCGGCATCAACCTCGCCTACAGCACCTCTGCGCCGATTGGCCCTGGCGATGCCGACATCATGATCACGCTGAACAAAGGCCATCGCGCGACCGCCGACTACATCCGCATCCTGCGCGCCAAGCTGCCCGGCCTGTTTCCTTCGGTGTCGTTCTCGTTCCTGCCGGCGGACATCGTCAGCCAGATTCTCAACTTCGGCCTGCCGTCGCCGATCGACGTGCAGATCAGCGGCTATGACGTGGCCGCGAACCGGAAATTCGCGGAGATGCTGATGCCGAAACTGCGCCACGTTCCCGGCATCGTCGACCTGCACCTGCAGCAGACCTTCGATTACCCGCAGATCGACGTCAACGTCGACCGCACGCGCGCGGCACAACTGGGATTGACCCAAGAGAATGTCGCGTCCAACCTGCTGATCGCACTGTCGGGCAGCCTGCAAACCGCGCCGAGTTTCTGGATCAATCCGAAAACCGGTGTGCAGTACAACGTCACCGTGCAGGCGCCGCAATACAGCCTGAGTTCCTTGCAGGATCTGAAAAACACACCGGTCAGTTCCAGTAGTTCCGGCGTGCGTCAGGTGTTGTCCAACCTGGCAAGTTTCAGCCGCAGCGCCGGACCCGAAGTCGTTACCCACTACAACGCGCGCCCGACACTCGACATCTACAGTTCGGTGCAGGACACCGACCTCGGCACGGTGACGCGCGCCGTGCGCAAAATCGTCGACGATGCCGCCAAGGATGTGCCGCGCGCATCCAAGGTCGTGATACGCGGCCAGGCGCAGACCATGACTTCGTCGTTCAATAACCTGCTGCTCGGTCTGATCGGCGCAATCGTACTGATCTACCTGTTGATCGTGGTCAATTTCCAGTCCTGGACCGACCCGTTCATCATCATTACCGCATTGCCCGCGGCGTTGTCCGGCATTGTCTGGATGTTGTTCCTGACCCAGACCACGATCAGCGTGCCGGCACTGACCGGCGCGATCATGTGCATGGGCGTGGCGACCGCCAACAGCATTCTGGTGGTGAGCTTCGCGCGCGAACGGCTGAACGATGGACTCGGCGCGGTCGAAGCAGCACTGGAAGCCGGCTTCGTGCGCTTCCGTCCGGTGCTGATGACGGCGCTGGCGATGATCATCGGCATGGTGCCGATGGCGCTGGGCCTGGGCGAAGGCGGCGAGCAGAACGCGCCGCTGGGCCGCGCGGTGATCGGCGGCCTGCTGTTCGCGACGCTCGCCACCCTGTTCTTCGTCCCTGTCGTCTTCAGCCTGGTGCATGGCCGCCGCACCGCATCCGCGCACCCCGGAGTCCAGTAAAAATGTCCGACCAGCATCCCGCCACATCCAGCACACCGCATCGCACACTGGGCATCGCGCGTATCGGCATCGTCATCGCGATCGTCGCCGTCATCGTCGCGGCCTGGGGCATCATCCATCGCGTCCGCGCGCAAACGCTGTTGCGCAGCCACACCGACCAGCAGGCGGCGCTGGCGGTAGACGTCACCCATCCGATTCCGCCAGGCGCGGGAGAGGAACTGGTGCTGCCGGGCGACGTGAAAGCGTTTGCCGATGCTCCGATCTACGCGCGCACCAGCGGCTACCTGAAGCGCTGGCTGGTGGATATTGGCACGCCGGTGAAAGCCGGCCAGTTGCTCGCGGAAATTGACACGCCTGAAGTCGATCAGCAATTGCTGCAGGCTGAAGCCGATCTCGCCAGCGCGGTCGCCAACAACCAGCTCGCGCAGAGCACCGCCGTGCGCTGGAAGGATTTGCTGGCGACTGACTCGGTGACCAAGCAGGACGCCGACGAAAAAATTGGCGACGCCCTGGCCAAGGCCGCACTGGTCACTGCCGCGCGCGCCAACGTTGCGCGGCTGCGCCAGTTGCAGGATTTCAAGCGCATCGTCGCGCCGTTCGATGGCGTCATTACCACACGCAACGTCGATATCGGTGACCTGATCAATCCGGGCAGCAGCAGCCAACGCGAATTGTTCCACATCGTTTCGACCAAAAAACTCCGCATCTATGTGCAAGTACCGCAGTCGGTGGTGCCGGACATCAGTCTCGGCATGACTGCGCAGCTGAAATTCACCGAGCATCCGAACCGCAGGTTCCCGGCGCGCGTGGTGAGCACCGCCCATGCCATCGACCCGGCCTCGCGCACCATGCTGGTCCAGCTCGAAGCCGACAACGCCGCGGGTGAAATGCTGCCCGGCGCCTATGCCGAGGTTCATTTCCAGCTGCCGGTCCGTGCAGATGCGCTGCGACTGCCGGCCAATGCCCTGCTGTTTCACGCAATCGGCATCCAGGCCGCGATTGTCGATGGCAACGGCCATGTCGCCATTAAAACGCTGACGCTGGGCCGTGACTTCGGCAAGACCGTTGAAGTGCTCAGTGGTATCAAGGCCTCCGATGCCATCATCGTCAACCCCCCCGACACGATTGCTGCCGGCGATGTCGTCACCATCAATACACTAGCCGCCGCCAGGGACGGCAACGAAAAATGAGAGTCGCGCTGGCCGCGGCAACTACCGCATGCATGGGCCTGCTGGCAGCCTGCTCGTTCGCGCCGGCCTACCAGCGCCCGGCGACGCCGGCGCCTGCCAGCAGCTACACGGAGGCCGGCAACTGGAAAACCGCGCAGCCCGGTGACACGACTGTGCGTGGACAGTGGTGGACAGCTTTCGGCGATGCGCAACTCGACATGCTGGAAAGCCGGGTCGAGGACGCCAACCAGGATTTGAAAGCCGCGGTCGCGCGCTTCCAGCAGGCGCGTGCGCAGGCACGTTATGCGCGCGCAGATTATTTCCCGACCGTCACGGCGGGCGCGGATGCGACGCGCCAGCGCCAATCGCAGAACCGCGCGCTGGCCAGCCCCACCGCGCCTACGACGTATAACGATTTCCTGCTCAATGCCGACCTGTCGTATGAAATCGATGTCTGGGGCCGTGTGCGCAATGCCGCCGAAGCCGGCAAGGCCACCGCCCAGGCCAGCGCGGCGGATCTCGATGCGCTCGACCTCGCGATCCACGCCGAATTGGCGATGGATTATTTCAGCCTGCGGGCGGACGACAGCTCGCAGGCACTGCTCGATGACGCCGTTGCGGCCTACCGCAAAGCGCTGGCATTGACCCGGAACCGCTATCGCGGCGGGGTGGCGGCCGAGGTCGATGTCGATCAGGCACAGGCGCAGTTGCAGACCGCCATCACCCAGGCCACGGATCTCCGCCTGAAGCGCACGCAACTGGAACACGCCATCGCGGTGCTGGTCGGTGTGCCGGCGTCGGTGTTCAGCCTGCCACCGGCACAACTTGCGGCGACCATGCCGGCAATCGATCCGGGCCTGCCATCGTCATTGCTCGAACGCCGCCCGGACATTGCGGCGGCGGAGCGTCGCACCGCCGCAGCCAACGCCGCAATTGGTGTCGCTCGCGCCGCGTACTTTCCGGTGTTCAGCCTTGCCGCGGCAGCGGGACTGGAAAGCGGCTCATCCGCCAACTGGATCAGCGCACCGAGCCAGCTTTGGGCGATCGGTCCATCGGCGCTGTTGACGCTGTTCGACGGCGGCCGCCGCAGCGCGCTGTCGGATCAGGCCCGTGCCGCCTATGACGAAACCGCCGCCGATTATCGCCAGACCGTGCTTACCGCCTATCGCGAAGTCGAAGACAATCTCGCCGCCATCCGGCAACTCGATCAGGAGAATTCCAGCGAGAACCTTGCCGCCGCCGCAGCACAGCGTGCGCTGACGCAGGCCAACTATCGCTACAAGGGCGGCATCGCGACTTATCTTGAAGTGGTCGCTGCGCAGAACACCGCGCTGCAAGCCCAACTCGCCACAGTCGATATCCAGGCCCGTCAACTCACCGCCAGCGTGCTGCTGATCAAGGCGCTGGGCGGCGGCTGGGACAGTTCCATGATCGACACCGCGAAACCCAGCGATCCGACCACCCCCGCAGAAACTGCGCCCGCACGCGGAACTCCGGCGAGGCCATGAAAATCCGCCGCAGTTGCATGCGCGACCCGGTGCGCGACGCCATCGTCTCGCGCATTCTCGACGGCAGCTATGCGCCCGGCACGCGCCTCAAGGAACTCGAACTGGCGCGCGAATTCAACGTCAGCCAGGCGCCGGTGCGCGAGGCACTGCGCGAACTGGCCGCCCTCGGCCTGGTTGCGACCGAGCACTACCGCGGCACCCGCGTGCGCGCACTCGACCTGGTAGAGCTGCGTGAAGCCTACGTGCTGCGGCTGGTCATCGAACAGGCCGCGGCGCGCGCGGCGGTACCCGCCAGCGCAGAGGACTTGCATGCTCTGAGCGCCGAACTGTCGCCGATGTCGGCGACCGCGCAAGCCCACGTGATCGACGGCTACATGGAGAGCGTGCTGCGATTCCATCGCAAGATCGTCGAAATGTCCGCCAATCGCCTGTTCCTTGAAGTCTGGGAATCGATGGCCTGGAACGTGCGCGCACGCGTCATGGCGCGGCGCATCGGCCTGCTCTGCACCCATACCCAAACCCGCGAACGGATCGCCCAGGCGCTGGCCGACGGCGACGGCGACCACGCCGCGCGCCTGCTTGGCGAAATCACTGCCAACCTGCTGCGCCGCCTCGACCAGGCTATCGCAAGCAGCCGGCAGGAAGGTCACAGCAGCGACTGAATCAGCGATTCGGCACCATCCGCTATTACAGCGAGACACCAAACGATTGTGATTATTGATTTAATATTTAGTTATTTATTATATATTTAACAACAATCTATCTGCGAACTTGCATGCCAGCGGGCGCTCCGCTAACCTTCGCGCCCTTCGGTACGCAATATAGGCGCGTAGCTCAGCTGGTTAGAGCACTTCCTTGACATGGAAGGGGTCGTTGGTTCGAGTCCAATCGCGCCTACCAACATCAGTAAGTTACCGCTCCCCGTGGAGCGGTAACACTAAGGCAACAGTTGGGTAACAAAACTGGCCCTTGCAGGAGCAGTTCCTACTTCATCAAAAGGGGCTCGTTCCTTTTGCCTAGTGTTCGGCCCCGCGGCATTGAACCCGGCGAGCGTGCATCAAACCTCTAGAACTGGTATCTGACATACGCCTGCGCGTAATCGCGATCTGACAATGTGTTGTAAATGCCGCCTCCGAAGTACCAGGTGTAACCCAGGTTCAGGGACAGGCCCTGGTGGTACAGGATGTTGAACAGCGTGTCGACGCTCTTGCGGCCGGCGATGAAATTTCCAGCGGGGCCGGGCGATGTACCAGACATATCCTGTGACCAGATGATCAGCGGCTTCAGTGTGATACCTGGCACCGGCTGTTCATAGTCCAGCAACGCGACAATGCGGTAGCCCCAGGAGATTTTGTCGGGATACGCCGAGTGATCCTGCTGATGCGGATTGAAGCGCAGACCATCCGGCCCATATGAGCAATCAGGAATGTTGGAACAGCCCATGCGCGAGCCGTCCGCGCCGGAGCCATCCGCGCCGGCAGTCGGTCCGTAGTTCACACCCGGCGCCTGCAAAACCAGTTGATCATAAGACGGCATGTTTGGCACTACTTCAGCGCCGAGTTCATAGAGCAGGATGATCTGGTCCGCCCCGATGAAATTATCGGTCTCACCGTATACACGCGTTGCGCCGAGATTGAATTCAAAATCCTGCATGCGCTCATAGCCGCGGATGAAGCAGGGGCTGCTGGAGTTGTAGGCGTAGTACGGATGCGAGAAATTGTTGAAGCCGAACTGCTTGTCCTCGGCACTACCTAGCGCGGGATAGCAGGCTGGGTTCTGTCCGACCACGCCGCCACGGTAAGGAATCACGAAATTTGGAAAGTAGCGCTGCGAACCGGCCGCGTCGCCAATCACCAGATTGTAAGTATCCTTCGAAGTGATATTGCCGTTGCGGTCCACTGCGTCGCTGCCCGGATAGGTCTGCGAGCCACCATTGGCGGCATTGCCGGAACCGCCGACACTGGCCGCGCCGGTACCGGTGCCCTGGCAATTCACACCGGGCTGTCCGCAAGCGGTACCAGAATGTCCAAGCGCGGCAAAAGCCAGATCGTGGGCATCCACCTGCATCGGCTTGTTGGGCCTGTAGGCCACCTCGCCCTGCAAGGAATAGCTGCCTACGGTCGTATTGAAACTCAGGCCGAACATGTGAATATCTTCCGGATATCCAAGCTGGAACTTGATCGTGTCGATGTCCAAAGCATCAGACATCGCCTTAGTCGGATCGCCAACTGTCAAAAGCGGGATGTTGGGGCAATCCGTCAGGGTTGAAGTAATGTCAGTGGCATTATTGTGAAACTGGTTGCCTTCGGCGCGCAGGCAACTCGGATATGCGGCATACAGGTTCAGATAAGGCAGCCGCGAGTGATAGTTTTCAAAATAGAAAGAGAAATCGGTTCCACCACTGAGATTCGCGGCGAAATAATCAAGCTTGATGCCGTACTGGCCCGAGGTTCTGGGTTTTGCATCCGGCACCCGTGAAATCGTCTGGCAGTCTGCCGTGAGTCCGGACAGCGGGTTATCCAGCAGCTTGCCCACACAAGCCGGATCTTCCGCCCCGCCACCAAAGCCGGCGTTGAGATTGTCCACGGCATTGCTGGTACCAATGTTTGTGTCCGAAAAATAACTGCCGGGCGTAGGCGCCTCATCAGACTTCCATTCGAGCTGGTAATAGGCCTCAGTCGAAAAATTTTCAAACGGGCTGTAGCCCAGATCAATCATGTTGACCGGAATGAAAACTTCTTGCGTCGTCCGCCCGATGCGGTAAAAATTGTTGGCATTGATCGGATTGGCATTGTTGATGCTGTTGATTTGCAGCGTCGTGCTTTCGCCCCAGTTCACCAGTTGTCGGCCAAGCTTGATTGTCAGATTCTGATCAAACAGCGGCACGCTGCCGTAGACATAGGTTTCAAGAAACTGCAGCTTGGTGCCGATCTCGCGCAACACTTCGTGGTCGCTGCGCTTGTTTTGCACAACTCCGCCGGGACCGTAGAAACGGCCGGTGACAGCCAACTGATTGAGCTGCAGGCCCGGTGGAAGCGCACCGACGATACTGCTTAACGCGGCGACCGGGACCGTGCTGCCGACACGCCCGACCTGGCCCACATTCTGTGGCGTAATCTCGTTCGGATGGTATTCGTTGAAATTGTCGTTCACCAGGTCATAGAAATAGAGCCAGTGCGCAAAAAAGCCGAATTTCCCACTGCTCAGCTTCAATTCCTGGGACACCTTTAAAGGCGCCGCGAAGAGATCGTACTTCTTCCGATAATTCAGGTCGCCGGCATCACCATTGCTGGACGCCGCTCCGGGAGCCGCCACTAAATGCTCCGCCGGATATGTCTGTGTTCGAAACAATCCCTGGCAACTCTGATACGGCGGTGCACACACACTGGGGTTGAGATTGGACTTGGCGATCAGCGCCCCGCTGGCCCCCTGCATGCGCATGCCTACGCCGACTGTAATCGCGGTGTCGAGCAAGCCGTCGATGGATTGGCCTCCGATGGGCGAATCGAAAGTGAAATTGAGCGCCATCACAGGTGTGACCGACAACAACGCACCGACAGCCACCATCCACGATGCCAATCGAAGTGCCCGGCGCAGCCATCCAGTTGCGTTAGATACCGGCATAGTCCCCAAGATTCCATCCTGCTGCATGGCTGGATTGATCATTTCCCCTCTCCTCAGCACATAGACGAACATTACTCTTAAAAAATCGCGACCTGTCGATTCAGCTCGATCCGCACTTTAAGCGAGCAAATCCCAATCTATTCCCAGATGATTTTCTGCCTGGCTTGCCGCCACTCGTCAGCGCGCGACAGGTAACGCTCTTCGATCACGCCGCGCTTGATTTTCATGGTGGGCGTGAGATAGCCGTTGTCCATGCTCCACTGGTCCTTGACGACCACCAGATAGTCGATCTTTTCGTGGTCCTCTAGCGCAGCATTGATCTGTTCCAGCAGTGTCGAAAACTCCGCACTGAGCACGGAGCGCTGCTGCTCAGCGTCCGTATTCAGTCCTTTCTTCGCTTCCGGCGCCAGCATCAACAGGGCGAAGGGCTGCGGTTGGCCGGGTCCGGTCACGCAAACCGCCTCGATCTTCGAGTTATTGCCGAGCTTGCACTCGATCGGCACGGGCGCCACGTACTTGCCCTTGCTGGTCTTGAACAGTTCCTTGACGCGGCCGGTGATCCGCAGCCGGCCCTTGTCGTCGAGTTCGCCGCGATCGCCGGTCTTGAAGTAGCCGTCCGGCGTCATCTCTTCCGCGGTTTTCTCCGGCGCCTTGTAATAGCCCATCATTTGGCCCGGACTCTTGACCTGCAGTTCGCCGTTGTCGGCGATGCGGCACTGCACGCCCGGCACCGCGGAGCCGACGTAGCCCACGCGCACCTCGCCCGGCCGGCTGGCGTGCGAAACGCCGAAGTTCTCCGACATGCCATAGCAGTCCAGCAGTTCCAGGCCGAGCCCGCGATACCACTGGATGATATTGGCCGGCAGCGGCGCCGAGCCGGTGATGGCGGCACGCACATGGTTCAGACCCATCTCGGTGAGGATTTTTTTCTTGAACCAACCGGAGATCACCGGCAGCGAGAACAGCAACTGCTGGCGGCGCGCCGGCAGCTTGTCGTTGATCGCCTGGTAAAACTTGGTCCACAGCCGCGGCACCGAGAAAAACACCGTCGGCCGCGCGCGTTTGAGATCGGCCTGGAAGGTCGACAGATCGCCCGAGAAGTACACGTGGAAGCCATAGAACAGCGAGGTGGATTCCACCGCCGCACGCTCGGCCACATGCGCCAGCGGCAGGTAGGACAGCATGCGATCCCCGGTCGTAAACCGGAACACCCCGGTCAACGCTATCGAGACTTCGGTCATGCTGCCGTAGCTGTGCATGACGCCCTTGGGCAGGCCGGTGCTGCCAGAGGTATAGACGATGGTTGCGAGCTCGTCGCGCTTGGGACTATTGATCTTTGTCAGCGGCTCGTGCTGCGCCGCCAGCGCTTCCCACTGCGGCACTTCAGGAAGCGGCGACAGCGGCAGGCCGATGATCGGGAGGTCCTTGGGAATCCCGTGCCGCATCTCGTTCCAGCCGTCGGTCTTGCCGTCTATCTTACCGAGGAATAGCAGCCTCACCTCGGCGTGTTCAAAGATGTAAGCGGCGGTTTCTGCATTAAGCGTCGGGTACAGCGGCACAGTGATGTGCCCCGCCATCCAGATCGCCAGGTCCGCCATGATCCAGTGGGCGCTGTTCTTGCCCAGTATGGCGATGCTGCTGCCGGGCGGGAGTTTCAGAGATTTCAGATGTGCGGCCATGCGCCGCGCCTGGTCGCCGACCTCGGCCCAGCTGTAATCCACAACACGGCCATAGGGATACGGCTGCGTCAGATAGATCGCATCCGGCGTGGCTTTCTCCCAATAAAGGAAGCATTGCAGCAAGCTTGATTTTGAAGCTCCCGGAACCATGCAAATTCTCCATTGCGTATGGAGAGACTATGGGATTGGCAACACAGTCTGAATGCCGTTTCCGGGCCTGGATTTGCTATATTCGGACATCATTCAAAAGCGAACCGCAGCATGGATTGGCAATTTCCACGCAGCATCTACAGCGTCAGCCTGATGTGTAGCGCGGCCGAAGAACACGGCCTGAAGGTGGAACAGTGCCTGGCAGGCAGCGGCATTCAATCCGCGGCACTGATCGATCCCGCGACTGAAATCCTGCCCGAGCAGGAACTGATAGTCATCGGCAATATCGTACAGCGACTCGATAATCGATCTGGCATCGGCCTTGAGGTCGGTGCACGATTTCATATCTCGGTCTACGGCGTACTGGCCTTCGCGCTTGCCAGTTGCGGCACTTTGCGGGAATTGATGCGGTTAGGCGAACGGTATTCACAATTGGCCTTCTCGCTGACCGATAAACGTTACGAAGAAAATAATCAGGAATTCCGGGTCATATTCGAAGACAAGCACCTCCCACGAGATCTGCGTAATGCTGTTGTTGAGCGCGACATGTCTGCCATCACCAACGTGTTCACGGAGTTGTTCTCAAGTCGTTTTCCCGCGTGCCGCTTGCTGCTGCGTCAGACACGTCCGGCCTGTACGACGCCCTTCCTCGAACGCTTTGGCGTCGTACCAGAATTCGGGGAAGAGCAGAACGTGCTGATCGCCGACGTAGGTATCCTTGACCTGCCGCTGCCACAGGCCAATCCACAAGCCCTGCATTTCTGGGATGCGCAACTGCAGACACTACTGACGGCCAGGCAGGCTCGCACCGGTATCTCGGGCAAGGTACGCAAGCTGTTGTCTCACAAACCTTGCGAAGCCCCAGACATGGAAGGGGTCGCAGCGGAACTGAGCACGACATCGCGCCATCTCAGACGCCTGCTAGCCGCTGAGGGAACATCCTTCCGCGCACTGGCCGACGAGTTACGCGAAACCATGGCCGAAGAGCTGCTGACGACCGCACGTCTGACGGTTGAGCAGGTCGCCGACCGGCTGGGCTATGCCGAGGTGTCCAGTTTCTCCAACGCCTTCAAGCGCTGGAAAGGCATGCCGCCTCGCGAGTGGCGCAGCGCGAACCGGAAGAACGGCACGGTTCACTTGCAACCATCTGCTGGCTGAACCGGCGCGCAGATCGACTTGCCGAAAGTATTAAGCCGCAGAACGTTGACTGAGCCAGTCCGCACTCTGCGCCCACACCGCGCTCTGCGCCTTGCTGCCGAGGATCACACCCATGTGTCCGCCGGGCGCGACGTGAAACTCTTTCTCTTTTGACGCAACGATCTCAACGATCTTCTTCGCAATCGGTGGCGGCACCAGGATGTCTGTCTGACCGGCAAAAGCCAGCAGCGACGAGCGAATTTTATCCAGTTCTGCCAGCTTGTCGCCGATCTCGATCTTTCCGCTGGCCAGCTTGTTGTCGACCGCGATCTTCACCGTCAAGTCCTGCACAACCCCGCCGGGATACATCAGCATGTGATTGAGGTAGTCAGCAGTGGTGGAGTGCGACTCGACGAAGGCACGGTCCGACAGCCGCGTCACCAGATCCCAGTAGGTGGTGACGCTGCCGACCGGATCGGTCAGCTTGAAACTGAGTGTGGTCAGCCAGGGCGGAACATGCAGTCGCGCCGGATTCAGCAGGTCCAGGCGGAAGTCGGTGTATTTTCGAATCAGCTTTGCCGGCCCGTTCAGGGCCTGGGCAGCCCCGGCGACGATGCCACCACCACGCAGATCGATCGGGCTGGCAACCGTAACAATGTTACGGATATGTGGATCACGGGCTATTCCCTGATGCAACAGGCACAACAGCCCGCCCATGCACCAGCCCATCAGCGAGACGTCCTGGCTGCCGGAATGCTTGCGGATCCTGGCCAACGCCTCGCCGAACATGACATCGGCGTAGTCGTGTAGTCCCAGATGAGCGTGTTCTTTTTTGGGCTTGCCCCAGTCGATCAGATAGGTCTTGAAGCCGCGCGCCGCCATATACCGCACCAGGCTGCGCTGCGGCATCAGGTCGAAAGTTTCGGTGGTAACACCCAGCGGCGGCACCAGCACCAGCGGCAATGCATGCTGCTCGCGGCAGATGGGCATACGGCTACCATCCACCAACTCGATGTCCTCCTCATCGGGCAATCCGTAGTAGCGCACCGCCATCGGATCACCATCGTGCACCAGTTCGAACCAGGTGCGGCCGGACTTGACCAGCGTGTCGCGCTTGAACAACCAGTCGAAGCCATTGCCCAGTACCTGGGTGACACGCTGATTGAGCGCCAGACCCTGGCCACGCGCTCGGCTGATGATTTCGCTCTCACTCATGACGCTGCTCCTTCTGTGAGCGCTTCTTCCAGATCGGCCAGTGCCTGCCCCATATACACCGCCATGCGCTGCAAACTCGGCAGTGTCTCGCGTGCACCGCAGATTCCAATATTCAAGGTATCAGCATAGTGCAGGCAGGTGATGCTCAAGGCCGCACCCTGGAGCAATGGGAACATCGGGTACAGCGACTTAAGTTCGGCACCGTTGCAATACAAGAGTTGTTCGGGGCCAGCCTGGTCAGCGATAACCAAACTGAACATGGCCGGCAACAGGCGCCTCACGCCGCTGACCTGTGACAGCAGATAAGGAGTCGCGGTCAACAACGTGTACAAAGGAATCATGCTCTCGGGCACGGCATCCAGATGCTCGCGTGAGGCTTGCACGGAACGGTGAACCTCGGTCATGCGCTTGTGTGGATCCGCAAACTGGGTGCCGAGACTGACGAAGGCAATTGAGCCATAAGGTGCCTCTCCGGCCTCTCCATCCTGGCCTTTACGCAAACCGGGTAAGGCTGCGATAAAGGGTTGCTCCGGCAGTGCGTTGTACTCCTTGAAGAAACGCCGCAAAGCTGAGCCACACAAGTACAACACCAACTCATCCAGTGAGATCGCACAAGCCTCAGCCACGCGCTGCAAACGCGCGCGCTGATATTGCTGAGTGGCAAAACGCCGCTGTGCATCAATGCGTACATTCAACGCTGAGTGTGGCGCACGATACGGCGCGCGCAAGGCGCTGTCCTTTTTGGTGCCCTTGCGCAGCAGCCGCGTGAATGCCCGTCCCAGATCAGTCGCAGAGCTGACGACTTCGCCCCGCTGGATGAAACTGCGCATGCTGGCCTGTAGCCGTTCACCCGCACTATGGAGTTCAGAAGCTGTCGATGTCAGCGTCCAGGGTGCGGGTGCCTCACGCTGTTGCGGATCAGCAGACAGCCAGGCCGTCAGCATACGCAGCAGACTGGCGACATCCGTGAGCGCGTGATGCATCTTGAAATAAATCGCGTACTGCCCGTCATGCAAGCCTTCGATCAGATGGCATTCCCACAGCGGGCGACTCATGTCCAGCGGATGACTGTGCAGACGCGACACCAGCACGCCCAGTTCGCGCTCGCCGCCAGGAGCGGGCATGGCGGAATGGCGCACGTGATATTCCATGTCCGGCTGCTGCTCTTCTTCCCAGCGCGGCAGGAAACGCAGTTTTCGATTCAGGCGCAGATTCCAGGGCGCGACGCACGCGCATTCAGCGCGCAGCCTTTCCACCAACTGCCCCACATAGCCACGTGGTGCAGCCGCAGGCAGGCTGAAGGTCAGCAGCGCTCCGAAGTGCGCAGGGGTGGCCGGAGATTCCAGCATCAGCCAGCTGCGTTCCAACGGATTGAGTGCCTTGTTCATCACCTATTACCCTTGAGGCTGTTGAATGAACACAGTGAATCAGGAACGCTGAGCATCCTCAAGTATCATTGCCGCGGCCTTCTCGCCGACCATCGTCGCCGGCGCGTTGGTGTTGCAGCCGGGCACTGTCGGCATGATCGAGCAGTCTGCCACCCGCAGCCCGCGAATGCCGCGCACCCGCAGGCGCGTATCGACCACCGCAAGCGGATCACTGTCCGCGCCCATCTTGCAGGTGCCGACCGGGTGATAGGCCACTTCGGCGGTTTGGCGCACGAATGCGCGCAACTGCTCGTCCGTCTGCACCAGCGGTCCCGGTGAAATCTCCACATCGCGATGTTCGTCAAAGGCTTTTTGCGCCAATACACGACGTGTTTCCTTGACGCCAAGCACCAGGCGTTCGATATCACGCTCATGCGCGCCGAAGTTGGGATCAATCAGCGGCGGCGCCAGCGGATCCGCGCTGTGCAGACCGACGCGGCCCCGCGACAGGGGCCGCAGGTCGTAGTTCATCACCGCATAGCCATAACGCGTAAATGGACCTGTTAGATCCAGTCCGTGTTTTGCATTCGCCACCGGCAACAGGTGCCATTGCATGTCTGGAATAGGCTCTTCCGGCCGCGATTTGTAGAAGCCGCCTGCCTCGCCCATGTTGGTGGTCAATTCGCCGCGCTTGCCAAATAGATAATGGAAGAAAGCCGCCAGCCAGCCCCACCAGCGCGTCGGCAGAAACGAATACCCCACACGCGACTTGGCACGAGTGTCAACGAAGACATCGAGATGATCCTGCAGGTTCTGGCCCACGCCCGGTAGTTCATGCTTCATGGCGATACCATGCTTTTCCAGCTCAGCGCGCGGGCCGATGCCGGACAACAGCAACAGTTGCGGCGACTGAAAGGCCCCGCCCGACAGGATCACCTCGCGCGTGGCGCTCGCCTGCAGGTCGCGACCGCCGCTGCGATAACGCACGCCAACGGCGCGTCCCGCTTCCAACAGCAGCTGCGTGGCCTGCGCGCCGGTGATGATTTTGAGGTTAGGGCGGTGCTCTGCCGGGCGCAGGTAGGCGCGTGCATTGCTACAACGCTGACCGCCCTTCTGGAATACCTTGTATAGGCCGACGCCCTCCTGCTGGGCACCATTGAAATCGTCGTTGAGCGCATGTCCAGCCCGTTGCCCCGCTTCGACGAAGGCCAGGCTCAGCGGATTGTTGATGCGCCGCTCGGTCACATTGAGCGGACCACCGCGACCGTGGAAGGGCTGATCCTTCGGCGCCAAAGGCGCATCGTAGTTCTCCGACTTGATGAAATACGGCAGCACTTCGTCGTAACTCCAGCCGGTGCAGCCCAGTTCCGCCCAGTGGTCGTAATCCCAGCGGTGACCCCGCGTATAGACCGTTGCATTAATGGCGCTTGAACCGCCCAGCACCTTACCGCGCGGCTGATACAGGCGGCGGTTGTTCAGATGCTTCTGTGGCTCGCTCCAGAACTTCCAGTTGCAAAACCAGCCGCGCACCAGGAAAAAAAGTCCCGCCGGCATCAGGATGAAAGGATTCCAATCGCGCGGTCCCGCCTCCAGCAGCAACACCGCATAGCGGCCGCTCTCGGATAAACGATTGGCGACTGCACAGCCGGACGAACCCGCACCCACAACGACGTAGTCATAGCTTGCAGTCATGGTCATGCCCGATTAGCTCTCTAATTTTTAAGGCGTGCAGCCGGCGCGGATGTCTTCGCAGTGATGCCAGTACCCAGAGCGGTCGGGAAAATCACGTGCAGAGAGGTAGCGGAAGCTCATCTTGTCGGCACCTTGTGGTCCACCATCATCCAGCAGGCGGGCATCGGCGTCGGCATAGCCGGGCTCGCCCGGCTTTTTCAGCCAGCGGTCGAACCAGGCCACGGTATAGTAGCGCGCCATCGGCATGCCCCAGCCGCCAGAGCAAGCACCGCTGCTGGTATCCGGACACCATGAGGTCGCGGGCAACGGTGCTATGTTGCTCCACTCCACATGCGTGCTGCCCTGGATGCCGATTTCGTAGCTCGGCACGCCCGCAGCCTTCCAGGCATCGTAGCCCTCAGCTTTGTGTTGTTCCGGATCAGGCGGATTCAGGAAAGGCGAAAAGAGCAGGCCATAATCCGACGACTGCCCCATGCTCGGGACTCGCGCACCGAAATTTGGCAGGCCGCGCTCAATGACCAGCCGGAACGCGGGATCGGCTACGCCCAACTGGTACAGGATATTTCCGATTCCACCACCCTGAGCCGCGCCTCCGATCAGGCCACCACCCGGCTTGAGCAAGCCGTCCCAGGCCACTGCCGCATCCACCGGATTGGTTTTGTCGAGGATGCCCGGCCAGGGATCGGCACCCGGTGCGCCATAGCCCTGCACCACCGACACGCCAATGGCACCGAGCGAATGGCCCGCAATGCCCAGGCGCGCCGGATCGATACCGGCGTAATTCGGGTTATACGGCGTCATCTGGGTTGGATAGTCATTTGCACAGGCTGCATTGTTTGGATAGGGGTGATCCGGTGAGGAACGGAAAAAATCAATCGCATTCACCAGCCCGAGCCAGAACACACTGGGATTGATATTGGTGCCTTGTCCGCCGCTGGGCGTGGTGAAATCGGAGCGGCCCTGACCGCGCGGATCGTAGGTCATCACTTCATAGCCATCGCGCACCAATGCCTGTGCCGCCCACCAGTAAGCCGCTTCCTCGGCTTGTACCGAACCATTATCGATGACGATACCGGGCAGCGTGGTGCCAGCAGCGATGTTCTTCGGCCGCCACACGTGACCGGACAAGCGGGCGCAACCGGAGTCATAAAACACCACCGGCGTGACCACGGCTTCGTTGGTATAGAACTGATCGCCGTCGGGCCCGGTTGCTTCCGGATAACGGAACGGATCGCCCACTGCAGGACCGGCATAAGTCGCAGTTAACGAAGTCAACGGTGTATTCGCATTCAGCGAAATCGCCTGCTCGGGATTTGCCAGCACACCACTTAGTGCCTGTTGCAGGCTGCTGCTGATCGCGGTCGGATTCTGCACTGCGGCCAGCAACTGATTCAGCATCATGGATGAGGCCAGCAGCCAGCTCGGATCAGCGGTGTCGCGCGCGATCAGGCTGCTGGTATTGGTGGAACTCTGTTCCCCATAACGCGTCAGGAATGCAGGGTTCTGCAACTCCTCGGTCGGTCCCTCCGATATCTTGGCGAAGTTGGTGGCCTCGCACTGGGTCCACGCAACCGATGGATAAACAGCCAGGTCGCAAGTGTGGTCGCTGGCGCCCACGCCCTCAGTTCCGATGCGCACACTATTGGAACCTGTGCCGGTGTTCGCCCCCGGCGCTTGTGAACTTCCACAAGCTGTCAGGCATAGCGCAAAGAAGCTCAGCAGGATGATTTTCCGTAGCATGGCTATTACTCGATTAATGATTTTTCCAACCTAACCGCTCGACTGCGTCTGGACCATAGTGGCAACGGACCAGACTTTTGATTTGCGGACAGTTCGAGCAGGCATCGTTATTCATTACGGTCCTTTCTGGCCGTGGCGCTGCCAGTGTTGATTCCCGAAGCGAGGCCCGCAAAAGTAATTTCATATGCCACCCGCTCCAAGCATATTCCCTGAATATCTTGTTATAATATATTAATTATATTAAATAATATTATATAATATATAACATCATCTGAAGAGCAAATCGCTACAGCGGGTGGCGCCAGGAACAACTTTCATCCCGGCGCTTGCCCTATGCCGCAGTGGCAGCAGCGCGTTTTGCATTCACCGTCAATGCACCCAGCACTTCGGCATTGTGCGCACCCAGCTTCGGACTTTCACCCTGCTGTGTGATCGCATTGCTGAACTGTATCGGCATGGCGAAGGCGGGTTTGCCATTGACCTGCTGCACCATTCCGCGTGCCTGCACCTGCGGATTGTTCAGCACCTCTTCCATGTCGAGGATCGCGGACACACAGGTGTCCTCATGGGCCAGCAGGACTTCCCACTCATCGCGGGTTTTGGACTTGAACAATTCGGCCAACCCATCCTTCAACGGACGCCCTTTCTCGCCGGGTGAAAGTGAAAGCTTGAGCAGTTCGGGCCGGCCCGCGAGTTGGCAGGCCTTGGCAAAAAACTTGTACTCCACTGCGCCCAGGGCGATGTAACGGCCATCGGCGCATACATAGGTCGCATAGTTCGCCATCGCACCGGAGAGCACGTCTTCTCCGCGTGGCGCGGTCTTGCCGGTGGCACGCAGGCTGGCGAGTGTCATCACCTGCAGTGCCAAGGTTCCATCCAGCATGGCGACATCGACAAAACTGCCCTGCCCCGATTTTTGCGCGCCCATCAACGCAGCAAGAATGCCGATGACTGCGGTGAGCGCACCCCCGGCCAGATCGGCAACCTGGAAATTACCGGTGAGTGGCGCGCCACCGGCCGGGCCGTTCTGCGCCAGTTCGCCGGCATAGCCACGATAGTTCATGTCGTGGCCGGGGCGATCACGATAAGGACCGGTGTGGCCGTAACCGGTCAATGCTGCGTAAACCAGTTTTGGATTGAGTTTTTTCAACGTGTCATAACCACAGCCGAGCTTTTCCATCACACCGGGCCGGAAGGAATCGAGCACCACATCGGCCGTCACCACCAGTTCCAGAAATTGCTCGACGGCTTCCGGCTTGCGCAGGTCCAGCGTGATGGACTTCTTACCGCGGTTAACCAGATCGAACAGCTCCGGCGACAAGCGCGCGTAATCGCCGCCCTTGGGCTCCTCGATCTTGATGACTTCGGCACCCAGCTGCGCCAGATACAGCGTGCAAAAGGGCCCCGGCAGCAGTCGTGAAAGATCCAGCACGCGGACGCCGGACAACAAGGGATTCATGAACATGACAGCTCCTGGGTGTTACAACAGTTCAGTGAGATTTCAGACCGCAGTGGCGGTCCATGAAACGCTTCATCAATCGCAGATATGCACCGCGCCGGAAATGCAGCAGATGGTTTCCGGGAAACCAGTGCATCTGGCTTCCGGGCCAGTGCTCATGCAGCTGGCTGACGAAGCGCGGCGAGGTGAAGCGGTCGCCGGCACCGCTGATGATCAGCAAACGCTCGGGGTCCATGCGCGGCGCGTAGGTCAGTGGACTATGCAAGGCCATGCCATGCCGCAGTTCGCGGATATTGATGTCGTCGAGCCGCATCATCCCGCGCAGGAACGGACGCACCGGCTGCCATTCCATCGCCATGTCGAAGACGTTGACCACCGGTGAGTTCGGAATCGCGAACGCCAGCTGATCCTCCACGCCGGCAAGCATCGAGGTGATGTAACCGCCAAGCGAATAGCCGGACACGCCGACATGCGGCACCCCGCGCGACATCAGGTAGTCGATCCAGACACGCACATCCGAGATCGCATGCAGCATTGCTTCATTGGTCTGCGAGAAACCGCCCGCAAAATAACCATAACCACTCCAGGGATGCCAGGAATCGGCACGCTCACCGTGAAAGGGCTCCTGGCAAATCAGGATGTCGTAGCCCTGGCGGTAAAACCACGGCAGCGAGAAAAACCAGTTGTTGAACGAATACGAACTCGCGCAATAGCCATGCAGCAGGATCAGTGTCGGACGCGGGCCATCGTTGTGAAACCAGTATTGCGCATGCGCGGTCGCATTGCGGCCCCTGGGGCCATAGCCGGACGCCGCGAGCAATGGTTGAAACGGACTCTCGAAACTCAGGCTTCGGCATGGAATATTTTTCGGGCCACGGCGATACCATGGAATCTTGTGACTCGTGACTGGCACCTCTCGCGGCGGACGCCGGAATACCGCATCCACATTGCCCCGATCTGCATAGGCCGCATACTCATGCATCAGCGCGCGTTCCCGCGCACGGGCCGAGCCCGAAATCATGCGAGGCGTCATCGCCCCGACGATCATCGTGCCCAATCCCGTACGCAAGACGCGGTCCAGCGCCGCCGAACCATAGACCTTGAGCACATGCTCACGATCGATTGCAGTGTCGCTGCCACGAAGATAGAAATCCTCGGGCAACTGCTCCCACCACTTGTTCGCCGGAACCATGGGTTAAATCTAATCGCGTCTGTACATCGTCACCACGCAGGCGCCGCCGAGACCCAGATTGTGTTGCAAAGCGACGCGCGCGCCCTCGACCTGACGCTTGTCCGCGGTGCCGCGCAACTGCCAGGTGAGCTCGCTGGCCTGAGCCAGGCCGGTCGCGCCGAGGGGATGACCCTTGGAGATCAGTCCGCCGGACGGATTGACCACCCAGCGTCCGCCGTAGGTTGTGTCGCCGGCATCGATGAGCTTTCCGCCCTCGCCCTTCGCGCACAGCCCGAGCGCTTCGTAGGTCAACAGCTCGTTGACCGAAAAGCAGTCGTGTAGCTCGATCACGTCGATGTCTTCGGGACCGATGTCGGCCTGCTCGTACACCTCGAATGCGGCGTGGCGGCTCATGTCGGCGCCGACGATGCTGATCGCGCTGTTGTCGGTGAAGGTCGACTCGAGGTCGGTGACCATGGCCTGCCCGACAATCTCGACGGCTTGAGCGGCCAGACCGTGCTTGTCGACGAAGCCTTCGCTGGCCACGATCACCG
>JBOICK010000059.1:0-2889 GCA_050739895.1 Stenotrophobium sp.
AGCTCGCGCAGGATCGCGCCGTCGGCCTCGGCGCCGACCAGGTGCACGCGCTTGACGCCGCCGCGACCGGCGGCGATGCCGGCGCGCAGGTAGCCGCGGTCCTGGTCCTTGAGATGTTTGGCGTTCAGCAGCTTTTCGGCCTCCGCCAGCGCGAGCTGTCCGGCGTCGCCGGTGTCGTCGGCAAGCTTCCAGCCGTCCGGGTCGGAAGGGACGATGAAGATCAGCTTGTCGGCGGCCAGCGCCTGCGCGGCGGCGATGGCCACGTCCTCGTAGCGCAGGTTGAAGATCTCGCCGGTCGGTGAATAGCCGATGGAGGAGAGCAGCACCACACGGTCTTTGCCCAGCTCGTCGCGGATCGTGTCCACGTCGATACGCCGCACCTCGCCGGTGTGCTGGAAATCGACGCCGCCGCGCACGCCGACCGGCTTGGCGATCACCCAGTTGCCGCCGGCGATGCGCAGCCGCGCGCCGCCCATCGGCGTGCTGGCGAGGCCGGTGCTGAGCTTGGCCTCGATGTCCATGCGCAGCGCACCGGCCGCGGCCTTGACGCAGTCCAGCGCGGCGCGGTCGGTGATGCGCAGGCCGTTCGCGTGCTGGGTCTTGAGTCCGTGAAGGGCGAGCTGCCGGTCGATCTGCGGCCGCGTGCCGTGCACCAGCACCAGCTTCACGCCGAGGCTGTGCAGCAGCGCGAGGTCATAGAGGAAGGCGTCGAAGTCCTCGCGCGCTGCGACTTCACCGCCGAAGGCGATGACGAACACGGAGCCGTGGTGCGCGTGCACATAGGGCGCGCAACCGCGCAGTGCGGAGACGAAGTCGGTCGGATTCATGCGCGGATTATAAGGATACGGGCTTGCGCGGGAGCGGCACAGATGAATGATGCGTTTGCGTAGGTCACCCGCTCCTGTTTCGTGAGGACCTGGAATGTTATTAAATATAATCTATAATTTAAATATTATTATAAATAATAACAATAATCCTACTGTCGATTGGCAGAGCGGGCGATCTTTCGCGCTCAGATTTCCGTTTTCACTTCGATGATGCGCTTGACGTAGTCGCGCGCCTCCAGCGGGCTATGCGAGAGCGTGTCATGCCAGCCCTTGCTTTCAGGCGGCGTCCGTCGCATGACTTTCAGCATGCGCGTATAGCCCACGTTGTAACTGGCAAAAGCCAGGAACAGCCTCGGACGGTCCGGCAAGATCTTGAGGTCTGATTTGTCATAGAGGCGGCGTACGTAGCAGATGCCTGCCGCGATATTCCAGCGTGGCGAGTGCAAATTCCGGATTTCCGGGTGCTCCTTGCGGATGTCGCGGAAGGTTTTTGGCTTGATCTGCATCAGCCCCACGGCGCCCGAACTGCTGCGTGCTCTGGGATTGAGCGTGGACTCGACGATGGCTTGTGCCTTGAACCAGCGCCAGTCGTAGTCGGCGCTGAAATAGCGCTTGGTGTATTTGCGGAAGTGGTTGTCGTAGGTATCGGCCCACTGGTCATTGTCCGCAGTCTCGCTCTCATCCGTCTCGCTTGCCGATGACTGGTCGCCAGTCTGCGCACTGGCTTGGGCGGTGCGTGTGCCGGTTGTTGTTTCACTCCCGGCGGTTGTGCCTGACCGGAATCTCGATGAGCGGGACAACAGATCAATCTTGTGGTGGCGGGGTTGCGTTCCAGCCGTGACCGTAACGTGTTGCGAAACGAGATACACTGCGGCAACCACAGCGACCATGCTCAGGCAGGGCAGCAAGAAACCGCGCAGCGCCTGTATCACGGCGCGTGCCGGTTCAGTTGAGGCTGAGGCCGATGACCAGGCCCATGCCTACGCCGGTAGCGATGAAAAGGCCCATCAGCGCCAGGCCCACCGCGACATTGCCGCGCTCGAGTTCGGCGCGCACGTCAAAGCCCATCACGTTCTTGAACAGGCGGAAAGCCAGCCAGCCGCCGACAAGCATCATGAGGCCGCCGAACCCGGCGTAGATGAAATTCAGAACGATAGGGTCAAGCTGGATGTTCACGGTCTCCTCCATGCGTTTCAACTTTGGTTCAAGTATAGGAGGGCTTGGCCGTCCCTGCGCTGCACGGTCTGGAGGTGGCAAGGTGCTTGTACCGTTGTGCGGCAGTCGTGTGGTTTACCCGCTCTGACGTCTACGTAAAACTAATTGTTTATAAATATAAACTAAAAATAAAATATTATTATAAATAATAACAATCTGCGTGTGAGATTGGCCAGAGCGGGTGCCGACACGGTGCTTGCCCGCAGGGCAATGGGCGTCGGCATTTACATGGGCTTGTGCAGACGCGCGCGTGTTTGGAGAGTATTCCCGGCAGATGTGGTGTCATAGCTGAAAGGATCAAACAGCATGGCAGGCCAATGGCCGCATGCCACTGCACAGGAGGCCCGGATGCGTGTTTCGCTGGCTGGCAAGACCTCTCAGGCGGATGCCGTGCGTAGCGGCTGGCGCCAGCTTCTTGTCATGGCTCTGCTGGGCTGGTGTGCAACGACGGCGTTCGCCGATCCGCCGGATCGTGCTGCGCGCCTGAGCGTGGTCCAGGGCGATGTCAGCTTCGCGCCTTCCGGCGAGGATGCCTGGGGCGATGCGGTGGTCAACCGTCCGCTGACGACCGGTGATCGCCTGCTCACCGGCGACGGCGGCCGCGCCGAGTTGCAACTCGGCGGCGCGAGCATCCGCCTCGCCGAGGATTCCGCATTCGATTTCCTCAATCTCGACGACCAGATCGCACAGATCGAGCTGACCCAGGGCACGCTGAACCTGAATGTCAGCAGCCTCGACAGCGGCCAATCCTACGAAGTGGATACGCCAACCGTGGCTTTCGTCGTGACCCAGCCCGGCGAATACCGCATCGATCTCCTGCAGGATGCCGATGCGACGCGGATCAGCG
>JBOICK010000060.1:0-66829 GCA_050739895.1 Stenotrophobium sp.
TATCGACGGCGTCGAACAGCGGCTGCTTGTCTTCCTGGTTGTCGCGGTTATAGGCCAGCGGCTGGCCTTTCATCAGCACCAGCAGGGCGTTGAGATCGCCGATGACGCGGCCGGTCTTGCCGCGCACCAGTTCCGGCACGTCCGGGTTTTTCTTCTGCGGCATGATGCTGCTGCCGGTGCAGAAGCGATCGGGCAGATTGACGAAGCCGAACATCGGCGTCGACCACAGGATCAGTTCCTCGCTCCAGCGCGACAGGTGCACCATGGTCAGGCTGGCGGCGGCGCAGAATTCGATGGCGAAGTCGCGGTCGCTGACGGCGTCCAGCGAGTTCTCGGTGACGCCGTCGAAGCCCAACTGCTCGGCAACAAAATGACGATCCAGCGGATACACGGTGCCGGCCAGCGCAGCGGAGCCGAGCGGCAGGACGTTGAGGCGCTTGCGGCAGTCGAACAGCCGCGTGCGGTCGCGCAGGATCTGCTCGCGCCAGGCCAGCATGTGGTGTCCGAAAGTCACCGGCTGCGCGATCTGCAGGTGCGTGAAGCCGGGCATCACGCTGTCGGCTTCGCGCTCGGCCAGATCAAGCAATCCATCGGCGAGGCGTGCGATCAGCGCGACGATGCCGTCGATGGCGTCGCGCACGTAGAGGCGGATGTCGGTGGCGACCTGGTCGTTGCGGCTGCGGCCGGTGTGCAGGCGCTTGCCGGCGTCGCCGATGCGCTCGGTCAGCCGCGACTCGATGTTCATGTGCACGTCTTCGAGTTCGGCCTTCCACTCGAATTTTCCGCCTTCGATTTCGGCGCGGATCGCATCGAGGCCACTGACGATTTTCTCGGCGTCGGCGGCAGTCAGCACGCCGATTTTTGCCAGCATGCGCGCATGCGCCTGCGAGCCGCGGATGTCCTGCGCGTAGAGCCGCTGGTCGAAGCTGACGGACTCAGAGAAGCGCGCCACCAGCGCGCTGGTGGATTCGCTGAAGCGGCCGCTCCACATGGTGTTCTTTGTGGCGTCTGAAGCATCGGTGCCGGATTTTTGCATGACGGTCTGCTGGCCGGATGAGTGCGTGTTTTCGGGCGGCCATTATCCCCCGCGGTGACGCCACCCGCTATCGACGAATGCATCAACCAGTTTGTTATATATAATGATATTATTAATTAATTATAATATAATTAATAACAACCAAAATGGCATACTGCGGCACAGCGGGCGGCCCGCCTCGGCAGTGATCCCGCGCTACAGGACATGACGTGGAACGCATCAAGCCCAAGCAGGTGATCGAACCCAACCTGATCCCGGATTTTTGCAGCGGGCGCATGGTGTTTTCGGTGGCGCTGGCGATGGAACTGGTGGCGCTGACGCTGACCCTGCTCGGCAATCTGCACGGCGAGGCGCTGTTTTATTTCCTGGCGCTGGTGTCGCTGTATCTGCAATGGATAGGGCTGTGCGGCGCGGCGGCGCTGTGCTGGTCGCGGCGCTGGCTGACCCGTGCGAGTCCTCAAATAGTGTTCTTCAGTTGCTGGGCGATCCTGGTGCTGATCGTGGTGCTGATCAGCGACATCGCCTATATCGTCGCCACACTGCTGCCGGTGCTGCCGGATTTTCCGTCGGAGCCCCAGGTCGAATTCGTTTTCCGCAATGCCAGTGTCGCCGCCATTGTCTCGCTGCTGCTGCTGCGTTATTTCTGGTCGCGCAGCGACTGGCAGCAACAGGTGCGTGCCGAAGGCGAGTCGCGCTACCAGGCGCTGAATGCGCGGATCCAGCCGCATTTCCTGTTCAACTCGCTGAACAGCATCGCTGCGATGATCGCGATCAAGCCAACCGAAGCCGAAACGATGGTGGTGGACTTGTCCGACCTGTTCCGCGCCAGCATGGAAAAGCGCTCGCAGGTGGCCGCGCTGAGCGAGGAGGTCGCATTGGTGCAAGCCTATTTGCGCATCGAGAAAGCGCGTCTCGGCGACAAGCTGCACGTACACTGGGACATCCCCGACGAGCTGCTGGTGTGGCGCGTGCCCAAGCTGGTGATCCAGCCACTGGTTGAGAATGCCGTGCATCACGGCGTATCGCGGTTGCTCGAAACCGGCGTCGTCGCCATCCGCGCACGTGAAACCGGCAACCGCCTGGTGGTCGAAGTCGAAAATCCGGTGCCGCCGGAGGATGCCGAAAGCGGCCACGGCAACCGTATCGCGATCGACAATATTGCCCAGCGCCTGCAACTGATTTACGGTGACAACGCCTTGCTGGAGCTGGGGCGTGACCGCAATATGACAGGAGCCATTTATCGCGCACGGCTGAGTCTGCCGCTGGCGCCCAGAGCACCGCAAACAGGGGACACTGCATGAGAGTTGTGATCGTGGATGACGAGCCGCTGGCGCGCGAGCGCATGCGGCGGCTGCTGGGCGAATTTCCAGGCTACGAAGTGGTCGGCGAAGCCGGCGACGGCGAGTCCGCACTGGACGTGATCGACGACGAGGAGCCGGATCTGGTGCTGCTCGACATCCGCATGGGCGGCATGGACGGCCTGCAGGTTGCGCGCCAGCTTGCCGAACTGGAGTTGCCGCCGGCGGTGATCTTCACCACCGCTTTCTCCGAACATGCGCTGTCGGCCTTCGACGCCAGCGCACAGGGTTACCTGCTCAAGCCGGTGCGGCTGGAAAAACTCAAGGAAGCGCTGTTGCGCGTGCGCAAACCGACGCGTGCACACAAGCCGGCACCGACTGCGCCGGTCGCAGGAGCGCGGCCCAAACGCGAGTTCGTGCTGGCCACCACCCGCGACGGCCTGGTGCGGGTTCCGGTGGACGACATCATCTATTTCCTCGCCGACCAGAAATACACCACCGTTGTCCACCTGCACGGCGAAGTGCTGATCGAGGAATCGCTGAAGACGCTGGAGGACGATTTCGAGCCGTGGTTCCTGCGCGTACACCGCAAGGCGCTGGTGGCGACGCGCTTCATCGCCAGCCTCGAACGCGACCGCGGCGGCGAGCAGCACCACCTGCTGCGGATGAAGCACTCCAGCCGCGCACTGCCGGTATCGCGCCGGCGACTCGCCGAGGTGCGGCGTTATCTCACCGAGCAGCCGTGAACGGCACGAGCGCATGATCAGGATCGCAACGCGCGAAAGCCCGCTGGCGCTGTGGCAGGCGCAGCACGTCAAGACACTGCTGGGACAGTTGCATCCGCAGCTGCAAGTCACGCTGCTGCCAATGACCACGCTCGGCGACCAGATGCTCACCGCGCCGCTGGCCACGGTCGGCGGCAAGGGTGTGTTCGTCAAGGAACTGGAGCAGGCGCTGCTCGACGGCCGCGCCGACATCGCGGTGCATTCGATGAAGGATGTGCCGATCCGCCAGCCTGACGGCCTCGAACTGACGGTGTTCATGCAGGGCGAAGATCCGCGCGACGCCTTCGTCTCCAATCGCTACGACAGCCTGGCCGCGTTGCCGCAAGGCGCCTGCGTCGGCACCTCCAGCCTGCGCCGGCAGACCCAGTTGCGCGCGCTGCGACCCGATCTCGAGGTGAAGGAATTACGCGGCAATGTCGGCACACGTCTGCGCAAGCTCGACGAGCATCAATACGACGCGATCCTGCTGGCGCAGGCCGGACTGCTGCGCTTGGGATTGGGCGAACGCGTGCGCGAAAGCCTGGCCGTGGACCGCTTCATCCCGGCAGTCGGCCAGGGCATCATCGGCATCGAATGCCGCACCCAGGACGCGGCGACGCACACGCTGCTGGCGCCGCTGCATAATGAACTCTCCGCCATCCGCCTGCGCTGCGAGCGTGCGCTCAACGCACGTCTCGGCGGCGCCTGCCAGGTGCCGGTCGCGGGCCATGCCCGTATCGGCGATGGCCAGCTGCATCTGCGTGCGCTGGTCGGCACGCCCGATGGTTCGCGCCAGGTGCGCGGCGAGATCGAAGGCCCGGTTGCACAGGCTGAAGCGCTGGGCGCGCAACTGGCCGAACGCCTGCTCGACCAAGGCGCGCGCGAAATCCTGCGCGCCATCGGCGTGCCGGTGTGACATGAGCGTCGCCGCTAGCGGCCCGCTGCACGGTTTGCGCGTGCTGGTGACGCGCCCCGCGCACCAGGCCGATGCGATCTGCCGGCTGGTCGAGCAGCGCGGTGGCAAGGCGCTGCTCCTGCCGCTGCTGGCGATCGTGCCGGTGCCGCACGCAGCCAGCGTGGCACGCCAACTGGAAAATGCACGCAGCTACGACTGGTGGATCTTTACCAGCACCAATGCGGTGCAGCAGGCGCGCAAGCTGGTTGCGGAAAACTGGCCGGCGCGGCTGGCCGCGGTCGGCGCCGCCACCGCAGCGGCGCTGGAGAGCGGCGGCCTCAGTGTCACTACACCGCAGGGCGCCTACAGCAGCGAAGGCTTGCTGGCGCTGCCGCAGTTCCAGGATGTGAACGGACAGACAATCCTGCTGGTCACCGGCGAAGGCGGGCTGGAAGTGCTGGCACCGACTCTGCGTGGCCGCGGCGCGCAAGTCGACGTGGCGGCGGTTTACCGTCGCGTGCCACTGCCTTACGCCGGCGAACATGTCGCGGCACAGTTGCGCGCCTGCGATGCGATCATCATCACCAGCGGCGAGGCGCTGCTGCACCTGTTGCGCATCACACCGCTGGCCACCCACGCGGCGCTGCTCAGGAAGCAACTGGTGGTGCCCGGCACGCGGGTGCTGGATAAAGCCGTCGAACTGGGCTTCCGTTCGCCACTGATGCCTGAGAAAATGTCCGATGCCGCTATCATCCATACTCTGGAGCAGGCATCCCGTCCGACCTAAGCGCAAATGACCGAAAACGCACCTGCCAAACCGACTTCAGCCCGCGGCGCTCTGCGCGGGCTTGTGCTGCTTTTGCTGTTGGCCCTGCTGGTGTTTGCCGGCTGGCAGGGCTGGATTCTTTATCAGGCCTGGCGCCACGACGTCGCCGAGGTCGGCACCCTCGCACGCAAACTCGACGCACTGGAACTGCAGGCGGACAGCCAGGACAACCGTCTCACCGATCTGGCCGAGGCGCAGCGGCACAACAGCAACGAAGTCGCCTCTTTCGGCACGCGGCTGGACCAGCAGAATGCCGCCGTCGCGCGCCTCACCGAGCAGTACCAGGGCGGACAGGTGCACGAGCAATTGACCATCGCCGAACACCTGCTGCTCAGCGCCAACGACCGCCTCCTGCTGGAACACGATGTCGGCGCTGCGTTGACCGCGCTGGAACTGGCCGACAATCGCATCGGCACACTGCGTGAACCGCGCCTGTTCAAGGTGCGCAGCGAGATCGCCAACGAGCGTGCAGCGCTGCAGGCCGTGCCACGCGCCGATCTCGATGCCGCCGCGTTGACTTTCTCCAGCCTGATCGCCCGCGTATCCAATCTGCCGCTGCGTGCGCGCGTGCCCGAGCATTTCGAAGCGCGTGCCGATCAGCTCAACCTGCCCGCCAATGCCAGTCGCCTGCAGCGCGCGTGGGCCAGCATCAAGCAGGCGTTGAACGGCATCTTTGTGATCCGGCGCAACACCGGCCCGTCGCCGCGACTGCTGCCGGCCGGCGACGAAGCGCTGGTCTACCAGGTGCTGGCGCTGAAGCTGGAGGGCGCACGCCTGGCGATGTTGCGCCGCGACCAGATCAGCTACCGCGACCTGTGCAATTCAGCGTCGACATGGCTGCGCGATTATTTCCGCGCCGACGATCCCGGCGTGCTGGCGGCGCAGGCCGAACTGGAACGCCTGCGCCCGCTGCAACTGGATCCGCCGCTGCCGGACATCAGCCGCAGCCTGCAACTGCTGCGCGCGCAGATCGACGGCCCGGTGCAATGATCCGCTATTACCTGCTGGCGCTGCTGGTCCTCGCGGCGGGCGCTTTCGCCGCGTTCTACCTGCATGCCGAAACCGGCTATGTGCTGATCAGTTACCGCGACTGGATCGTCGAGACCTCGCTGCTCGGGCTGGTCGCCGGGGCGGTGGCGATCTTCCTGCTGACCTATTACGGACTCAAGCTGCTAGCAGTGGGCGTGCAGTTGCCAAGCCTGATCCGGCGCCGGCTGGAGCGGCGCCGCGCCGAGCGTGCGCGCGACTCGTTCGAAGCCGGACTGCTGCAACTTCTGGAAGGGCACTGGAAACGCGCCGAGATCGAACTGGTGCGCCGTGCCGCCGATCACCACGCCGGTCACCTGAACTATCTCGGCGCGGCGCGCGCGGCGCAGCGCGTCGGTGCGCCAGAGCGACGCGATCATTACCTGCGGCTGGCGGCGCAGAGCGCGCCGGAACTGGAATTCGCCACCCTGCTGACCCAGGCCGAATTGCAGCGCGAGCGCGGCGAGCACCTGCTGGCGCGCGACACCGCTCTGAAGCTGCGACAGCAACACCCGCAGCATCCCTACGCGGTCGAACTGCTGGCCGAATCCTATGCCGCCATCGGCGACTGGCCCGCGCTGCATGCACTGCTTGCGGACAGCGCCAAGCTCGACGCGTTGACGCCGGCACGTTATCGCGAACTGATGCTGCGCGCGCTGCGCGAACTGGCCGCGGACGCAGTGAGCGATGCGCGGCTGGATCGTCTCAAGGCGATCTGGGATGCTGCCGGCACGCGTTTCCGCGCCGAGCCGGCATTGCGCCTGGACTATGCGCGCGGACTGGCGCGGCTCAACGCCGAAGCCGAGGCACTGGCATTGATTGCGGCCACATTGGACAAGACCTGGGATGCCGATCTGGTCGTGCTCTACGGCAGCCTGCACGCTGCCGACGCCGTCAGCCATCTCGCGACCATCGAGCAGTGGCTCGGCCGCTACGGCGAGAAACCCGAACTGCTGACTACCGCCGGCCAGATCTGCCAGCGCAACCGGCTCTGGGGCAAGGCACGCAGTTACCTCGAAGCAGTGATCCGGGTCGCACCGACGCCGGCCGCGTATCTGGCACTGGCGCGGCTGTGCAGCGACACCCAGAACGCCCAGGATGCCGCCGGTTATTACCAGAAAGGCCTGGAGTTGTCCGCCAGCCGCTGAGCATCATGTATTCTTCCGGCGGCGCGACCACCATGGGTTGCACTAAGCCGGCCACCACCATTGAATTTCAGCGGCAATATTCCATAGAAGGGCGTCTTGCCCGCTTACTGTCACCTTGAAGGGATAGTTGGAAAAACTGGTTGCCCCGTAGCTTTCCGTTCTGGATGATCCAGTCTGATCACTGCCCTTGATCATCACGCTATCGTTGCGCTTTGGCAGCTTGGCGGCACCGAATACCCCTTGGATGGGACACGCGCTAATCCTTCTTGCACTACTGCAAACAGGTGACGCCATCACGCCGCGCGGCCACTACTGTCCTGTCATAAAAATGAGCAGGCAGGAGAACCCATGACAACAGGGCACGACGCCGTGGCGCAGGTCACCAGTGGTGACGCCTGGGTCGCGTTCTGCGACAGCCTCAAGCGCGCCGGCCAGCAGATTCTGCGGCCGGAGGCGCCGGACAAATAAGGGACCGTGTTGGATTACTCTTCAAAAGTAATCAACACGATCCCTTGATTCCGGCGTGATGGCGGCGCCCGAGTTCAGTACCAGCGTCTAAGCACGAGCTAATGGGCCACGTTGAAATATTTTAAAAATAGCGCAACGCGGCTCGATTAGCTCTATTGCAAGCGCAGGTGCAACCCCACCACTCGCGCCCTATCACTAGCCTCCGAAATACTGCTTGGCTCTGCTCATTTCTTCTGGGGCTGGCGTGTATTCACGCCAACTATCTGACTCATGCTTCTTGAATTTCACAACCTGTCGAGCGGCGTCAAATTCATAATATGGATAGACCTCTCTAAGGTTGTAGGTCATTGCAGGCGCAAAGAACAGTATGTCCGCCGCAAGATATCCGCCATTGAATTTCAGGGGCAATATTCCGTAGAAGGGCGCCTTCCCGCTTTCCGTTACTTTGAACGGATAATTGGAAAAACTGGTTGCCCAATAGCTTTCGGTCCTGGATGATCCGGTCTGATCGCTACCCCTAATCATCACGCTATCACTGCTATTCGAGGATCTGATATTCGTAGTTGCCGTACAACCAGATATCGCGAAAACAACAATTAGCCCAGCCAGGTATTTATCCATTTTCTTCCCCTAGATAGTTGACGTTATCCCATCGTATCGTAGCAGCACGCTCGGTTATTAATTCTCACGGATCAGATGGCCACCGCGCCATCGTAGGATGCCAACTCTTCAATTGCAAAGGCGCATCCGCAGTGCCGCCGATCTGAATTTTTCGGGATACTCACCACCCTACAGCCTTGGCTCTACTGCAAACAGGTGACGCACCGCCCATGCGCGGCCTCTACTGTCTTCTTCCATAACGATATGCAGGCAGGAGAACTCATGACAGCAGCGCATGACGCCGTGGCGCAGGTCACCAGTGGTGACGCTTGGGTCGCGTTCTGCGACAGCCTCAAGCGCGCCGGCCAGCAAATTCTGCGGCCGGAGGCGCCGGCTGACGAACTGACCCGGGCAGAAGGCTATCGCTACCTGACGCGACTGCTGCGTATCGGCCTGGAGATGCACCTGGAATTTGCCGACCCGGACTTTCCCGGCTTCTTCGCTCCCTCGCACGAGACCGGCAAGATCGGCGCCGACAATCCGGACAATCTTTACCTGATGGGCCGGCTCAACGGCGCGCACGACTACGTGATCCGAGGCAATCGTGGCACGGTGTCGTACCTGAGTTTCGGCACGCAGAAGGGTGGTTATGAAACCAACGGCAAGATGGAGCAGACCGGCTTCCTCGATGCCAGCCAGTTGCAGACCGATGCCGAGGGCCACTTTGAACTGGTGCTGAGCCAGCAGCAGCGGCCGGGCAACTGGGTGCGGCTGGAGGCCGGCAGCAACGCCGTGATCGTGCGCCAGACTTTCCTCGACCGCCGGCAGGAGCGCCCGGCGCAGATGAGCATCGCGCGCCTCGGTAGCGACGCCACGCCGGAACCGCTCAGCGCCGTGCGCCTGCAGCGCGGCCTGAACAATGCCGCGAAATTCGTCGAAGGCACCGCGACGCTGTTTGCCAACTGGGCACAGAGTTATCTCCAGCATCCCAACCAGTTGCCACCCGCAAATCAACTGCTGTGCCAGAGTGTCGGTGGCGATCCGAACATTTTCTACTACCACTCGTACTGGCAACTGGCTGCAGGCGAAGCACTGATCGTGCATGTGCCGCATGTTCCAGAGTGCCGCTTCTGGAACCTGCAGATCAACAACTGGTGGATGGAGTCGCTGGACTACCGTTTCCACCGCATCCATCTGAACCAGCACTCGGCCAAGCTCGACGCCGACGGCGGCGTGACGATGGTGCTGGCTCACAAAAATCCCGGCCACGCCAACTGGCTGGAAACCGCCGGGCATGACCGCGGCACGATGTGCATGCGCTGGGTCGGCGCCAGCGAACACGTCCACCCAAGCACGCGCGTTATCAAATTTTCCGAAATCGCCAAGGAACTCAAGTCATGAGCACGGAATCCACATTCGTCCCCGATCGCCTGCTCGAAGATGCCCGCGCTGCAACCAGCGGTCTCAGCGATTTTGGTGACGCCAGCTTCCGTCCGGGGCTGGACGCGCTGTGTAATGCGCTTGAGAACGAAGCGCGCCTGTCGGAAATGGGCCGCGGCATCCTGCGCCAGAAAATTGTGGCGCTGTTGATGAATCGACTGCGCGTTGAGGACTACTTCACGCGCCATCCTGAAATCGCTCAGGAAAAAGTTGTTGCACCACTGGTGATTGTCGGCCTGCCGCGCACCGGAACCACCAAGCTGCATCGCCTGTTGTCGCGCGACCCGCGTTTTTACTGGATGGCATTCTGGGAATCGCAGTTTCCGGTTCCATTCCCCAACGAATCACTCGAAAAACCCGGGGCACGCATCGCCGAGGCACGCGGCATCGTCACGATGATGACGCAGGCGATGCCCAAGCTTCTGGCGATTCATCCAATGGACGCCGACGAAGCCGACGAGGAAGTGATGCTGATGGAGCATTCCTTCATGTCCGCGTTCAATGCCTACGCCAATATTCCCAGCTATACCGCGTGGCTGGATCAGCAGGACCAGACGCCGGCCTATCGTTACTTGCAACGCATCCTGCAATTTTTGCAGTGGCAGAAACGCCAGCGCGGCATCACCGCCGAACGCTGGGTGTTGAAAGCGCCGCATCATCTGCTGCGCATGGATATCCTGCTGCGTGTTTTCCCCGGCGTACAGGTGATCCAGACGCACCGCGACCCGGCGCAGAGCATCCCATCCATCGCCAGCTTCATCCATACGCTATGGTGCATCTACAGCGACAAGGCCGACCCGGTTGCTGCCGGGCACGAATGGAGTGCGTTGATGAACCGCGCACTGCGCCACACAATGACGGTGCGCAAACAGGCGCCGGCGCAATTCCTAGACGTGCGCTTCCAGGACACGGTCAAGCAACCGATGGACGTTGTGCAAAAGATCTACCAATTCATCGGCTGGCCGCTCGCGCCTGGCGCGGAAAGCGCGATGCGAACATGGCTGGTCAAGGACGAAAAAAGTCATCAAGGCGGTCACGATTACGGCCCCGAACAGTTCGGCCTCAGCGCCGAACAGATCCGCAGCGATTTCGCCGAGTATTGCGAACGCCACATCGATAAGCCGCACGTCGCCGCGTGATCGCCCGGAAAACTCCGCGGAGTTCTCTACATCGAATGCAGTGTGCTGTACCGGGGGCGTGCATCGGCCGCCCCCGGCACCATCCCATTTCGAGAGACTTCTCATGACTGAACAGAAATCCACCAACGTCAAATGGCACGAAGGCAGCGTGTCGCGCGAAGACCGCTACCGCCTGCTCGGCCAGCGCGGCGCGACATTGTGGTTCACCGGCTTCTCCGGCAGCGGCAAGAGTACCGTCGCCTGTGCTCTGGAAGAAACGCTGGCGGCGCGCGGCCACCTGAGCTACCGGCTGGACGGCGACAATATCCGCCTCGGCATCAATCGCAACCTCGGCTTCTCTGCCGCAGACCGCACGGAGAACATCCGCCGCATCGGCGAAATCGCCAAGCTGTTCGTGGACACCGGCGTGATTGCGCTGTCGAGCTTCATCAGCCCCTACCGCGCCGACCGCGACCAGGCGCGCAAGGAACACGAAGACGCCGGCATGACCTTCATCGAGGTGTTCGTCGACTGTCCGCTGGCGGTGGCCGAGGGCCGCGATCCCAAGGGCCTCTACAAGAAGGCCCGCGCCGGGCAGATCAAGCATTTCACCGGCATCGACGACCCCTACGAAGCGCCCGAGCACCCGGAGATTCATCTGCACACCGACCGGATGACGCTGGAGCAGGAAGTCGCCACGCTGATCGCCGCGCTCGAAACGCGCGGCATCCTGCCCAAGCGCGCCGCCGCATGAAACCTGCCACGCTGCTGGAAGAAATCCTGCGCATCAGCGTCGCCGCCGGCGATGCCATCATGCAGGTCTATGGCTCCGCCGATTTCGGCGTGACCTACAAGGATGATGAATCGAAGTCGCCGCTGACGCAGGCCGACCTGGCCGCGCATCACCTCATCCTCGACGCGCTGGCGCGACTCACGCCGGAGCTGCCCTGCCTGTCGGAAGAAGCGGCGGACATCGGCTACGAAACGCGCCGCGTATGGCCGCGCTACTGGCTGATCGACCCGCTCGACGGCACGCGCGAATTCGTCAAGCGCAACGGCGAATTCACCGTCAACATCGCGCTGATTGACAACGGCACGCCCATCCTCGGCGTGGTGCACGCGCCGGCGCTGCACGTGAGCTATCTCGCAGCGCAGGGCGTCGGCGCATTTCGCATCAGCGACCGCCAGCGCAGCGCCATCCACAGCCGCAAGACGCCGCAGCGGCCGAGCCTGGTGGTGAGCAAATCGCACCGCGACGCCGCGCTCGACGTGCTGCTGGCACCGGCGCCCGCGCACGACGCGGTCAGCCGCGGCAGCTCGCTGAAATTCTGCCTGGTCGCCGAAGGCAGCGCCGATCTCTATCCGCGCACCGGCCCGACCTCGGAGTGGGACACCGGCGCCGGCCAGTGCGTCGCCGAACAGGCCGGCTGCGAGGTCTACACGTTGCCGGACTGGCAGCCGCTGCGCTACAACCAGAAGGCCTCGCTGCTCAATCCCGGATTCATCGTCATCGGCGATCCGGCATACGACTGGCGCGGGCAGCTCAAGCCGGAGTGAGTCGTCAAAAGCCTCGCAAGAGCGTCACCCGCTCTTGCTATTTTGCTTCAGAATATTGTTATATATTATATTTTAATTTATATTATATTTAATTATATAAAACAAATTCAATCTGCTTTCCCCACCGAGCGGGTGACGTTCGGAAATTTCTGAATCCGTCTTCAGCACAGGATTACTTCAACGTCGAGAGGCCGATGCCGGGTCTCTCCGGCACCTTCGGTGCGGCCGATCAAAATCACAGTCCCAAGCTTGCAGGCGGCAGGTTGTCGTAATCTTGGCCATCGAGTGATGGAGGTTTCATGAAGCCTGCCGATTTCATCCTGCACCGGGCGCGTCACCTGAATCCCGGCAGCTTCGCGCTGGTGATGGCCACCGGCATCGTCTCGATCGATGTCAATCAGCACGGCATGCACGGTCTGGCGCTGGCACTGTTCGGCATCAACCTGCTCGCATGGCTGGTGCTGCTGGCACTAAGCGCAGTTCGCCTGCTGCGTTTCCGGCAAGATCTGGTCGCGGATTTCGTGGACCCGGCGCGTGGCGCCGGTTTCCTCACGCTGGCGGCGGGGACCTGCGTCCTCGGCAGTCAATGCCTGCTGGTGGTGTACCTGCCCGCGTTGGCCGGCGCACTGGCGCTGCTCGGTGCGCTGTTCTGGGCGATGCTGACGTATCTCTTCTTCGCCGCCACCATCACCGCACGCATCAAGCCGAGTTTCACACGCAGCATCAACGGCGGCTGGCTGGTGGCTGTGGTCGCGACGCAGGCGCTGGCAGTGTTGCTGGTACTGCTGGTCGCCGACCAAGCTTCGCTGCATACCGTCTGGCTGTTCAGCGCGCTATGTCTGTACCTGCTCGGCGACGCGCTGTACCTGCTGATCATCACGCTGGTGGTGTACCGCATGGTGTTCTTCCCGCTGCGCGCGCGCGAGTTCACGCCGCCGTACTGGATCGACATGGGCGCGCTGGCGATCACTACGCTGGCCGGCAGCCTGATCGTGCTGCATACGCCAGCGACGAATCCTCTGACCGATCTGATGCCGTTCGTGAAAGGCTTCACGCTGTTCTTCTGGGCCACGGCAACATGGTGGGTGCCGCTGCTGGTGATGCTGGAGATCTGGCGCCATGACTGGCGCCATGTACCAATTCGCTACGAAGTGGACGACTGGGACATCGTGTTCCCGCTGGGCATGTATACCGTCGGCACCTTTGAGCTGGCGCAGGCGCTGCAACTGGATTTCCTGCAAACCATCCCGGCCGTCGGCGTCTATATCAGCCTGTTAGTGTGGCTGCTGGTCGCGGGCGGCGGATTGCGGCGCGGGTATCGCGCACTGGTCAGCCGCGACGCTCGACATTCCTGACGCCGGGCGGCCGTTGTCCAAGTCGCGCGCGCTCAGGCAGTTGCGGGAAGCTTCTGGCCGTGCCTGGCCAGCCAATGCGCGGTGATGTTGGGCGTCTCGGTCACCGGCGTGACGATCTCGTAGATGCGCTCGTAGCTGGCGTAATGAATCAGCCAGCGGCCATCGCGTTTCACATATCGATCGCGGTAGAACGCGGCGCCATCGGTGATGATCTTGTGGTGCAGATCGAGGAACCAGTCCTTGAGATACCACACGCCGGTCGCCTCGGTTGGCGAGACGATGCTGATCTCAGGGTGATTGACGTGGTGACAGGCAATCGCTTCGGAATGAAACGCGTAGGCGATGGCTTCGATAATCTTGTCGCGGCCCTGCGCCTCGAAGCGGTAGCTGCCGCCGACGTAGCACACACTGGCGTCCTCGGTGAACAGTTCTTTCAGTTCCGCGATGTTGGCGGTGTCGATGCAGCGGCAGTAGCGGTACTTGAGCTGACGGATTTCTTCGATATCTTCGAGACGTTGGGACATGCAATTCTCCTTGAGAAATTATTGAGCTGGAATCTCTGAGCAAGCGTTGTGAGCAAACACAGGCTCATCGATGCTTCCTAGACGCCGAAGCCGCCCGAGACATTGATCTGTTGCCCGGTGACGTAACCATTGGTGGCGAGGAACACAGCGGCGCTGCCAATCTCCTCAGGCTTGCCCCAGCGCTTGAGCGCCAGCAGCTTGTGGGTTTCGTCGATCCACCGCTGATCGAACACACCACGCTTGAGCAGTTCCAGGAACATGCCGGCCTCGATCACGCCCACCAGCACAGAGTTGGCGCGGATATTATTGCGGCCCTCTTCCTTGGCGATGCCCTTGCACAACGCCTCGTTGGCGGCCTTGGGAATCACCGAGAGTCCGTCCTTGGGCGGGAACCAGACATGACCGGCTGAACCCAGATGCACATAGGAGCCGCCGCCCTGTTCACGCAGATGCGGCAACGTCGCCTGCACCGCATTGAAGAAGCCGTGCACTTCGATGTCGATGGACTGCCTCCACAATGCCTGCGTGGTGTCGCCAATCATGACCTGCTCGACCACCGGACCGGCCGCCCAGACCACGGTGTGGATGCGGCCGTGCGCGGCGATGGCCGCAGCCACTGCCGCCTTGAGCTGCGCCGCGTCGGTCACATCGGCAGCATGAGTGCTGGCCTTGCGGCCCAGCGCAGTGATCTCGCCGGCGACGCGTTCGGCGACATCTTTCTTCTTGCGATACACGATGGCGACATCGGTTCCAGCCGCACCGAAATATCGGGCGACGCCCTGGCCGATGCCGCCGCTGCCGCCGAACACCAGCACTGCGCCCTTGGGAAAAACATTCTGCTCCATGCCGATCTCGCCGAAGAATTTGTAGTGCCCGCATTATTGAGAGCGGCGGCGGCGGCAAACATCACCCGTTAAGACGACAACGCCGGATCAAAAATCGCCGGGGCATCGTGCAGGGAGCTTGCACGATGCCCCGACGCAACCCTGTCAATGACCGGTACGCTGGGCGGCATCCGGCGAGAACATGTCCGGCCTCAGTTCACCCTGGTTGAGCTGCCAATACAGCGGGGACTGGTTGACCAGACGGTCGGCGTAATACGCCCTGGCGCTGAGGTCGTGATAGATCGACACACCGGCTTCGTAACCGCGAATCTCCGGCGACCAGAAATAATCCACCAGGCTGGCGCGCCATAACTGGTCGCGCTGGTCGTAGTTGTCGACCCACAGCGCGTGCCAACTGTCTTCGTCGAGATAAAACACGCGGCGCTTGTAGACGTGACGATAATCGGGCTTGAGGTCTGCCTCCAGCACCCAGACCCGGTGCAGTTCGTAGCGCGTGTCGGCCGGATTGATGGTGTTCGGCGTCAGCATCTGGTCGTAATGGATCGCTGGATCGTTGATCTTGAAATCGTTGTACGGCAAATAGATTTCGCGCTTGCCGATCAGCTTCCAGTCGTAGCGTTCGGGCGAACCGTTGAACAGGCGGTCGTCGTCGACGGTGCGTAGGCCACCTGCGCCCTGCGGTGTGTCGAAACCGAATTCCGGGGCCTGCCGCACGCGTCGCGTGCCGGGACTATAGAACCAGGTCTGGCGGTCGTCGTTGTGGTAATCGCTGGGATTCCAGCCGACATACAGTTCACCTGCACTGCGCGCCGGTAGCAGGGTCTTGCTGTAGAAATACGAATCGACCCGGTCCTGTGTGGAATGGATGTGCCTCAGATCGTTGGTTTTCGACAGGATCTTGTACACAACCTTGCCCCAGGCCTTGCCGCCATCGGGATAAACCACCGCCTGGTCGAGCACCGCCTCCTCAGTCCAGGCGCGGTGCGGTGTCACCATGTTCCACTGCGCCTCGATACCGCTCTGCGGGAACGGGAAAGCCGGTGCGCCCGCTGTTGCGTCGATGCCAAGACCGGCATGCACCACCACCGCCTTTGCGGCATTGTCCTTGACGATGTCGCAAACTTGTTTCGAGTAGCGGAAGTCGCGATGGCTGGCATAAACCGGTATGCGGTAGGACTGCGGATACTGCGTGAGCAGTGTCTGCTCGCCGGCGGTCAGCTTGTCCGCGTACTGCTTCATGTTCTGCGCTGTGATCGTGTACAGGGGCTTCTCGTCGGCATACGGTCCGGGGCTGTATTTGCCAGGACCGTTATAGCCGGGATAGGTCTCGCTCCACTTGCCGCTGAATGCGGGGATCGTGCCATCGGCATTGCCGGCGCGCTCGGCGCCCATGCAGGTGTATTTGTCGCCGCCGAGCTGCGCGGCCTGTTCGGCGTCGACCCTGGCCAACGCCGGATGCATGCTCATGACACCTGCGGCCAGCGCCGCGCATGCCATCCATACCTTGCTGATTTTCATGTCTGTGTCCTCTCCAAGCTCAGAAGCTGTATTTCAGATTGATTGCCGCGTAGTCGCGATCTGCGTAAGGGCGCTGGACCAGGTTCGGCGAGCCGAGAAAAGCGTTGTAGCCGACACCGACCTGGAAGTTCTGCAGATAAATGAAATTGGTCGCGACGCTCAGGCGTTGATCGCCCTGACCGTAGAGCGAGCCGAATGCGCCCGCCATCGCCGGCTTGCCCCTGGCGATGGCGGCGTAAGTCAGCGGCACCGCCAGATCCCATTTCGGCAGCACGTTGCGGTAGTTGAACGTGGCGATGCCTTCGTAGCCCCAGGAATTCTTGTCATTGGTCAATGCGCTGCTGCCGCCGGCCGGATCGACGCCATTGACATGGATGTATCCGACTTCGCCGACCAGATCGATTTCCTGCGAAATGAAATTTGGTGGCACGGTGAAGATCGACGACAACAGTGCCTGACTGAGCCGGCCGCGCGTGGCGGTGGGGCCTGCCGCGCCGTTGACCAGCATGTCGACGCCGTCACGGTAGCTGATCTCGCCGGCGACATTGGCCGAACCGACGCTGGTCGAGAAACTCAGTGCCGACATGCGGATGCCGTCGAAATAACGAATGTTGTAGCTGGTCGGCGCAAAAGTTCCGGGTGCGATTTCGGCAATATTCAGCTGCACTTCGGGATTGGTGTTGTGATAGCGCAGCCAGTAGAGGCCGACGTTGGTCGCCGGCGTCGCCTGGAATTTCAGGCCCGCGCCCCACTGCCCGTAATTGCTGGGCTTGATGTCGCCGCCACGCGGAATGGTGAATCCTGGCGCACCGTAGATGAATTCGGCACCGGGGCCCACAACATCGCTCGTCGAAAAATACGCGCCGGCCGGTTCCAGTTCGGTCGCCTTATATTGCAGCTTGTAGTAACCCATCAGACTCAAGCGATTATTGACCGCAAGCTGCATCGCGACCTGATTGACCGGCAGCAGAATATCCTTGACCTCGGTGCCAGGAACGTTGGCCTTGGTCGCGTCGGCCGGACCTTGCGCGCTGGCGACGCCGGAGAAAAACACACTCTCGCCCCAGGCCACGACCTGGCGTCCAGCGCGCAGATTCAGGTGGCGCGTGCCGCCCAGTGACCAGTCGCCATACAGGTAGGCATCGAGAAAGCGCGCGCGGCCGCCATCGTACCTGCGCGCCGCCGGGGTGAACTCATCGTTGGCGCCGGCCTTGTTGACGGTGCTGGGGGAATCGTTGTCATTGCCCCGATGATAGGCATCGTCGTAGAACGCGTCGCCGCGCAGTACCGCTCCATAATTGCCGTGGGCAAGGAACAGCTCGCCCAACGCGCTGACGCGGTCGTTTATCAGGCTGCCGGACTTGAAGTTACGGTCGCCATCGTCCGAATTCACCGTGGTCGGCAAGCCGGTGGCCGGATTGACCGGCCCGTTGATCAGCGCATCCGCCTGGCCCCTGGTGCGCATCGCCAGCGCATAGCCCAGCGTCAGCGTGTACTGCGCGCTGGTGTTGTCGCCGAGATCGTAAGACCCCGCCCATGCGCGGCCTGTCATCGCCGATAAAAACATCAACAGCCCTGCCAATCCTGTTGCACCCGCCACGTGGCGGCCCGGTATCACACGTAATCCGATCATGTTTCCTCCTCCTGTTATCGGTTCGCGGTGATGCTGAACCGCAAATACGGACGCAACTTCGTCCGTATTGAGATACCGATTCGGATGAGCCGGCCCCCCTGCAAACGCATGAATCCTGCCGGATGAAGACGCTGTTGCCGGCTTGCGCGACGCTGGGTCCGGACCTCACGGCAGACCGAACATGCAGGCGACACTCTGGATTTACCCGGTACAGGACATCGATGCCGCGCTGGCGTTTTTTTGCGGCACGCTGGGGCTGCAACTGAAATTTCGCGATGCCGATCGTTATGCAGCAATCGAAAGCGGCTGCCTGCACCTGGGCCTGGTCGCAGGCAGCGAGCGCATCGTCGATCGGCCGCTGCCGGTATTCCGGGTCGAATCGATGGCGTCCGAATTGCAACGCCTGCTGGCCGCTGGCGCCCGCATCCTGCGGCCGCTGGAGCGTGGCCCGCACGAACAGCGCGTGATCCTGCAAAGCGCGGATGGTATCGGGCTGATGCTGACTGCGGCGCTGGATTGAAAACCCTGCTCACTCACCGGAGACTCGACATGACGCAAGACACCGCTTTCGACACCCGCAATTTCCGCAGCGCGCTGGGCAACTTCGCCACGGGCGTGACCATCATCACCACCCGCTGCGACGACGGCAGCCCAGTCGGCATCACCGCCAACAGTTTCAACTCGGTTTCGCTGGAGCCCCCGATGGTGCTGTGGAGCCTTGCGAAGAATTCGCGCAGCCTGCCGGCATTCGATGCCGCAAAACACTGGGCGGTGCATATCCTCGCTGCCAATCAGGAAGCGCTGTCCAACCGCTTCGCCAAAAGCGGCGCCGACAAGTTTGCGGGGCTGGATACCGCCATCGGCATCGGCGGCAGTCCGCTGCTCGACGGCTGTGCGACACGCCTGCAATGCAGTACGGCGTTCCGCTACGAAGGCGGCGACCACATCATTTTCGTCGGACGCGTACTCGGCTTCGATCACAATCCGGTCGCACCGCTGGTGTTTCACGGTGGCAGCTATGCCGTGGCCACGCGCAAGACCAACAGCGTTACTGCTAGTCGCAGCGAATCCAGGCATCCGGCAGCCGGCTGGAGCGAGGACAACCTCGCCTATCTGCTGGGTCGCGCCTATTTCCAGTTGTATGGACGTATACACAAACTGGTGCGGCTGAGCGGTCTCAGCGACCTGCAGTATTTCACGCTGGCGACACTGATCCTGCGCGATCGCCAGACACTTGCCGGCATCAACCAGGTGTTCGCCTATTCCGGCATGCAGGTCACGCCGGATGTCGTGCACGCTCTGGCGGAGCACGGCTGGCTCTACAGTGACGGCAGCGGCGACAACGCACGGCACATGCTGACCGATCAGGGCCGCCAGCTCACCCTGCGCATGATCGCGGCGGCCGAAGCGGTGGAAGCCGATGTGCTGGGCGAGTTCGGTGAATTCGAAGCCCTGTCGCTGCGCAACCTGCTGCGCAGTTTCATCCGCCAGACCGATCCCGGCCTGCCGGATTTATGGAGCGACGCACAGAGCGCCGGATAAGGACCGCGGCAAACGGCACCCGCCGTGGCAGCCCTCGCCATGGGCATCAGCCTATCGCCGCGCCTGTCACTTTCCCTGGCCGCTGGCAAACAGGGCGTGCAGCCTGAACTTGACCGCGTCCTCGTTGCTGCGCCGTGCCTGCGGCAGACCTTCGATCACGGTCACGGTGACCACCTTGTCCTTGAGCGCGTTGGCTTCGGAGTCCGCGTTCCGGTCATCCGGCAACACGACCCCGGCCGGCGCTGTCTGCGGCGGAATGACGAAGGAGATGCCCGGGTAATCCACGCCGGCACCGAATCCGACGGCGGTCGGGCTGTCCGAGAGCTTGTTGTAGAACACCGGCTCGTAATCCGTCGCCACGCCCATGCGGGTGAAATGGAACGGCAGGCGCGCAGCCTGTCCGGTCTGAAATACCGGCACATTGACGTTCAGCCCGACACCCGGCGGCAGCAGACGACTATCGGCACCGCGATGCGCCTGCAACTGCTGCACCAGTTTGAGCACGATGCCGGCCAGTTCATATTCCGGTGCGCCGCCGGCCAGCGCCTTGTAGGCGCGCGAACCGGTGCCCGCATAACTGACGGCGATGGAGGGAATGCCGCGGTTGATGCCATAGAGCGCATTGTTCACGGTACCCGATGAATTGTTGATCATGCCGTCGTTGCTGCCCTCGTTGGGCCCGGAGATCACCAGATCGGGCTGGCCGTGCCAGTGCTGCGCGGCGATTACGTCGAGTCCGTAGAGCAACGACATCACCGGCGTGCCGTCAACGTAGTGAATATCCGGATCATTCGGATCGGCGCCGACACCCGGCGCCCCGGCCTTGATCGTGCCGTAGCGGCTGTCCTTGGCCAGCGGCGTCACCGGCTTCAGGAAATTCATCGCACCGCCGGTGCCGCTGTTGTTCTGGGTCGGCGCCGACAGCACCACATCGTTTCCGGCCTGTTTCAGGGTCTGGTACAGCGCGCGGATATTGGCGGTCTCGAAACCATCGTCGTTCGACAGCAGGATGTTCAGTGCATGGGCCTGCGCCGAAGCCGTCAGCCACAATGCCGCACACAGGATGCGCATCACGATTTTCATATCGTCTCCTCAATGAATTTTTCGGTAGTCAGTACTGCGGCAAACAGGGATTGCGTCTCGCCAGCACGCTCTCGGTGTGGGCGCGATAGGCCTGATCGAAGACTTCGGGTTGCGGAATCAGCCAGAACTGCCCGGCGCGGATGCCGTTGAATACGCGCTGGGCAAACACGTCCGGTTCCAGACCGTTCTGCGAGAGCATCTCGCGCATGTTCTGCACGAAGCCTTCGACTGCAGGATTCGGCGCCGTGCCGAACGGGTTCTTGAAGATGCCGGTCTTGACCGGCCCCGGCGCCAGCAGCGAGACACCAACCGACGCCTTGAGCATTTCCATCTCGGCGCGCAGCGATTCGGTCAACGCCAGCACCGCATATTTGCTGACCGAATACGGCGCCATCAGCGGACTGGCGAGGAAGCCGCCGACCGACGAGGTGTTGATGATGTGTGCCGGCCGCGCGGCTGACAGCAGGCGCGGCACAAAGCTGCGCAGGCCGTGCAGGACGCCGTGAAAATTGACGCCCAGACAACGCTGCCAGGCCGCAGCCTCGATCTGCCAGCTGAAGCCGGTCACCATCACACCAGCGTTGTTGAACAACAGGTCGACTTCGCCGTAGGCCGCGTAGCAGCGCCGTGCCAGCTGCTCGACTGCGTCCGCGTTGGTGACATCCGTGGGCACCACCAGCACCTCGGTATCGAGTCGCCCCGCCAGCGCCTGCAGCGCGTCGGCCTGCACGTCGGCCAGGACCAGCCGCATGCCCAGTGCCGCGGCCTGCTGCGCCAGTCCCATGCCAATGCCGCTGGCGGCGCCGGTGATCACTGCAACGCCATCCTTGATGCGCAATATCTTCGACATGGCTTAGCCTGCAGCCGCAACCTTGAGCCGCGCCTGTCCCGTGGCCCGCTGCTCACGGAAATAAGGAATCACGTGCTCGCCGATGTTCTTCAGCGTCTGCAGCTGCGCCCACTGCGGCACCGTGCCCATCTGGCAGATGAACAGGATTTCGTCGGCACCGGCCTCGATCAGGCGTTGCACGTAGCCGATGCAATCCTTCACCGTACCGTAGGCATGGTTGGGATTGAGCAGCATCATCTGCGGATCGCTGAAATCGAAACTGATGCTCTCGGAGGCGAAGTTGGTCTTGATCACATCCTTGCCGCTGGCGTCGTGCGCGATCACCTCGTCGTCCCACTGCGACGGATCGGGCTTGGGCGTGCCGCCATACCAGTGCCCGAGTGATTCCATGAAGTAGCGCTGACCCTTGATGCCGATCTTGCGCGCCTGCGGCCCGTCATCAAGGACGATGGTCGGGCACAGCGCTGCGAGATGCTCGATCGGCCGGAAACCAACCTGATCCTCAACTTTGCGCGACGCCCAGGCCTTGCGATACACCGCATTCTTGCCGGCCACGTCCTCGGGCCCGCCGAAGCCCAGCACCAGCGCGCCCATGCCGCGCTGGCCGGCGCGGGTCAGTGTGTCGGTGTTGGTACAGGCCAGGTACATCGGCGGATGCGGGTCCTGATACGGCTTGGGGTGTATCGGCCGGCGCGGAATCTTGATGTACTCGCCGTCGTGCTCGATTTCATCCTGCGTCATGATTTTCGGAATCAGGTACATCGCTTCGTCGATCTGCGGATACAGCGTCGCCAAGTCGTAGCCGAAAGTGCCGGCCTCCTGTTGGGTACCGCCCTTGCCGACGCCGAAATGGACGCGGCCATGCGAGAGAAGGTCGAGCGTGGCGATGCGCTCGGCGACTTTCACCGGATGATTCATCGCCGGCGGCAGGCACACCACGCCGTGGCCGAGGCCGATGCGCTGGGTCTTGCCGGCGAGGAATGCCAGCACCGTTTCCGGCGCGCTCATGTGCGCGTAGTTGGTCAGCGCGGTGTGTTCGACACACCAGACCACGTCGAAGCCGAGCTGCTCGGCCAGTTCGACCTGCTCGACGATCTCGTCGAAAATTTTTCGGTCTCCTGCGCGTGTGGCATCCGTGGTCTGTGCCTCGTAGATCAGTGAAAATCGCATGTCATCCTCCTGCGGTGCGTGAAATTTAGCGGCCGGACATCCCGGCCATGACCGCAGTGTCCCCAGCCGCACCCCGCCGCACATCATCCGGCTCGATATCTCCATTCGGACGAAGCCGCTGGCAGTGCTGCGCGCCAACAATCGGGCAAAGGGCAGGAACACAAGCCCGCAGTCACAACAGGATTCAAGGAGAAATACATGTCACTCGATCCACAGACCCAGGCCATCCTGCAGGCGCTCGCGCAGATGCCGGCAATGGACTACTCGACGCTGACCGCACCGGTACTGCGCGCTGCCATGGCGGCGATGTCGCCGCCGGCAAAAGGCGACGCGGTCGCGGCCATCGACAACCGTGAAATCTCCGGTGCCGGCGGCCCGCTGAAACTGCGCCTCTACCGTCCGGCAGGTGCCGGCCCGTTTCCGGTCACGATGTTCTTTCACGGTGGTGGTTTCGTGATCTGCGATCTCGACTCGCACGACAACATCTGCAGCAGCCTCGCGAACCGTGCCGGCAGCCTGGTGATCTCGGTGGATTACCGGCGCGCACCGGAGGCGCCGTTTCCGGCGGCGGTGGAAGATGCGGTCGCGGCGACGCGCTGGGCATACCTGCATGCCGATGAAATCGGCGGCGACGCCGGCCGCATCGCGGTGGCCGGCGACAGCGCCGGCGGCAACCTTGCCGCGGTCACCGCGCAACTGTCGCGCGATGGCGGCCCCGATCTCTGCCACCAACTGCTGCTTTATCCGGTCACCGACTGTGCGACGAACACCGCGTCCTATCGCGAGTTCGGCGAAGGCTATTACCTCACCGCGGAGATGATGCGCTGGTTCCTGCAGCAGTACCTGCAGGACATGGCACGCGCCGATGACCCGCGCGCCTCGCCCTTGCGTCAGCGCAAGCTCGCGGGCCTGCCGGATGCCACCGTGTTCACCGCCGAATGTGATCCGCTGCGCGACGAGGGCGAGACCTATGCCCAGGCGCTGCGGGCTGCGGGCAACGAAGTTCACCTGCAACGCTGGCCGGGACAGATTCACGGATTCATCAGCATGACCGGCGTGCTCGACAGTGCGCAGCAGGCGCTGGACGCGGCCGCGGCGGCATTGCGCAGCGCTTTCGCCGCCGCGCCGGTCTGCAACTGAATACGGAGCCCATCAATGCCGACATCCATCGTGACAGCAGGCAGCGCCGGGAGTAGGGTGTTGCTTGAATCCGCGGTCGCCGATACGCAACGCGGCAGAGCGCCACTGCACCGGCGCAGGAATGCCTCCATGCCCGCTTCCAACTCTCGCACACGCAGAATCGCAGCACCGGCGACAACGCCGGGCAGCAGTCTGTTGCAGGCGGGCGGACTGGCGGGGTTTGCAGACCTGAACCGGCTGTTCAGCGCAATCTACGAAGGACCGACCGAAACCCCGCCGTGGCAGTCGAGTCTGCAGCTGTTGCAGAAAACGCTGGCGGCGACTCACGTCACCCTGATCCTGCGGCCGCCGTCGCCAGAGTCGGCGGGCGTCATGGTCAACACCGACAGTGCCGCCGCGGACGCCACGGCATCCTACCTGTCGCACTTCTTCGCACTCGACCCGTTTGTCGGCCTGCCTGCCGGGCAGATACTCAGCCCCGAGGAAATCGTCGGTTCGAAATGGACGCAGACAGTGCTGTATCGCGAGTATCTGCGGCCGCTGGACGTGGAGCACCTGATCGGCGCCGACATCCATACGCTCGAAGGCATCGAGTGCCGCTTCCGTGTCTCACGTGCGCGCGGCGCGCCGCCATTCACGGCCGAAGACAAGGCGCTGTGCAGTTTCCTGTTGCCACATCTGAAACGCTCGATCCATCTGCACGCGCGGCTGGACAATCTGGAATGCGAACGCCACCTGTTCGCCGGCGTCGTCAACCGCATGCAGATGGGCGTGATCAGCTACGCGCGCGATGGTTCCATCCTCGACATGAATCCCGAAGCCAGCCGAATTCTTTCGGAACGCGATGGCGCTTCTCTGGACGGCAACAGCCTGTGCATCGACAGCACGCGCGAGCGCAACGAGTTCCGGCGATTGCTCAACGAAGCGCTGTCCGGCAAGCGCGTCGCCACCGGCCCCGGCCTGATTGAGGCAATGTCAATCACGCGGCCCTCCGGCCGCAACATGCTCGGCGTCGTCGTGCGCGCAGTCCCCGTGGGTCCGTGGCTCAACGGCGCTAGCCGTCCGGTGGCCGCGGTCTTCATCCGCGACCCCGCCGCCAGCGGTGGACAGCCCTCGCAGGAAATCACCAAGCAGTTGTTCGGCCTGACCCAGACCGAGAGCGCACTGGCGATGAAGCTGGCGGACGGATTGACACTGGAAGAAGCCGCCGAACAACTCGGCATCACCAAGAACACCGCGCGCACCTATCTGCGTTTCATTTTCAGCAAGACCGGCGTCAGCCGGCAGGCGATGCTGATCCGCAAGCTGCTCAACAGCGTCGCGACGCAGGCCTGAACCGACGCAGGCTTGTTCCCGCTACACGCAGGTCGCGTGCATCACGCATCCCATCCACACGGAATCTTCATGAACGAACTCAAGAACAAGGTCGCCATCATCAGCGGCGCCACCGGCGGCATCGGCCGCGCCGCCGCATCGCGCTTCGCCGAGGAAGGCGCGAAGCTGGTGCTGGCCGATCTCAACGAGGACGCCGGCGACGCGCTGGCCAAGGAACTCCGCGAACTCGGCGGCGATGCGATCTTCGTCCGCACCGATGTCAGCAAGCCACGCGATCATGAACGCCTGGTTGAAGCCGCGCTGGCGAGCTTCGGCCGTGTCGACGCCGCCTTCAACAATGCCGGCATCTCCGACGGACCGATGCCGCCGGGCAGCGTCGACTATCCGCTGGAACTGTGGGACCGCATCATCGCGGTCAATCTCTCCGGCGTGTTCTACGCGCACCGCGCGCAGATTCCGGCGATGCTCAAGAGCGGCGGCGGCAGCATCGTCAACACCGCCTCCATCGCCGGGCAGATCGCCTTCGCAGGCGTGCCGGGCTATGTCGCCAGCAAGCATGGCGTTATCGGACTGACCAAGGTCGCGGCGGTCGAGTACGGCGCCCAGGGCATCCGCTGCAACGCCATCGCGCCCGGCATCATCGAAACGCCGATGACGCAGCCGGTGCTGTCGAGCAAGCAGTTTCAGGATCACACCCTCGCCGCCGTGCCGATGGCCCGCGTCGGCCGTGCCGAGGAGATCGCCGACATGGCGCTGTGGCTGTGCTCGGATCGCGCGAGCTATGCCAACGGCCAGTGCTTCGCGGTAGACGGCGGCTACCTGGCGCGCTGATAAGTCAGCGACCCGCTCAACGGGAGACAGCGCGAGCCTGCGCGTTGGCATCGCGCCCCGCATCGCATGCGTGGGCGGCATCCACCGATCGACACTCTCAACTCATGTCAGCGCAGGATTCTTGCGCCTCACTCGTCATGCAGCCCGGAAAAGTATTGCGTCTACTCCATATGGCGGTGGTTGAACGCCACCCGCTCAGCCACGCTGGCAGAAACATATTGTTATTTATTATTGATTAAATAATAAATATATAAATATTTAATAACACACTGCTCCAGTAAATCCGCGAGAGCGGGTGGCCCTTGCGGCAACCGCGCGCACTGCAATCCGAGGAGAACATCCGATGAGCCTGCCATCGAACAACGAGCCGTCCGAATTCTCGACCTCGCGCCCCTGTCGCAAGCCGCCACGCTGGGATATCGAGACCGATGTCGCCATCATCGGCTTCGGCGCCTCCGGCGCATCGGCCGCGATTGAAGCGGCAGGCGCCGGCGCGAAAGTGACGTTGTTTGAAGCCACCTCCGGCAACGGCGGCACCTCGGCCTTGTCTGGTGGCGAAATCTATCTGGGCGGCAACGGCGGCACGCCGATCCAGAAGGCCGCCGGCTTCAGCGACGACACCGAGGCGCTCTACCAATATCTGCTGATGGCCGGCGGCCCCAACGCCGACGCCGCCAAGGTGCGGCTCTACGCCGACAACAGCCTCAGGCATTACGAGTGGCTGGTCGCGCAGGGCGTGGAATACAAGAACTCCTTCATCCCGCAGCGCATCGTCGAACCCGACACCGACGACTGCCTGATCTGGAGCGGCAGCGAAGAAGCCTGGCCGTTCTGCGAACAGGCCAAGCCCTGCCCACGCGGCCACACGCCGAAGTTCATGGGCATGGGCGCCGGCCGTTACCTGATGGACAAGCTCGCCGCGCGCGTGAATGCGCTGGGCGTGGACGTGCGCTACGACTCTCGCGCCGTCGCACTGATCGCCGACGACAGCAATCGCGTGACCGGCGTGGTCATCCGCAGTGCAGGGCAGGATTCCTACGTGCGTGCGCGCAAGGGCGTGGCGCTGTGCGCGGGCGGCTTCGTGATGAATCGCGAGATGGTGAAGAAGAACGCGCCGCTGCTGCTGCGCTCCAATCATCCGATCGGCACCGTTGATGATGGCTCCGGCATCGTGCTCGGCCAGAGCGTCGGCGGCGCCGCGATCAACATGAGCGAAGGCTTCGTCACCCTGCCGTGGTATCCGCCGGAGTCGCTGATCAAGGGCATCTTCATCAACGAGCGCGGCCAGCGTTACATCAACGAAGACTGCTATCACGGTCGCACCGCGCATCACGGCCTGCAACAAGGCTGCACGCGACTGTTCTCACTGCAGGACAGCGAGACCTACGCCGAGCCCGCGTTCGGCCAGTTCGCAAAAATCGGCATCGCCGGCACCGGCGACACCTGGGAAGAGGTGGAGAAAGAATTGGAACTGCCGGCCGGCAGCCTCACCGCAACCGTCGCGCTCTACAACCGCCACGCCGCCGAAGGCAGCGACCCGCTATTCCACAAGGCGAAGAAGTGGCTCAAGCCGCTGGACCAGCCGCCGTTCGTCGCACTCGACTGCCGCATCGACGTCTGCTTCTATCCGACCTTCACCCTCGGCGGACTCGACACGCTGCCCACCGGCGAAGTGCTCGACGCCTCACGCAAACCCATCGCCGGCCTCTACGCCGCCGGCCGCACCGCCTGCGGCCTGCCGCGCTGGGGCGAAGGCTACAGCTCCGGCATGTCGCTGGCGGATGCGACGTTCTTTGGGAGACAGTTGGGGATGCAGGTGGCAGCAGTGGGGTAGCGAATATCTGTACGGCGCAAAGCAGCCCAAAGCGGACATATTAAAGAGAGCGGACTAACCCGGCTCGCAGCGTGCGCGGTGGCTTACCGAACCAGCGCTGGCAACTGCGCGTCAGCGCAGACTGCTCGCTGTAACCAAGTAGCGCCGTGATATGCGACAGTGGCAGCAATGATTGACCAAGGTAACGCTGTGCCAACTCCTTTCTCACTTCGTCTTTGATCATGTCAAAACTTGTCTGCTCATCACGTAGGCGGCGCTGTAGTGTTCGCGGGTGCATTAGCAAGGCTGCAGCGACATCCTGTTGACTGCCAGCGCCCACTCTGAGTAAACGCCGAACCGCGGCACGCACGCGCTCCGCTGTTGCAGAAAATGGCGATGTGAAATGTGATTCGAGGTAGCCCGTGGCGATCGCTTTGAGCTGCGGATTATGCTCGTGGATCGGCATCTCCAAATCCTTTACCAAGATCAACAGTCCATCGACCTCTTGGTCGAATCGCACCGCGCAGTCAAAGAACTTGCGGTATACCTTTGGCGATGCACAATGAGTATGTGCGAACTGTGCCTCCAGTGGACGATAACGCTGGTTCGACAGTGTTTTGATCATCCGATGCATGACGCCGACTGCCAGTTCGTCGATCTGGCGGCAATTGGGAATGCGCTCCAGCAGCAGGTCGGTTGCGAGCAGGATGCTTGATCGATCCTTTTGCAGCTTCATTCGAAAGCGCAGCGCCGGGCTATGCACGAACAGGAATTTGCCTGTAAGTGTCAGCGCCTCGCCCAGTGTCTTGCAGCTACGAGCGGCCACCGCAATGGGGCCAAGAATGCCGATGTCCTGACGTTGCGCCAATCGCAATCCGAAGTCAGGACAAGCCAGCTCCTCCGCTGTGTTCTCAAGCAGATGAACTAACTGACGATGAGGGAAGAAAGACTCTTCCCGCGTCTGCACCGCAGGGTCGATGTGCACGCGGCGCAGCAGGCGTTGAGCGTCGCCGCCCAACTCACTCACAAGTGCAGAAAAACCTTGCAAAGCCTCTGCCCTGATCATCGCCGTCATGCGATTGCCGTCTTAAATTTGTGTCGCTTAAAGATAAAACATTGTCGTATAGAGTCAAGTACCTGAAAGCCCTATCCGCGACGATGCTGACCATGTTGCAACCAGTTATTGGTGCATCAGGGCATCAACAGAAATTGCCCACGCCTACAAACTGCGTTGTCTTACTTGGATTCGTGTTTATTGGAGAGCACGTATGAATCAGTTTAAGGGTCAGGCCACAAAGCGTTTGTCGCTGATCGATTCGACGTTCCTGAGCCTCGAGACTCGCGACACGCCGATGCACATCGCCTGCCTGCAGATCTACGCGCTGCCGGTCGGCGCACCGCCAGACTTCGTCAAACGCATTGTGAAACGCTTCCGAAATCCAAGTGTGCTGGCCTCACCGTTCAACCTGCAGCTGACTGCGGCGCCAATGTCGCGACTACTACCTGCGATGTCTGTGGCAAAGAACATCGACCTTGATTACCACGTTCGTCACTCGGCACTGCCTGATCCCGGTGGCGAACGCGAGTTGGGCGAATTGGTGTCGCACCTGCACAGCCAGTTGCTTGACCGCACGCGTCCGCTGTGGACCTGTCATGTGATTGAAGGCTTGTACGACAATCGCTTCGCGATCTATATCAAGCTGCACCACGCTCTGGCCGACGGCATCAGCGCTACACGCATGATGGCGCGCGCATTGGCAACGGAGCCAGATGGAGCATGGCGACCATTGTGGGAGCAGGCGCAATCTGGCGCCGAGCCAAAGTCGAATCACTCATCAGATGAAACCCCAAAGCTGCAATCGAAGCTGGCACCAAGCGAATGGCCTCGCGTGATGGCACAGGCTTTCCGTCCCATGGTTCTGCGAGAGAACGACGTCGAGCCAGTGCTGCGACCGTTTGAAGCGCCACGCTCCGTACTCAATGGCCGCGTCACCAATGCACGTCGTGTGGCGACTCAGCAGCTTGATCTGCAACGTGTGAAACGTCTTGCCAAGCAGACGGGCGGGTCACTCAACGATGTCTTTCTCGCCGTGTGCAGTGCAGCGCTTAGACGACATCTGTTGAGCCAGGGGGCCTTGCCACAGAAGTCGCTAATTGCAGGCGTGCCGGTCAGCCTGCGCGAGGCAGGCGACGATACCTCGAGCAACGCTGTCGGCTACTTATGGGCGGCGCTGGGCACCGAGATCGTTGATCCGCTTGAACGCATCGCGGTAATCCGCGCCTCCATGGAGGCATCGAAAAACCACTTGAAGAGCTTGCCGCCGCAGGCACGAAAAATCTTTACGCAACTGACGGTAATGCCCAGTGCGCTGGCAATGATGAGCGGATTCGGTGCCAAGTTTCGGCCGCCGATGAACCTGACAATTTCCAATGTCCCCGGCCCGGAAAAAACTCTGTATCTCAATGGCGCGCCGATGCTGGCAAATTACCCGATATCGATTCCTGCACAGGGACAAGCACTCAACATCACCTGCGTCAGCTACGCCGGGCAACTCAATATTGGTTTCACCGGCAGCCGCGACAGCCTGCCTCACCTGCAGAAGATGGCGGTGTATGCCGGTGAAGCGCTGGACGAACTAGAAGTGCTGCTCGCAACAAGATCGAAGCACTAGGAGATAAGCGACATGAACGCATTAATGAATCAACCGTTAGATCAGCTTAACGCCGACATTCAGCGTGTCTTTGCCTTGCAGCAGAGCAAGGCCGTTCAATGGCGCGGCAGCACCGCTGAAGAGCGCATCGCCCGCATTGAGCGCCTGCGCGATGCCGTGCTGGCGCGACGTGAGGAGATCATCAATGCCTCGACCGCCGATATGCGTCGGCCTGCGTTTGAAACCGAGTTAATCGAGGTGAACGGAATCATCGGCGAAGCCGAGCACACGATCCGTCATCTCAAGCAATGGATGAAGACACGCAAGGTACGCACGCCACTGTTCTTCTTCGGCACCACGTCACAGGTGCGCCTTGAACCCAAGGGTGTTTGTCTGATTCTTGGACCGTGGAATGTCCCGCACATCTCCGCACTCGGCCCATTGATCAGTGCACTGGCTGCAGGCAATACCTGCTTCGTGCGTCCTTCCGAGATGGCGCCAGCTTCTGCGCGCGTCATCGTTCAATTGATTCGCGATGTGTTTCCAGAAGATGAAGTTGCTGCTTATGACGGAGGACCGGAAGTGGCACAACTGCTGACGGCGCTGCCGTTCAATCACATCTTCTTCACCGGATCACCGACGGTCGGAAAGCTGGTGATGAAGGCGGCCGCTGACCATCTGTGCTCCGTCACTCTCGAGCTAGGCGGCAAGAGCCCGGTAGTCATCGACGCCACGGCGAACATGACCAAGACGGTACGCAGCATTGCCTACACCAAACTTCTCAACTGCGGTCAGGCCTGCACGGCACCGGATTACATCCTGGTACATGAAAGTATTGAGCAGGAATTTCTTGCCGAACTGAAAGCCCTGATCAAAACCCGCATCGGCGACAGTGCGCAGGCACAGCAGCAAAGTCCCGATCTCGGTCGGGTCATCACCGACAAGCATTGGCAGCGAATCACCGGCCTCGTTACAGATGCGATTGCCAAAGGCGGGCAAATTGTCTTTGGCGGAGAATCCGACGCTGCCCAACGCTATATACAGCCGACCGTGCTGCGCGCTGTCCCACAGAGCGCAAACATTTTTCACGAAGAAATCTTTGGGCCGGTGGTTCCGGTAATGACTTATCGCACACTCGATGAGGCCATCACGTACATCAATGCGCGGCCCAAACCCTTGGCGGCCTATATTTATTCCGAAGATAACCAGGCGATCGAACGATTCATCGCCGAAACCAGCTCCGGCGATGTCGGCGTGAATGTGGCGATGCTGCATTACGGCAACAACAACCTGCCCTTCGGGGGCGCCAACAATAGCGGTTTGGGCAAAGCCCATGGCGAATGGGGATTCAAGGCCTTTTCGCACGAGCGCGCGATCATGCGCGACCACTTTGCTTCTACGCACATGCTGGCACCTCCTTACACCGACAAGAGCTGGCGCCTGGCGCGGCTGATGCGGCGCTTCAGCTGATCCGACCGTGAAGAGAGAGAACATGAACGCCACGAACGACATGAAAGATTGGACGCCACTATCCGGCTTCTACGCTTGGGAGCGCATGCAACCCGACGCGATCTACCTGACGCAGCCTGACGGTGACAATCTCACCGACTACACCTGGGCGCAGGTTGGCAGTCAGGTGCGACACATGGCCGCGCATCTGAAGTCCTTAGACCTTCCGGCTGGCAGTCGTATCGCGCTGCTGTCGAAAAACTGTGCGCACTGGATCATGGCGGATCTCGCGATCTGGATGGCTGGCCATGTCAGCGTACCGATCTATCCTTCACTCAATGCAGAAACCGTGCGCTACATCCTCGATCACAGCGAAGCGCAGCTGATGTTTCTAGGTCGCCTCGATGAATGGGCAGAGATGCGTGCTGGTGTAGCGGAACGTTTGCCGATCATTACACTGCCGGACGCGCCTGCGTTGGGCACGCGTGAAAACGTTCTGCCTTGGCAAGATCTCATCGCGGTGACACGGCCGCTGCTTGAGAAAACCCGACGCAGTGCAGACGAATTGGCAACGCTGGTTTACACCTCCGGCACAACCGGTCTACCCAAAGGCGTGATGCTCAGCTTCGGCGCCTTCGCTGCAGGCTCAAGCATCCTTGAGCAGGTCATGCCCTTCGGCCCACAGGATCGGCTGCTGTCCTATCTGCCTTTGGCCCATGTGTTCGAGCGCCTCGCGGTGGAGACCTCTTCGCTGCGCTACGGCTGCCGTGTGTATTTCAACGACACGCTGGCCACTTTTGCCGCCGACATCCGTCGCGCCCGACCAACGCTGTTCCACTCGGTGCCGCGACTGTGGGTCAAGTTCCAGCTCGGCGTGTTGCAGAAAATACCGCAGGCTCAGCTTGATGCTTTGCTCGCAAATCCTGCAACTGCAGAAGCCACGCGCAAGCAGGTGTTGAGTCAGCTCGGATTACAAGACGTACGCGCCGCTGTCACCGGCTCTGCACCACTACCCCCGACGGTGTTGCAGTGGTTTCGCAACCTGGGTCTGGAACTGCTGGAGGGTTACGGCATGTCGGAGGATTTCTCTTATTCGCATCTATCACTGCCCGGGCGTACGCGTTTGGGTACTGTCGGCCATGCACTGCGCGGTGTCGCGCGGCGCATCGCCGACAACGGTGAGATCCAGATCAAGAGCCCGGCACGCATGCTCGGCTATTACAAAGAGCCGGAGAAAACTGCCGAGGCCTTCACTGAAGATGGTTACTTCAAGACCGGTGACATGGGCGAGATCGACGAAGACGGTCGACTCAAGATCACGGGTCGCGTCAAGGAATTGTTCAAGACCAGCAAGGGCAAGTACGTTGCGCCAGCGCCGATTGAGAACAAGCTCAACAACCATCCACAAGTGGAAGTGGTCTGCGTCACTGGATGCGGCCAGCCACAGCCGATCGGCTTGGTGATGCTCAATGCTGGAGCGCAGCAGGCGCTCGCAGCTGGTGCGGATCGCGCGCTGCTCGAAAGTGAACTCCAGACGTTGATGTGCAAGGTCAACAGCACGCTTGATCCGCACGAGCAACTGGCGTTTGTCGTGGTGGTGAAGGAGCAATGGACCATCACCAATGGTTTTCTTACGCCGACGATGAAGATCAAACGCAATGTGATCGAGAAGCGCTATGAGTCGAGCATCGAAACCTGGTGCACGACCAAGCGTACGGTGATCTGGGAATGAGCATGTCCACGGAAAACACAACAATGCAGAATTACGACTACGATTTCATCATCATCGGGTCTGGCTTTGGCGGCAGCGTTTCGGCGCACCGCTTGACCGAAAAAGGCTACAGCGTCGGCGTGATGGAAATGGGTCGGCGCTGGACGCCGGAGAATCTGCCATCGACCAACTGGAAGCTCTGGGATTTTTTCTGGAAGCCGATGATCGGCATGCGCGGCTTTTTCAATCTGCGCTTCTTCTCGCATGTGATGGTGGCCCACGGCAATGCCGTGGGCGGTGGCTCCATTACTTACGGCAACACACTGCTGATTCCGCCGGACAAGATTTGGAATGAGGGAAGCTGGGCCGGTCTGGATGATTGGCAGAAAATTATGCCAGCGCATTTCAACACCGCACGCCGCATGCTCGGGGTCACCACCAACAAGATTCTCGGCCCTGCCGATTACGCGCTGAAGAAAGCGGCCGACGAAGCCGGCTGCGGCGATACGTTTTATCGCACTGAAGTCGGTGTTTTCTTCGGCGACGAGAAACAGCCGCAAGGCAAGCTCTACAAAGATCCTTACTTCGATGGCGCTGGCCCCGATCGCAATAGCTGCATCGCCTGTGGCGGCTGTCTGACTGGCTGTCGTTACAACGCCAAGAACACGCTCGACAAAAACTATCTATATCTCGCTGAGAAGAACGGCGCCAAGGTTTACGAGACGACCAAGGTCGTCGATGTGAAGCCGCTCAATGGCAAAGCCGATGGCGCAGACGGTTACGAAGTACACACTGTTGATTCGCTATCTTGGTTCGGGGCCAATCCGCGCCGCTTTATCGCGCGCAATGTCGTTTTTGCTGCCGCTTCACTTGGCACGCAGGCGCTCATGTTCGATCTCAAGGAGAAAGGTTCACTGCCCAATATCTCCGATCAACTGGGCAAGCGCGTACGCACTAATGCTGAATCGATCATTGTCGTCCGTGCGCCGGGTAGCAAGGAGGAGATGTGGCCGGGCATCGCGATCGGCTCCGGCATCCACATCGACGAACACACGCACGTCGAAGCCAACCGTTACGCCAAGGGCTCCGACTATGCCGGCTCTATGTTCACCTTGATGGTCAACGGCAAGGCAGGCTGGACACGCATTCTTCTGTGGCTATGGACACTGATCACACAGCTGCTCACACATCCCATCCGCACGCTGCGTGCACTTAACCCAATCGGGTTTGCGCGCGAATCCATACTCTTTCTGGTGATGCAGACTATCGAAGGCCATCTGAACATGCGCTGGCGCAGACCTTGGTACAACCCCTTCATCAAGGTGCTGCAAACCGAAGGTGAACCCATCCCGACCTACATCCCGCAGGCCAATGCTTTCGCAGCAAAGATGGCCAAGTCGATGGGCGGCGTGGCGATGTCGATGACCACCGAGATTCTTTTCAACATTCCAACCACGGCACACTGCATGGGTGGCGCTGGCATGGGCACGAGTACCGAGACCGGCGTGATCGATGCGCAGAACCGCGTGTTCGGCTACCAGAACCTCTATGTCTGTGATGCCTCTATGCTTGGGGCCAATCTGGGTGTAAACCCAAGTCTGACGATTACAGCGCTCGCAGAACGCGCGATGTCATTTATTCCATTAAAAGATTCAAACTGAGAACCGGAGACCCGAATGAAAACCGTCCATGGGAGAAGGAAGTTTTTCGGCGTGTTAGCTGCAACGCTAATGCTTGTCGCCTGTAGTCGCAGCAGCGATCCGACTAGCACTGTGCTGAGCAGTTCGCCCACTCAGGCCGCTGCTGCTTCCAGCGGTCCCGGCGCTACAGACACAAGCAAGTGCACAGTACCTTACGGTGATGCACCCGCCGCCATTGGCACACTCACGTCTAGCGTAGGCAGCAGTGCGGCTGGCGAAATACTCGAACTGCTCAATCAGTGCACCCTCAACGGTGGCGAGACACTGTCATGGACTGATGCAAATGGCAGTTCACGCAACGCCTGTCTCTGGGTGCCGGCGAATGCCAGCACCACGAACCGCTTGCCACTACTGATGTTCACACAAGGTTCGGTTGCGCCGATTCCAGTCCAGTTACTTGAGAGCAACTGGGTCTCGCTAACCGCAACAGCAGATCTGACCGGCGATCCTGCACGTCCTGGCTTTATTCTGCTTACCCCTCTGGGCCGCAACACCCATCACTACTACCCCGTGCCAGACGACTATGGCATCGGCTGGGACACCTGGTACCGCAATCTCGACCGCAATAGCCCGAATCTCAATGTCGACGTCGCTGCGATCGACGAATTCATCCGGCAAGTAGAGGCACGTAATATTGTCGACAAGAACCGTGTTTACGCCACCGGCTGGTCCAATGGCGCAGCCATGGCCCAACTCTATGCGCTCAACACTCCGTCAATTGCTGCTTCGGCAGTTTACTCATCGCCCGATCCGTATCGCGACATTCAAGATCCCTGCGAGCAGACGCCTTTTATTACAACGTTGACGCCGTTGATGGACATTCACAATTCCTGCGACATCGCTGGAATCTGTCAGACCGGCACCAAATTCCATCAAGACTTGGCCAGGATGTTCCCGACACTGCAGCAGAAGTCTGTGATTCTAGGCGTGGGACAACAACAGGAGGTCGCGGCCTGTGAAGACGTGTGCGCTGCGCAAGACCTTCTCACCAATCCTGGAATAGCTGCGCATTTGATCTGGCCGGTTGGCTGGAATGACGCAATGTTTGCGTGGTTGCGCGAACATCCGCTCAGTGCAAAGTCGGGCCAGCCATGAAACAGCGACCCCTAAAGGGCACCATGTTTCGTAACAAGCACATCATCATCACCGGAGGTTCTTCCGGCTTGGGGCTGGAACTAGCTGCGATGCTTGCCGCTGAAGGCGCGAGGATAGCGTTGATCGCGCGAGATTCCACAAAGCTCGCAGAGGTAGCTGGAGAATTACGCCGACAGTATCCAGCTGCGCAGATTGATGTTGTGTCTGTCGATGTCCGTGATGAAGCTGCCATTAGCGAAACGATGCGAACCCTCGCGACCAAGAATGACGGCATCGACATGTTGATCAATAGCGCTGGCATTCTGCGTGAAGGCTATTTCGAACGCTTGCCGATGCAGGACTTCCGCGATGTGATGGAGATCAACTACTTCGGCCTTCTTCACGCGACGCGCGCAGCACTGCCTTATCTAAAGAAAAGTAGCGGCCGCTTAATTAACATCGCCTCAATGGCTGGACTCACAGGTGCATTTGGTTACACGCCTTATTGCGCGGCGAAACACGCGCTAGTCGGACTTAGCGAATCATTGCGCTATGAGCTTCGTCCCATGGGCGTCGCCGTGCACTTGGTCTGTCCTGCAGAATTCGATTCGCCGATGGTGGATGAACTCGATCGCAATCGCACGCCGGAAAATCGTGCTCACACACTCACCATTCCTAAAGCCACAGTTGAGCAGATCGCCGCGGGTACGCTGTCAGGTATACGTGCGAACCGCTTTCTGATTGTGCCCGGCGGACTGACGCGCGCTGCCGCCTACAACATTTGTCATTTTCCTGGCGTTTCGCGGATGCTTGGTGATCGTGTTGTAGCGAAAGCGTACCGAGGCCCCTGAAGTGCGCGCCGTCTCTGTGCAAGCCGTGAGCCATTACGAATGACTTTATCGGGAACGTCCGCTATTGGCACTAAACGCCCATAGAGCCAAGTGACGTCTGCAATTCACCGCATTAAATCAAACCCATGCCTGGACATAAACGAGGGTATAGACTCGCGCGCAATCCGCTTCTCACCGACGTCACGGCCACCATGTCCACACTTGAATTCACGCTCGAAGGCGACTACATCGAAGTCAATCAACTGCTCAAGTTGGCGGGTGTCTGCGACAGTGGTGGCGCCGGCAAGACGCTGGTCGCCGAGGGTCAGGTCGCTGTGGATGGCAAGCCCGAGAGCCGCAAGACCGCGAAGATTCGCGCCGGACAGGTCGTGACCTGTAGCGGCGTGCGCATCGTCGTCAAGGCCGATCCGGCTGCGGATAAGAATTCGCTCAGACCATGAATCACGCCGCCTTCAAGGCCGGCGTCTATCGCCATTACAAGGGCGAGCACTATCTGGCGCTGGGCCTCGCACGCGTCGATGAAACTGAAGAAATCGTGGTGGTCTATACACGGCTATATCCGCGTGCGGGCCTGCCGATGAGCACGCGCCTGCTCAATGTCTGGAACGAGCAGGTGGTCGCCGCTGACGGCACGACGCAGGCGCGCTTCGCTTACGTCGGCCACGAAACACCGGCGACTGATGTGCATGGAACCCATCCCGATTCCGCCAGGTAAATCCTCCAGCAATCCCTTCAGCCATCCGCCAGCATCGTGCGGAAACCCAGATGTGTCGCCGGCAGGTCCACTTCCTCGGGCTGACGCGAGGCGGCGCGGGCGCGCACGCAGTAGTTGTCGGCACACAGGTACGAACCGCCCTTGATCACGCGCCGCACGACGCCGGCATGCGGCGGCAGATCGGTGAGCCGGTGATCGGCGGTGTCGGCCAGCCCCGCCTCGTGGTGGTCGACATAGAGATCGGCGGTCCACTCCCAGACGTTGCCGACCATGTCCTGCAGGCCGTAGGGATTGGGCGCGTAGCAACCGACCGGCGCGCGGCCGGCAAAACCGTCCTCATCGGTGTTCTGCAGGGGGAACAGTCCCTGCCAGAAATTCGCCTGCGGCTTGCCGTGCGCGTCGCGCAGCGAACGGTCGGCGTCGGCATCGCTGCGCCCGGCCTTGGCGGCGTATTCCCACTGCATCTCGCTGGGTAATGTGCGGCCGAGCCATTTGGCATAGGCCTGCGCGTCGGCGTAGGTGACATCCACCACCGGCTCGTGGCCGCGCCCATTGATGTTGCTCCCCGGCCCTTCTGGATGGCGCCAGTCCGCGCCCTTGACCAGATGCCACCAGCTCCCGGGGCTGATCTCGCCCGCGTTCTGCGGCACCTCGAACACCGCGGAGCCGGTGCTGCGTTCGGCCTCGGTGACATAGCCAGTGGCGGCGACGAAGCTGGCGAACTGTGCGTTGGTGACCTCGGTGCGGTCGATCCAGAACGCATCGACATGCTCAAGACGCTGCGGCCGCTCTTCGGCATAGCCGCGACGGCTGCCGAATTCGAAATCGCCGCCGGGAATTCTGACCATGCCGGCATGGCGATTCTTGCCCCAGTCCAGCGGCAGGCCGCCATACGTGTTGCATTTCGCACGATCACCCAGTGGCACCAACGGCGGCGGCACGGAATGCCGCTGCGCATGCACCAGCACCAGCGCGGCGCAGAATAATCCTGCCGCCATCAGTCCCGCGAACACGCGCACCGCGGTGATGTTCACTTCGGCGCAGGCAATAGTGCCGTCACGGCAGAAGGCAGAGGCGGCACCAGCGAGATCACTGGCGCAACAAAGCCGACTTGTGTGGCATACGCGCTCCACTCGGCCTCAAGCTGCGACACGATGTCCGGGTTTTGCGCGGCGACATCGGTGTTCTCGCCACGGTCGGTGTCCATGTTGTACAGCTGCCAGTCATGGTTGAGCAGCAAGGCGGCCGATGGCAGGACATTCTGATTCACTTTTGTCAGCTTCCACGGCCCGCGACGCACGGTGCGGATGTCGTCCACTTCATCGGCAAATACCTCGTCCTGACCATGCACGGCACCGGGCTGCCCTTGCAGAAGCGGCAACAGCGAGGCCCCTTCCAGCGGAACAATCGGCTGACCCTGATACGTCGCGCCCGGATCAGCGATGCCGGTTTCGGCGAGGATCGTCGGCACCAGGTCACGCAAGGTCGTGAAAGAGCCGTTGTCGGGTTGCGCACTGGCCTGATGCGGCATGCGCACGATGGCCGGCACCGAGATGCCGCCTTCGGCGGTGAAGCCCTTGAACAACCGGAACGGCGCGGTGCCAACCTCGGCCCAGCGCGTGCTGCGGAAGATGAACGAACTTGGGCGGCCGTAGTTCGCCAGCGAGTTGTCGATGCTCAGCACGCTGACCGGATCGTCGAGATCGGTGTACGGGATGAAGCCGAAGCCCATGCCGTCGGCGCCGTTGTCGGAGACGAATACGATCAGGGTGTTGTCGTATTCACCGATCTGCTTGAGATAGGCCACCAGCCGACCGACGTTGTCGTCGAGATTGGTCAGCATGCCGGCAAACACTTCCATGACTCGCGCTTCGCTCTGCTGGTCCGACGCCGACAGCGAACTCCACGGTGGGTTGAGCAGCACGCCGGGTTGGCCGAAGCGGACTATGGTTGCCTCGTCGCCGGGATTGGGATTGAAGTCCTGCGGGATGATGCCGAGATCTTTCTCGCGCTGGATGCGCGCCGCGCGGATCACGTCGTAGCCGGCATCGTATTTTCCTTTGTACAGGTCGAGATATTTGTCCGGCGCCTGCAGCGGAAAATGCACCGCCTGGAATGCCAGGTAGACGAAGAACGGCTTGCCGTCGCCGTGATCCTTGCCGATGTAATGCTCGATCTTGTCGACGAAATAGTCGCTGGAAAAGAAATCATCCGGCAGCGTCGCGGCGACACCGTTTTCGTAATAAGTCTTGGCCGAAGATTCCGGATGTGCGGCAGTCGGCTTGAAGTTGTTGCCGAAAGCAGCAGCAGGGTCCATCGAGAACGACTGCTCGAAACCGAACTTCACCGGCCCGCCGCCGCCCAGATGCCACTTGCCGGCCATGTAGGTGTGATAACCCGCATCGCGCAGCAATACGGCGATGGTCGGCGCGGCGTTGTTGAGATTGCCGCCGTACTCCTTGGTCGAACCGGGATAGAAGTAGGTGCTCTCCGGCAGCGTGCCCATGCCGACCAGATGATGGTCGACGCCGGTCAGCAGTTCCGCGCGCGAGGTCGCGCAAAGTGGTGTGGTGTGGAAGTTGGTGAGGATGCGCCCTTCATGCGCCAGCGCGTCGATGTTGGGCGTGGCGATTTCACTGCCGAAGGCACTGAGATCGGAATAGCCGAGGTCATCTGCCAGAATGATCACGACATTGGGCTTGCCCGCAAGGGAAGCCGACGTAGCACTACCAGCCGCCACCGGACTGGATTGGCCGCAACCGGAAACCAGCACCAGCGCCAGCGCCGCCCATGCCAGTGCTGCGGCCAGCGGCTTGATGCCGTTACCCTGCGAACGGTGCCATCCTGCTGATTCGATCATGCTCTGCCTCATCGCTAGGCGGTCAGCAACCGCTCATGACTTGTTGGCGGAGGCGGCATCGAGAAACGCCGGCCGCTCACCACCACCGTGCAGAACCAGATTAGTTCCCGATGCATAGGCTGCGGAAGATGAGGCAAGCCAGACACAGGCATCGCCGATTTCCGCCGGCAGGGCCATGCGTTGCAACGGCACGGTTGCCGATACCGCGGCGATACTTGCCGCGTCACCGTAGTGCAGTTCCGACTGTTCGGTCTGCACCAAGCCCGGACTGACCGCGACCACGCGCACCTTGGGCGCCCACTCCACCGCCAGCGATTGTGTGAGACTGAGAATACCCGCCTTGGCCGCGCCGTAAGCAGCCGTGCCGGGCGAAGGCCGCAGCGCACTGATGCTGGCGATGAACACGATCACGCCACCGCTCACCTGCACCTGCATCAGCGCATTGGCCTTCTGCGCCAGGTGCAGCGGCGCCAGCAGGTTGAGTGCGATGATTTTTTCGTGGAAGCGTGGCGAAGCTTCGTCGGCCATTGCAAAGGGTGCGCCGCCAGCGTTGTTGACCAGCACATCCAGGCGACCATGACGTCGTGCGATTTCGGCAAACAGGCCATCCACTGCTGCGGCATCACGCACATCGGCAACGATGAATTCGGCGCTGCGCCCGTTCACTTGCGGCAACACGACGGGTGCTGCCCGTCCGCAGACCACGACGGTCGCGCCATCGGCGAGAAAGCGCTCACTGATGCCGCGACCGATGCCTTTGGCGCCGCCGGTGACCAAAACGATTTTTCGCTGTTCCACGGAATATTTTCCTCAACGGGTGGCGCATGCTAGGCCATATCCTTGCTCCAACCGTAGTCCAAAAGGATGAAGAAAAACAATGACCAAGCGTTGAAGATTTACGCTGAGCAGGTAGCAGGTAGCCCGGATAAGGCGCAGCGCAATCCGGGATTGGTGCAGTGGCGACCCTACATTGATTATTTGAGACCCGGATTCATGTCCAACAAACCCGTCCCCGAAGGGCATTACGCCAAGCTGGCCAACGGCTACCGCATCCATTACTTGGATGAGGGCAGCGGCCCGGTCGTGGTGTTCCTGCACGGCTCCGGCGGTGGCGCCAGTGGCTACAGCAACTTCAAGGGCAACTACCCGGCGCTGGTCAAGGCCGGCTACCGCGTGATCGTGCCGGACATCATCGGCTTCGGTTATTCGGACAAACCGGCCGATGTTGAGTATCCGCTGTCGTTCTTCGTCGAATGCGTGAAGCAAGCGCTCGATGTCATTGGCGTCGACAAGTACACACTCATCGGCAATTCGCTCGGCGGCGCGGTCGCACTGGGTTTTGCACTGGAACATCCGGCGAATGTCGAACGCCTGATCCTGCAAGCGCCGGGCGGTGTGAGTGACATGCCGGAGTATCTGGCAATGCCGGGCATGGCCGCGCTGTTTGCACTCAATTCATCTGGCAAACCGATCACCGAGGCGACGCTGAAGGAATTCATGATCAGGGCCTTCTTCGTCGATGGCAGCCTGCTCGACGATGCGCTGGTGCATGAGCGCTTCGAGTTGTCGAAACTGCAGAACCCGCAGGTGATGAAGACGATGAAGGTCCCCAATCTGACCTCGCGCCTGCCCGAAATCAAGGCGCCGGCGCTGGTCTTCTGGGGCATCAAGGAAACGATGATGCCCCTGGTCGGAATCATGCGCCTGGCCGAAGGGTTGCCGAATGCGCGCGTGGTCACGGTGCCGAACGCCGGGCATTGGGTGATGGTCGAGTGCCGTGATTTTTTCAACCGCTCCGTACTCGACTTTCTGAAGAATGGGTAAGGGCACGCGCTTTGACGATGCCTTGAATGGCATCGTCTGCGGGACCGAACGCCCGGCCATAGATGGCCGGGCCGGGGGTCATTATTTTCACCACAGTCCCGCCATGGACGGCAGCCTATGAGCCTAGATCAAAAGACCATCCACGCACTCGGCGACGAGCTGTTCACTGCGCTGCGCGCACGCACAGTGCTGGAACCGCTGACCAATCGCGAGCCCGGCATCACCATCGAGGACGCTTACGCCATTTCGTTGCGTTTTCTCGGACGCCGCACCGCCGAAGGCGAGCGCGTGATTGGCAAGAAGATCGGCGTCACCAGCAAGCCGGTGCAGGACATGCTCGGCGTACATCAGCCTGACTTCGGTTTTCTTACCAGCGCGATGGAAGTTGCTGACGGCAGCAGCGTCAGTCTGAGCAAGACCCGGCTGATCCAGCCGCGCGCGGAAGGCGAAATCGCCTTCGTGCTGAAAAAAGATTTGCGCGGCCCCGGCATTACCGAAGAACAGATACTGGACGCCACCGACTACGTGGTGCCCTGCTTCGAGATCGTCGACTCGCGCATCCGTGACTGGAAAATCAAGATCCAGGACACCGTCGCCGACAATGCCTCCTGCGGCGTGTTCGTGCTCGGCAAGGACCGCATCGCGCCGCGCGCGCTGGACCTCGCTGCGGTGAAAATGGAGATTCGCAAAAACGGCGCGCACGTCGCCAGTGGCATCGGCTCTGCCGTGCAGGGCCATCCGGCGACCGCGGTCGCGTGGCTGGCCAACACACTCGGCAAGTTCGGCATACCTTTTCTTGCGGGTGAAGTGATTCTCTCCGGCTCGCTGGCGCCGCTGCTGCCGGCGGTGCCGGGCGATCGCTTCGAGATGACGCTCGCCGGAATCGGCGGTGCCTCGATTGCATTCGAGGAATGATGGACCCCCTGCCATGAAACCGATCATCAACATTGCCGACGCCTCACGCAGTTATACGCTCAAGCACGGTGAACGATTCGAAATGAGTGGTGCGCCGCTGGCGGAATTGCTTGGCGCAAAGATGATCGGCGCGAACCTGACCACAGTGCCGCCGGGCAAGGCGGCGTTTCCGTTTCATCATCACTACGCGAACGAAGAGCATTTCTTCATCCTGAGCGGCAGCGGCACGCTGCGTACGGGCGCGGAGACTTTCGCGGTGAAATCCGGTGACTACATCGTCAATACGCCCGGCGGGCCCGATCACGCGCATCAGCTCATCAACACTGGCAGCGAAAACCTGGTCTATCTCGCACTGTCCACCATGCAGTCGCCCGAGGTCGTGGGCTACCCGGACTCGGACAAGACCGGCGTGCGCCCGTTGCCCTACGGCGCGCCCGGCGGCAAGCGCTATCTCATACAAGACGCGCTGCTGGAAAAAGCGGAATACTGGGACGGCGAAGACGGTGCGCAGGTACAGGCTGTACTGAACAAGGACAAGTGACTCACATGCAAAAAATCAAATGCGCCATCATCGGCCCCGGCAACATCGGCACCGACCTGCTCTACAAACTCCAGCGCAGCAAGCTGCTGGAACCGGTGTGGATGATCGGCGTTGACCCAACCTCCGAAGGCCTGGCCCGCGCCAAGCAGCATGGCCTCAGGACCACCGACAAAGGCGTCGACGGCATGCTCGCGCATGTGAAGGCCGATGGCGTACAGATCGCCTTCGACGCGACCAGCGCCTATGTGCATGCCGAGAACTCGCGCAAGCTCAACGCGCTCGGCGTGATGATGATCGACCTCACACCCGCCGCCATCGGTCCTTACTGCGTGCCGCCGATCAATCTGAAGGAGCACGCCGGCAAGCGCGAAATGAACGTCAACATGGTCACCTGCGGCGGACAGGCGACGATCCCGATGGTCTACGCCGTGTCGCGTGTGCAGAAAGTGAAGTACGCCGAGATTGTGGCGACGGTGTCCAGCAAGTCGGTCGGCCCCGGTACGCGCAAGAACATCGACGAATTCACCCGCACCACCTCTGCCGCTGTTGCCAAGATCGGTGGCGCCGACGAGGGCAAGGCCATCATCGTGATCAATCCGGCGGAACCGCCCCTGATCATGCGCGACACCATTCACTGCCTGACGGTGGACGAGCCAAAGCAGAAGCAAATCGAGCAATCCGTGCAGGACATGATCGCCGAGGTGCAGAAATACGTGCCCGGCTATCGCCTCAACAACGGCCCGGTGTTTGACGGCAACCGCGTCACCACCTACATGGAAGTCGAAGGTCTCGGTGATTTCCTGCCCAAGTACGCCGGCAATCTCGACATCATGACCGCCGCCGCCACGCGCACGGCGGAAATGTTCGCCGAGGAAATTCTCGCCGGCCGGCTGACGCTGGCCGCGGCCTGAACGGCCAAGGAGTTCGCCATGCAAACGATCGAAGCACGTATCAGCGAGGCCGAAGCGCTGTGGCAGAAGGGCGATACCTTGCACGCCGCAGGCGACGGACGTGGCGCCTACACGGCTTACACCGGGGCACACGACCTCATCATGGATTGCCCGCGGCTGCATGAGCGCGCGCATCGCCAGCTGCGCAAAGTTTCGCGCGCGCACGGCCATCGTGGCGAAGTGATCATCGACAACCTGCTGGTATGGCTGGCGCCACTGGGTGTGTTCGCAGCAATCTCGTTTGCGATGCGTTCGCGCGTCGTCTCGCATGCGCTGTGCCGACGCGTGACGACACAAACAACCTGATGCGATTCCCTCTCCCCTCGCGGGAGAGGGCCAGGGAGAGGGGGCGCTTTGGCCGGAGTGCGCCCCCTCGCTCCCGGCCTCTCTCCCGCGAGGGGAGAGAGGAGCAAGAAATTTAAGGAGCAGTGCAATGAATCTCAAAGGCATCAAGATCAAAGTGCATGACATGTCGCTGCGCGACGGCATGCACCCCAAGCGTCACCAGATCACTATCGAGCAGATGCAGACCATCGCCAAGGGCATGGACGAAGCCGGCGTGCCGCTGATTGAAGTCACGCACGGCGATGGCCTCGGCGGCGCGTCGGTCAACTACGGCTTCGCGGCCGCCACCGACGAGCAATATCTGCGCGCGGTGGTGCCGCTGATGAAACAGGCCAAGGTCTCGGCACTGCTGCTGCCGGGCATTGGCACCGTCGATCACCTGCGCATGGCCGCCGACTGCGGCGTCACCACCATCCGCGTCGCCACCCACTGCACCGAGGCCGATGTCTCCGAGCAGCACATCAACCTCGGCCGCAAGATGGGGCTCGACACCGTCGGCTTCCTGATGATGGCGCACATGGTCGAGCCGGAGAAAATCCTCGAGCAGGCGCTGCTGATGGAAAGCTACGGCGCCAACTGCCTCTACGTCACCGACTCCGCCGGCCACATGCTGCCGGACGACGTCACCGCGCGCATCGCGCTGCTGCGCGAAAAGCTCAAGCCGGAAACCGAAATCGGCTTCCACGGCCACCACAATCTGGCGATGGGCATCGCCAATTCGCTGGCCGCCGTCGCTGCCGGCGCGCGGCGCATCGACTGCGCCTGCGGCGGCATGGGCGCCGGCGCCGGCAACACACCGATGGAAGTGTTCATCGCCGTGTGCAGCCTCAAGGGCATCGAAACCGGCGTTGACGTGTTCAAGATCAGCGACGTCGCCGAAGACCTGGTCACGCCGATCCTCGATTTCCCGGTGCGTATCGACCGCAACTCGCTGACGCTCGGCTACGCCGGCGTGTACTCATCCTTCCTGCTGTTCGCCAAGCGCGCCGAGGCCAAGTACGGCGTCTCCGCCCGCGAAATCCTGCTGGAGCTGGGCCGCCGCAAGATGGTCGGCGGACAGGAAGACATGATCGAAGACACCGCCATCACCATGGCACGCGAGCGCGGCATCAAACCGAAAGCTGCAGCCTGATTCACTAAGCGCCATCTAGCTACTGACTCTGAAAGATCGTCCATTGTCTTGGAAGAAATGCTGGTTGTGACGACCTCATAGTGCTGATGGAGCTGATGGGCCACAGAGACTTGGTACGATCATCCGGCCTTGGACGGGCGCCCGCATCAGGCGGGCGTTACCATCCAGAAACTGCATACCATTTCTCGCCTGGAGTCTTCATGGAGCACTACCCCGCGGACATCTACACGGAGCCCGAACCGGATGCCGACACGCTGGCGAACCTCGGGCCGCTGAGCGGCATGGCCGGTATCTGGTCGAGCGCGACCGGCGAGGACGTCAACCCGAAGCCTGACGGTCCTGAACACCAGCGGTATATCGAGCGCTACGAACTTCAGCCGATCGACGCCCAGACCAACGGGCCGCAACTTTTCTACGGACTGCGCTATCACACGCAGCTTTTCAAGCCGGATGATCCGGAAACCTTTCACGACCAGGTCGGCTACTGGCTGTGGGAGCCGGCCACGCACGCAATCCTGCTGACACTGTCGATTCCCCGGGGCCAGACCGCGATGGCCGTCGGCCGCGCAGCTCCCGATGCGAAGTCATTCACGCTCGAAGCCGTTCGCGGTTCGCTGACCAACGGCATCGTCTCCAATCCTTTTCTCGAGCAGGCGTTTCGCACGGATCGCTACACGATCAGGGTCGAGATTCACGCGGATGGCACGTGGTCCTACGAGCAGGACACATTGCTGGTCATCCCCGGACAGACCGAGCCGTTTCATCACACCGACCGCAACCGGCTGCGCAAGATCGCCGCGCCCACACCCAATCCGACGGCGCTTGCGGCGCAACGGACGGGCAAGTAACACTCGCATCGCAGCGTATCGACCGGAGTGAGCGCATGAACCGCAGAGCCTGGGGTCCGATCAAGCAGATCGCCTACGTGGTCGCCGATCTCGATGCCAGCATCGAGCGCTGGATTGAGAATTTTGGCGTCGGCCCGTGGCTGGTCTATCGCAACGCAACGATGCAGGGTCACTGCCGTGGCGCGCAGACCGCTGTGAAAATGCACGTGGGCCTCTCGTATCAGGACGAGGTGCAGATCGAGTTGATCCAGGTCATCAGCGACACGCCTTCGCCGTATCAGGATGCCGCGGGCCGGCCGCGCATCGGCATGCATCACATTGCCTGGCACGCAGCCGATCTGGATCGCAGCGTCGCTGACGCCCAGGCACGCGGACTGCGGCCGGTGTTCGAGGCCAGCAACGGCATCGTTCGCGTCGCCTACATGGAGTCGCCGCAGGAGATCGGGCCGCTGTTCGAGTTCATCGAGGCGGCACCGATCATTCTGGATGGCTTCGCCACCGGCATGCAGGCCTCGCGCGACTGGGACGGACACAGCGAACCGATCCATGTCATCGACTTCGAGGGCTGAACGATGCCCGGCACCTTGACCGCATTGCACCGCTCGATCAGGCGGCTGTTCGTGCGCGCACCGCAGGCGCAGCGCGTCGATCTGCGTGGACGCAAAATCATTGTCACCGGCGCCGCACGCGGCTCCATCGGCTACGAGACCGCAGGCATTCTCGCAAGCTGGGGCGCAACGCTTGTCGTTACCTCGCGCAGCAATGTGAACGCGCTGGTTGAAGACTTGCGTGGAAAATTATCCGGCGCGCCAGACTGCGGCGCGGTTGACGGACACACGCTCGATCTCTGCGATACGAATTCCGTGAACGCGTTTGTCGAGTGGTATCGCAGGCAGCATGGCGAGCGGCTCGACGTGCTGATCAACAACGCCGGCGTGCACCTCGACCTGCTGTCGCAGTGGAAGACGCCGCAGGAAATCGCCGACGGTCACGAGATTCACTGGCGCACCAACTATCTCGGCACGATGCAGCTGACGATGCGGCTGCTGCCGCTGCTGCAAAACGCCGCCGCGCAGACCGGCGATGCGCGCATCGTCAACGTCGTCTCGATGCTGCACGACAAGGGCCGCAACGAATGGTTGTTCGCGCCGCAGGAGCATTACAACTCCTGGGTCGCCTACGGCACCTCGAAGCTCGCACTGATTCATGCCAGCTTCGAGTTGCAGCGCCGTTATGCGGAATCCGCGAACGTGCAGGCGTATTGCCTGCATCCCGGCGCGGTCTACACCAACATCGCTGGCAAGGGGCTGGCGGGCAATCCGGTGCTGGAATCCATCCGCAATTTCTTCGCGCCGGTCGAAGCCTTTTTCCTCTTAACTCCGGAAGAAGGCGCGCAGACGCAGGTGCACTGTGCCAGCAGCCCTGACGCGCGCGGCGGTCTTTACTACCGCGAATGCCGGCCTGCGCCGGCGAGCAAGGACAGTGCCGATACGCAGGTGTCCGCGCGTCTCTGGGAACAGACTCAGGCCTGGATCGGCGCCGAGGCTGGACATAAATCGCCTAAGGCGGCCACCCGCTCTCGATAATCCGGTCGCAGCTTATGTTATATAAAATATAATATTTAAATAAATATTATATAAATAATAACGTTGTCTATCTGCAAACGGTCGAGAGCGGGTGACACAAGCCTTTCTCGTCACCGATATTTTTCCTGAATTTTCCTTCGCTGCGCACAACGATGCATGCGCCGCGGCCAGACCATGACGCTGGGCTGATGCGCCAATTCGCATGCGCTGCGGGACGGCGCGCACCACGGTGGAAGCGCCGCTTCCACCCGCGATGTTCGGCGTGACGCCCGTCAGTGCATCTGTGCGCGCAACTCCCTGATGGTGCCGTGATGATGCTGCGCACCCCAGTAGTGACGTTCGAGCAGGGCGTGAATCTCCGGCGAAGTTTCTTCCTGCACGGCCGCGGCCAGCCGTTGCTCGGCTTCGATTTCGTCGACTTCGACTTCATCGAGGATCACGTCTTCCTTGCGGCCCAGCGCTGTGACCTTGAGGTGCATCCAGGTACGGTGCAGGGTGTTGCCGAACGTGCCGAGACCGGCCGGGTGTCCGCCGAGTTTGCTGACCGCGCTTTGCAATTCGTGCGCGGCATCCTTGAAGAACAGCGAGTAGGCGAGCAGCGAATCCTTGATGTCGGGGTGATAGGCCTCATCCGCCGCTGCATGCAAACTGCTCTCGCCGTTCTTGGAGGTGACAATCAGGCGATTGAGCAGGGTAATGGTATCCGTGGTGTTCATGGCAGGCGCTCCTCCGTGTCCAGATATGCCGCACCTGACACATGCCATGACCATGCCGCGACCCGCCGGTTTTCCTGTTCCAGCCTGCGGATCAGCATGCGACATCGCAGGGCGGCTGCAAGCAGATTAGCGCGATCCGCGCGGCATGGACAGGGCTGGATTTCGCGGAAAAATTTTCTTTAACTACAGATGCTTGAGACAGCCTGAGCTTTGCCGTTCAGCGCTCAGCGCTCAGCGCCGGATATTGGCCTCGACCCAGGCCGCATACGCCTGCATGAATTTCTGCAGGAATCCGCGCGTGCCTTCGTTGGTCAGCTTGCCTTCGGCATCGAACAGCTTGTCTGCCCCGCCGATGTAGGCCTCCGGCTGCTGCAGCACCGGCACATTGAGGAACACCAGCGACTGGCGCAGATGGTGGTTGGCGCCAAAGCCGCCGACCGCGCCCGGAGAGGCGCTGACGATCGCGCCCGGCTTGCCGTCCCAGATGCCTTTGCCATAAGGCCGCGAGCCCACATCCAGCGCGTTCTTGAGCGCAGCGGGCAGCGAACGGTTGTATTCCGGCGTCACGAACAGCACTGCCTCCATGGTTTTCATTTTCTGGCGGAACGCGGTGTAGGCCGCGGGCGGCGTCGCGCCATCGATGTCCTGGTTGTACAGCGGCAGTTCGCCGATCTCGACGATTTCCAGTGTGAGTGCCGGCGGCGCCAGTGCCACCAGCACAAGCGCCAGTTTGCGGTTGATCGAATCCTTGCGGAGGCTGCCGACAATGACGGCAACTTTGCGGGTAGTGCTCATGTGAAATTTTTCCCGGTTTGTTTTGTGTTCAATTTTTCTTGACGACGAAACCGTAAATCACCAGCAGCAGAATCGCGCCGACCACGGCACCGATGAACCCGGCGCCCTGCCCCGGCTGGTACAAACCCAGCGCTTGTCCGGCGTAGGTGGCGACAAGTGAACCGCCGATGCCCAGCAACACGGTCAGGATGAAGCCCATGTTCTCCTTGCCGGGATGCAGCCACTTGGCCAGCAGGCCGGCGAAGAATCCGATCAATATGGTTCCGATGATGTGCATGTTGCGCTCCGGTAAATCAGGGGATTCGAGCATAACCCGAATGCCCTGTATCTATCGGGATATCCGCGGCCACTTCATAATATGCGGATGAAACGACTGCAGGCGTCCATTGCACAACACGGCCACGTGTTCGTGCCTGCGGAAACTCTGCGCAATGCGCTCGAAAACATTGGCGAGTTGAGTGACTGGCCGGCATTTTCGGCAAGCTGGAATGATCTGCATATCGACCGCTACATGGCCGACCATGGGCGCTACCGCCGCCGCCGGCACGCGGTCTACGCGACAAGCGCTACCGGCGACATCACACGCTCGGCGCACCAGCCGCATTACCAGAGCCGCGAATACAACGCACTCAACGGCGGCATCGCGCGCTGGTTCGAGCCGGTCACGACGCAGATTGGCGACAGCCAGACGATGCGCACGATCCTGCGTTTCTGCCATGCGCTCTTCGCGCGACTGGCGGGCGCGGATTGCGCGTGGCGCATCGAGGTCCATCAATTCCGCATCGAAGCCGCGCTGGACATGCACGGCCTGCCGACGCCCGAAGGCATGCACCGCGACGGCGTGGATTACGTATTGGTGCTGCTGATCCGCCGGCAGAATCTCGCCGCCAGCGGCACTACCATGATTCACGCGCCCGATGGCCGCGCGCTCGGCAGTTTCACCCTGACCGATCCGTTCGATGCGACGCTGATCGACGACAGTCGCGTGCTGCACGGCGTGACGGCGGTGACGCCGCTGGACCCGACGCAGCCGGCCTATCGCGATGTGCTAGTGGTGACGCTGCGGCGCGCAGAACTGGCTTAATCGGCCGGCGGCTTGCCGGCAGCGGCATAGGCGGCCTTCCAGCGTTCGACGTATCGTCGGTTGTCGTGTTTCCAGGGATGGAATCCCGGCCGGAAATAGCCGAGCCAGGGGATCTGGATGCGGCGCAGCGGGCCGGGATCGACGAATCCGTTCCACAGGAAGCGCCACGACGCGCGCCAGAAGCCGATGCCGTCGCGGCGGGTGAAGTGGAAATAGTTGAGCAGCGTGTGGGTCCAGAAGATCGCGGTGGCGCTCAGCATGATCAGGCAGCGCCGCAGCCAGCCGAGCAGACCCGGCGCGACCGCGCGGTAGACGTCGAAAGCGACTGCCTTGTGTTCGGTCTCCTCGATCGCGTGCCAGCGCCACAGCGCCGCCATGCGCTGATCGGCGCCGTGCAGCACGCGCGGATCGCTGAGTAGCGCGTCGGCCATGATCGCGGTGAAATGCTCCAGCGCGATGGTCACCGCCAGTTGGCCCTTGGGCGGCAGCGTGCGGCGGGTGAAACTGAGTTGCTTGAGGATGCGGCGTTCGAGCCGGTCCACATCGTAGCCGGCCCTGGCCAGTGCGGCGTTGTAGGCGCGGTGCTCACGGCCGTGCATCGCCTCCTGGCCGATGAATCCCTTGACCTCCTCGATCTGCCGCGGCTCGGTGATGCGGTCGCGGAAATAACGCACGCTGTCGATGAAGAACTTCTCGCCTTCCGGAAACAGCACCGACATCGCGCTGAAGAAATGCGTGCGACAGGCATCGCCGTCGCACCAGCGGCGCATGTCGCAGCCGGCGAGGTCGAACTGGATATCCCGTTGTGTGATGGCTTCCATGATGTCGGGCTCCGTGCTGCACCGGGCCTGTCTTGCCCGTACTCCGATGGTGCGCGCAAGGCCGGCACCTGGCAACGCGCACCCGCTGTCCCGGCACGTGGGCGCATTCTTGTAATATAATATCTATAAAAACTAAATATAATTGATAAAAATAAACAATGTTTTCCGACGTCATAGACACAGCGGGTGGCGCGACCGCCGTTACAGGATGTACGGAATCACCGCCTTGCGCTGCACCGGATAGTCCGGAAACTTCTCGTGATACCAGCGGTGATTGGTCAGCGCACGCGGCACCAGGTTGGCCAGGGTCCAGACCAGGAACGCAACGCCACCCCACGACCAGGTGGCGATGGCCCAGCCGGTCCAGACCATGAACTCGCCGAAATAATTCGGGCAACTGATTTTCTCGTAGAGCCAGCCGCGTGGAATCTTGTAGCCGGTTTCGCCGGGCTTGCGCAGCGCGGCGAGCATCGCGTCGGCCTTGCGGTTGATGCGATAGCCCAGCACGAAGACGATGACGCCGATGATGAAGCGTGGGTCGGTCAGCCAGGCCGTCGTGTAGCCGTTGCCGATGGCGGACCACGACAGGATAGCGGCGTTGAGGAACGAGATCACCAGGTTGGAGCTGAGCGCCAGCACCGGGATCATCACCGGCGTGGTATCTCCCGGCCGCGTCTTCAACAGGAACGGAAAGATGAAACTGCGCTGGGAATAATGGCTCTGCCACATCAGGAACAGGATGAGTGGCGCCCAGTCGAAGGCGCGGTCACCGCAGAAATAGATCGCGGCGAAGCCGATCGACGACGGCGCTTCCATGATGACCCAGGCCCAGCGTGTCGGGATGCCGGGACCCCACAACTTGTTTTCCTGTTTTTTCTTGTGACGGCCATAGGCCGCCGGCATCAGCATCAGCGCGCCGAATACCAGCGGCGACAGCGCCAGGATGAACAGCAGACAGTTGCCGTACCATTGTGCCGGAGTCGTCGGAAACATGATGTTCGGCCTCAGGAATTTGTGAGGTAACGCACGCCGGTCATCTGCTCCGACAAGCTCCAGAGTTTCGCCGCCGCCGCCGTGTCCTGCGCGGTGTGCTTGCTGCCGACTTTCTTCGGATAGCCGCGAAACTCGAACAGTCCGCTCGGGCCGTAGTAATCGCCACTGCTCACGTCCGGCATGGTCGCGGCGTACAGCGTCGGCAACGCGCCCATCGACGCCGGCTGCGCCAGCACGGCATTGCCGATATTCACCAGCAGGCGCTTGATGGCGGAGCCTTCCGAAGCCGCGCCGACGATATTGGTGGCGGCATAGCCCGGATGCGCCGCCGCCGCGAGGATCGTCGAATGCGCCGCTTGCAGGCGCCGGCTCAGCTCGAAGCTGAACAACAGATTCGCCAGCTTGCTGCGCGCATAGCCTTCGTTCTTTTTATAGGACTCGCGCTGCCAGTGCAGATCGTCGAGGTTCAGGCCGCGGGTGCCGCGATGCGCGATGCTGGCGACGGTGACGACACGCGCGGCCGGCGCCGCCTGCAGCCGCTCCAGCAGCAGCCCGGTCAAGGCGAAGTGCCCGAGATGGTTGGTGCCGATCTGCATTTCGAAACCGTCACGGGTCTGCTGATATGGCAGCGCCATCACGCCGGCGTTATTGCAGAGGATGTCGAGGCGCGGGAAACGCCTGGAATAGTCCTGCGCGAATTGATGCACCGAGGCGAGGTCCGACAAATCCAGCGGCATCAGCTCGGCTTTCGCCGCGGGCACGCGCCGCCGGATTTCAGCCAGCGCCGACTGCGCCTTGGCGGGATTCCGGCAAGCCATGATCACCGTGGCGCCGGCGCCGGCGAGTCCGGCGACAGTTTCCAGGCCGAGGCCGCTGTTGGCGCCGGTAACGATGGCCATCTTGCCGGCCTGCGGCGGAATATTGTCGGTGCTCCATTGTGCCGCCATAAGAATCGCGCCCCCGCGCATCTTTGCGATGCCTGAACCAGGCTAGCATGCTCGCATCGCCGCATTGCCAGGGTCAATCGGCGCCGACGTCAGGCGCGGCACGCAGGCAATCTACTGCAAACAGGTGACGCCGCGCTCAGGTACTGCAGGTAATTTGCATCCCATCGTTGGAGATCTTTGCCAGTAAGGTCGCCAGACACCACAAGCCGCCCGGCGGCCCAAGACAACATGGCAAAAGCGGATTGCGGCGTGGTATCGCAGGAAGCGAGACGGCGCAGGGAGAGGACCCGATGAAGATATTGCGACAACTGGTGCTGGTGCTGTGCGCCGTGGCGGCCATCGGCGTGCTGCTGTTTCTGCTGCGACTGACGCAGAGTGTCGACGGCGATCTGCACCTGCAGCGTCTCGCCAACATCCGCAAGGTCAACAACCTCGATGTCGCGCTGGATCGCGCACTGACGCAGATTCGCGTGTCCTCGCTGTCGGCCACCGGCGATGCACTGACCACCACCACGCAGCAACTCGGTGGTGCGCTAGACGCGCTCGACAAGGGACCGCAGGCTCTGCGCCACCTGAGCCCGCAACTGGACAAGGATCTGGACCTGTTCCTCAACACCATCGAGGACAAATCCGAACTTGGCTTTGACTTCGAAGCACGCAACATCCTGCTCAACCAGCGCCTGATCCAGAGTGTCGACGCGGTGCCGCCGAACGCCGAGCAGGCATTGGCCGCGCTGCCTCCGAATACCGCGGCAGCGGTCCGCGATCAACTGCAATCGGACCTCAGCCAGCTCAAGTCCGAAGTCGTCACCTATGCGGTGACGCCGACGCCGGTGAACGGCCCGGTGATCGCCGGGCTGCTGGCCGATATCGATGCCATCGCCAAAACCCAGCCGCAGGCATTCCAGGATACGGTGCTGTCCCTGCGCAACAACACCAACGAGGCGGTCGCGGACAAGAACGACCTGGTCAAGAAACTGTCGGATTTCCTCAATCGCCCCACCGGCCCGCAGTTGCAGGCCGTAGAGCAGGCTTACAGCAACTGGCACGAACGCCAGGTCGCTCAGGCCAACAAGTACCGCCTGCTGCTGGCCGCGTATGCCGCGTTCCTGCTGCTGGTACTCGCGTATCTGGGTGTGCGCCTGGCACGCAGCTATCGCGAGCTTGACCGCGCCAACGCCGGACTGTCGCGCGCCAACGAAACCCTCGAGTCGCAGGTCGAAACCCGCACCCACGATCTCAGCGTCGCGCTGCAGGACCTGCGCGCCTCGCAGTCGCAGCTGATCCAGTCGGAGAAGATGGCGTCGCTGGGGCAGATGGTCGCGGGTGTCGCGCACGAGATCAACACGCCGCTGGGCTATGCCCGCAGCAATGCCGAAATCGTGCGAAATTCCCTGACCGACCTGCGCACTCTGGGCAAGGCCCAGACCCGCGCGCTGACGCTGATGACCTCTGAAACCGCCACCGACGAGGAAGTCGCGAAGGCGCTGGGCGAAGCGCAGGCCCTGGGCGAGTCCATCAACTCGGAAGAACTGGCCGGCGATCTCGACAACCTGCTGGCCGACACCGACCACGGCCTGGTGCAGATCGGCGAACTGGTTTCCAGTCTCAAGGATTTTTCCCGCGTCGACCGCTCACGCACCGACCTGTTCAACGTCAACGACGGCCTCGACTCGGCGCTCAAGATCGCCAACAACCTGCTCAAGCACCGCGTCGAGGTGATCAAATCCTACGGCGAACTGCCGAAGATCGAATGCTCGCCGTCGCAGCTCAACCAGGTGTTCCTCAACCTGCTGACCAATGCGGCGCAGGCAATCGACGGTTCCGGCAAGATTTACCTGCACACCACCGCCAGTACTGCCGGCGTCAACATCCACGTCCTCGACACCGGCTGCGGCATGCCGGAGGAGGTGCGCGAGCGCATCTTCGAACCGTTCTACACCACCAAGCCGGTCGGCAAGGGCACCGGGCTCGGACTGTCGATCGTCTATCGCATCATCCAGGATCACGGTGGCAACATCGAAGTCCGCTCGACGCCGGGCAAAGGCAGTGATTTCAAGATTCACCTGCCGCTGAAACAGAGAGTGCAGGAAGAAGATGCAGCGGCGCTGCAAAGCGCAGCCTGAGTTCAGGAAGAACGGAAAAGAATCGTCTATGGAAGAAGCAACGGCTAAATCGCGCGTCCTGTTCGTTGACGACGAGCCGCGCATTCTCAGCACCATGCGCATGCTGTTTCGCGGCAAGCATGAGATGTTCTTCGCCGACAGCGGGACTCAGGCGCTGGAACTGCTGAAGACGCAGATCGTCGACGTCATCGTCAGCGACCAGCGCATGCCCGGCATGACCGGCATCCAGCTGCTGCGCGCGGCACGCGAACTCAATCCAAATACGATGCGCATCCTGTTGACCGGTTACTCCGACCTCAACGCCATCATCGGCTCGATCAACGAGGGCGAAATCTTTCGCTTCGTCAACAAGCCCTGGTCCAACGACGACCTGACCACGACCGTCGCGCGCGCCGTGACCGCGGCGCGTACCAGCATGGCCGCCGCGCAGCACGGCGACGCCGCGCTAGCAGCGGCCGCCACCGGCGCGGCCGCACCCGGTGTGCTGGTGCTCGACGATGACGCGACGGTGCCGACCAGGATCCAGGCGATTCTCGGCAAGGAATTCCGTGTGTTCGGCGCCACCACCATGGAGCAGGCGGTGCATCTGCTGGAGCACGACAACATCGGCGTGGTGATTTCCGATACGCAGCTGCAGGATCATCCGGTGGTCAGCCTGATCGGCACGCTCAAGCAACATCACCCGGAGCTGGTATCGATGATCCTGACCGAGCGCGCCGACGCCGGCGCCGCCATCGACCTGATCAACCAGGGCCAGATCTACCGCTTCATCACCAAGCCGCTGAACGACAGCCAGTGCAAGATCGCAGTGACGTCATCGCTGCGCCAGCATCACCGCCTCGCGCAGAATCCCGAGTTGCACAAGCGCTACGAAGTGGAGCGCACGCCCGAACCGCATGTGGCTTCGCCGGTCGCCAGCCTGCTGAGCCGCGTGCGCTCGCTGCGCTCCTGGGTTGCACGGCGCACTTGAGATTTTTCGCACGCTGGCGGCGATCCGCTGTCGGATGCCGGGCAGATTTATTTGTTTTAATTTAATTACTATTTTTATTATTGATTAATAATAAATAACACATTGCCTTCGGACTGCGGCAACAGCGGGTGACGCGGCGAAGGCATTTCACACAGATCAGGAGACAGACAGATGCTGCTCAAAGACAAGGTGGTGATCATTTCCGGCATCGGGCCGGGCCTCGGCGTAAAGCTGGCAATCGAAGCGGCACGAGAAGGCGCCAGCGCGGTCGCCATCGGCGCGCGCTCCGCTGACAAGCTCGACGATGCCGAGCGACGCATTCGCGAAATCAGCAAAAGCTGCAAGGTGCTCAAGCAGGTCACCGATATCACCAACCGAGCGCACTGCGATGCGCTGGTGGCGGCGACAATCAAATCCTTCGGCCGCATCGACGCGCTGGTCAACAGCGCCTTCATCCACGGCGACATGGACTACGTCGCCAGCGCCAAGCTCGACGACTGGACCGCGGTGCTCGGCACCAACCTGCTCGGCACACTCAAGCTGACGCAGGCGGTGCTGCCGCAGATGCGGAAGCAGAAAAGCGGCGCGATCGTGATGATCAACACCATGGCCGCGCGCCAGGTGCCGCCGCTGGGCGAGGCCGGCTACGCGGCATCGAAGGCGGCGCTGGCCAATTCCGCGAAATATCTGGCCAAGGAAGTCGGCAAGGACGGCATCCGCGTCAACACCATTCACATGGGCTGGATGTGGGGCGCGCCGGTGCAGGGCTACATGGAGTGGCAGGCGTCCGAGCACAAGGTGCCGGTTGAAACCCTGAAAGCGCAGGTCGCCGCCAGCATCCCGCTCGGCCGCATTCCGACCGATGACGAATGCGCGCGCGCCGCGCTGTTCCTGGCCTCCGACTACGCCAGCGCCGTCACCGGCGCGGCACTCGATGCCAACGGCGGCGCATACATGCCTTGAGTGGTGCCCTGAGGACGGGAGCGATTATGGAAAAAGTCATTTACCTGGTCTGGCGCGATCCGAAAGTCGATATCGAGACTTTCGCCCGGCGCCTGCGCGGCGATCTCGCCGCGCAGTTGCGTGTTATCCACTCGGTGCGCGGCCTGCGGGTCAATGTCGCCGACGCCGCGGTTGCTGCTGGCAGCGGCATCAAGCAAACCTGGCTGAACCCGCCGCTGGAGGCGGTGGTGCAGGTCTGGGTCGACAGCGCCATCGCGCGCCTGCGCCAGCCGGTGGATGAGGCCGTCGCCGCGCACAGCGTCCGTCACGCAGCCTATCTGGTCACCGAGTCGCAGCCGCTGCGCAATCTCGAGCATCCGCCGCGACCCGGCGAGCGCACCGAGGGCTTCTCGCAGATCGCCCTGCTGCGCATACCGAAGAAGCTGGACTACGCGCAGTGGCTCGATATCTGGCACAACTCGCATACCCAGGTCGCGGTCGAGACGCAGTCCAATTTTGAATACATCCAGAATGTGGTGATCCGTCCGCTGACGGCAGATGCGCCGCCACTCGACGCGATGGTCGAGGAGTGTTTCCCGATTGCGGCACTGACCGACCCGTTGACCTTTTTCGACGCGCCCGGCGATCAGGCGAAGTTCGATGCCAACCTCAAGACGATGATGGACAGCGTGCACCGCTTCATAGAGCTGGGCACCATCGACGTGGTGCCGACCAGCCAGTATTGCCTGATCTGATTTAAGCGTCGCGCTATTCGGTGGTCCAGCCGGTTCCGGATATCTTTAGTGCCGTGCGTGCGGCATCGCCCCACAATGCCGCGCCGGCCGGATCGACCGTGCCGAGCAGGCGCTTGAGCAGCGACTTCAGCACCGTGCCGTCTTCCGCGCCGAGGCGTTCCAGCAGATCGAGCTCGAACGCCTTGGCGGCGGAAATCAGGTTGAGCGCACAGGCGCGCCCGCTGTCGGTCAGCCGGTATTCCTGACCCTGACTCTCGGCGACCACCGCCATCTGTGCGACCAGGTCGCGCGCGACCAGCGCCTGCAGCGTCACCGCGCTGGAATGGTTCAGCACCGCAGCCATGCCGGCATCGAGCTCATCGGCGGTCATCGCCGGCCGCAGCGTCAGCGTCGACAGTACATAGAACTCGTCGTCGTTCAGTCCTTCGCCGGCAAGGTGCTTGCGGATCTGGCCAAAAAACTGGAAGTGACTGCGGCCCAGCAAATAGCCGAGAAAATCCTCGCTGAAACTGCCGGCCATGTAGGCGCTGCGCGGTTTCGATGCCGCCGCCTCGCGGCGCGTGGCGTGCGCGTAGCGGCCGCTGTGAAACAGCAGCGGCGCAACCTCGGAGCGGCTGAAATTCTGCACCTCGCCGACGAAGATCACATGATCGCCGCCGTCGTACTGGAACGCGGCACGACACTCGAAGCGCGCGGTGCAACCTTTCAGCAGCGGGATACCACTGGCGCCGGTCTCGGTATCCAGCCCTGCAAACTTGTCCTCGCCGCGCCGAGCAAAGCGCGCAGACAAAGGTTCCTGATCGGTCGCCAGCACATGCACCGCCCAATGCGGCGCTGTGCGGAACGCCGGCAGGCTCATCGAATTGTTGGCCAGGCTCCACAGCACCAGCGGCGGGTTCAGCGAGACCGAATTGAAACTGTTGACGGTCAGCCCCAGCGGCTGGCCGTCAGGGCCGCGGGTGGTGATGATGGTCACCCCGGTGGCGAAACTTCCCAGCGCCTTGCGGAATTCGGCGGCATCCAAGCTGGCAGGTACGCTCATTCCGGCAAACAACCTCTCAAACGCACAGCGGCGTATCCAAGAAAGCGCTGGCGTTCACAGATCGTACTTGATCGTGAACGTCGCATAGTCGCGGTCGGCATAACCGTTCTGGATGATCGGGCTGTTCGCGCCACTCATCTGCCCGGCCTCGGTATTGCTGCCGCGCACACGCGCATTGGGATTGCCGAAGAAAAAGTTATAGCCCAGCGCGAATGACAGGTTGGACAGGTAGGTCATGGTGCTCTGCACGCTGAGGCGCTTGTCACCGGCGCCAGTCAGCGAACCGAAGGCACCGGCCATCGCCGAATTGCCCTTGATCATCATCGAGTAGCCGAGCTGGTTGCTCAGGTCCCAGCCGGAAATCACGTTGTGATTGCCGAAGAGCGCCAGCATCTGGAATCCCGACGAGGTCGTGTCGGCGGTCAATGAATCACCATTGCCGACCGGCGTGATTCCGAAAGAGGGCTGGATCGCATCAACCTTGGTGACGTGCACCAGACCCGCTTCACCCACCACTGCGACATCATCCACCAGGAAGCCTGGGTTGACCGTGTAAATTCCCGAAACCAGCGCCTGCCCCAGATTGCCGCGCGTGTAGACTGGGCTGAGCACGCCGCCGATATGGGCCTGTACCTGCATGTCGATGCCTTGGCGGTACAGCAGTTCGCCGGCGACATTCACCGCGCCGACCACCGTCGAGAAGCTCATGCCGGTCAGCTTGATGCCGTCGTAATACTTGAGGGCATAAGACACCGGCTCCGGCTGGTTGATGGCTTGGGTGGTGATCGGCACGCTGGTGAGATTGGCCGCATTGATGCCCAGGCTACTCAGCACGTTGTTGACCGCCCCGGTCAGTGTTGTCGGCAAGCTTTGATAAATCGCCTGGGTCGGGTTGGCGATCAGCGGGTAGCCCATGGTCAGCACCACCGCCGGATTGGTGTCGCTATAGCGCAGGCGATACAGACCGACGTTGAAGTTTGGCGTCAGGTTGTATTTGAGGCCGATGCCGTATTGCCCGTGCTTGCTGGGCAGGATATCCGGGTTGCGGGTCACGTAAATATAGGCAGGCGCGCCCAGTGTCGAGTATCCCAGGCCTGCGCCCAGCCCGCAGAGCTGATCCAGCGGTGACGGCAGCAAGCCCGTGCAGGTATTGGGTTCCAGAGTCGCCGGGTTTGCCGAGCCGTAGCCAAACGTTGCACCGGGACCGATCAGGTCGGACGGCGAGAAATAATCGCCCTCCGCGAACAGCTGGGTCGGCTTGAAGGTGAGCTTGTACTGACCGAGCAGCGTGATCTTGTCATTGATCGAATAGCGCAACGCCACCTGGTTCACCGGCAGCAGGATGTCCTTGACCTCCGCGCCCGGCACGAAGGCCTTGGTCGCGTCCGCGGGGCCCTGCGATAGCGCGATGCCCGAGAAGAACAGGCTCTCGCCCCAGGCCACCAGCTGCTGGCCCAGACGCAAATCAAGCGCGCCCTCGTCTCCGATATTCCAGTCGCCGTAGACGTAGGCCTCGAGTAGCTGTGCGCGCTGGCCGTCATAATGGCGCGTTGCCGCCGTGAACTCGTTAGGCGCGCCGGTCTTGTTGACCGTGGAGCCGGGCCCGTATGGTAGGGAGGTATTGGCGTTCTTGTGATGATAGACGTCGTCGTAGAACGCCGAGCCGCTCAGAATCAGGCCGTAGTTATCGTGTCTGAGACCGAATTCGCCGAAAGCACTGACGCGGTTATTGATCAGGCTGTATTTCTTGAAATTGCGGTCACCGTCATCAAAGTTGTCCGTGTTGGACAGGCCTGTGTGGCCAAATCCGACGACCTGCTGGGAGCCCGACACTCCGGGATTCGACGGCGCTACCGTGGGGACGAAAGGATCCACCGCGCCATTGATCAGGGCCTGGTCCGGATTCTTCATTCGCATCGCCAGCGCATAGCCCAGTGTCAGCCGGTAGCTCGCGGTGGTGCCGTCCATCATTTCATACGAACCGGCCCAGGCCGTGCTGCTCAATACCACGCCGGTGGCAACCGCCGCCGCGAGGCCGACGCCGCGCATCCGCCCGCAGCCCGCACTGCTTCCTTTCAGAGATGTCATTGGCTCCCCCTCGAATTTCTTTTATGACTTCGATATCTAACTTAGTTGCAGTCAGATTGCCACGCTTCACCCGAATTGATTAGGCCGGATTTAACCTCAGGCCGGGCTTTGCCGCAGCATGCGGCGCATGCCGTGCTGGCAACAAGCGTGGAAATAGGGCACTTTAGGCGCTGGAGAACCGCGGCCCGGCCGGCCGCAATTACGCCCTGTGATTTGGCGGCAAAAAAAAGACGAGAGCCATGAAAAAATACCTGAGCCCGATCGACGCCGCCTTCCTGCGCATGGAATCCAAGCGCACGCCGATGCACGTCGGCGCGATGATGACTTTCAAGCTGCCCGACGATGCGCCGCCGGATTTCCTGCGCAAGCTCATCGCCAACATGCGCGAGACGCCGTTCATGCCGGCGCCTTTCGACTGCCGCCTCGCCGAAGGCCGGCTGTCGCGGCTGGCGCCGTCCTGGGAAAAAACCGCGGTGGACATGGAATACCACATGCGCCACTCGGCGCTGCCGCATCCCGGCGGCGAGCGCGAACTCGGCGTGCTGGTCGCGCGCATGCACTCGCATCCGCTCGACCTGTCGCGGCCGCTGTGGGAATGCCACCTGATCGAAGGTCTGGAAAACCACCGCTTCGCGCTCTACTTCAAGGCCCATCACTGCGCGATCGACGGCATGGGCGCGATGAAGATGGTGCAGAAATGGCTGTCGCCCGATCCCAACGACAGGAGCGGCATGGGCCCGTGGGTGCTGGCGGCCAAGACGGTCGACAGCGCAATCACCCGATCGTCCTCGCTGTGGCAGCGCCTGCAACGTCCTGTGCGCGCGGCTTCCGAGCAGGCTCGCGGACTCAGGGAATTGGTCAGGGGTCTGAACAAGATGGCGCGCGGAGCTGACAGCGGCACACGCCTGGCGCTGAGCACGCCGCGCAGCCTGTTCAACGTGCGGGTCTCGCAGCAGCGCCGCCTCGGCACGCAGATCCTCGACCTCAACCGCATCAAGGCGGTGGCCAAGGCCACTGACGCCAGCGTCAACGATGTGATGCTCGCCATCTGCGGCGGCGCGATCCGGCGCTACCTGCTGGAACACAGTGCGCTGCCGGAAAAATCGCTGCTGGCGTCGGTGCCGGTCGCCTTGCAACGCGCCGATGATGCAGGCGGCAATGCCGTTGCCGGCTTCGTCGTACCGATAGGCACGGAGCTGCCGGAGGCGCGCGACCGCGTGGCACTGGCCAACCGTGTCACCACGCGCAGCAAGCAGGAACTGCTGGAAATGCCGCAGGCCTCGCTGAACCAGCTGGCGCTGCTCGGACTGACGCCGTTCCTGCTCGGCCAGATGACCGGCACGCTGCCGAAGATTCCGCCGCTGTTCAACTTCGTGATTTCCAACGTCGTGCTGTCGAAAAACCCGCTGTACCTGATGGGTGCCGAGCTGGAGGCGATGTACCCGGTGTCGTTCCTGTTCGACGGCTACGCGCTCAACATCACGCTGGTCGGCTACAAGGACCGCGTGGCGGTCGGCTTCCTCGGTTGCCGCGAAGCGATTCCGCGTCTGCAGAAACTGGCGGTCTACACCAGCGACGCGCTGGCGGAGCTGGAGCAATCCGTCGGCATCGCCGCCATCGAAAAACCGGCGCAGAAACCTGCAAAAAAACCTGTGCGGAAAGCCAGGCCGGCACCAGCAAAAAAGAAAGCGCGAACAAAATCTGCTCGCTGATTCTCTCTGAACAACACGTCGCGTGATGCTGCGCCGAGCCGCCGGCTGAGCCGGCAGCCACCGCTTACTTGCAACTGTTGTTGATCGCCGTCAATACCTGCCCCATCCGCAGCAGGGCCGTGGGGCTGACCGACTTGCCGGTATTGAGCAGCGCCACCGAAATATCGCGCTGCGGGTCCGCCCAGCACAGCACCGTGATGAAGCCGAGATGTCCAAAGGCCTGGCGGCACATCGGGCCATACAGGCCAAACGGCGTTTCTCCGAGCATGAACCCGGCGGAAGTGCGCAACGGCAGTTTCAGCGTGCCGTCAAACTGGATGCGTCCGATCGGCCGCACCGCCTCGGCCACGGTTTCCGGCTTGAAGATACGGACGCCGCCCAGCTCACCGCCATTCAGCAGCATCTGGAACACGCGACTGGCATCGTCCGCGGAAGCATAGATATTGCCGGCCGGCACGATGGATGAATGAAACACCTCGCTGTTGGATGCCGCCACGGCATCCTCGAACGGCACACTGACCACGTCCTTGATAAACGAAGTCAGTGGCCATATCGGCCTCGGGCCGGTGCAGACATTGGGTGGCACCTGCGCGCTCAATTCCGGCGCGATGCCATAGGTCAGATGCGAACAACCCAGCGGCGCGGCGATCCACTCGCGCAGCGCATCGGGCAATTCAATGTCGCCGACGCGGCGCACCAGTTCGCCGAGGATGAAGCCGCTGGTCAGCGCGTGATAAGCCTGCTTCTGGAAACGGTGCGGCAAGGGCTTGGCGGCACAGAGTTCCCTGACGATGAAATCCCAGTCGCGCAGCAGTTCCGGATCCGGATGCTCCATCGGCAGTGATGGAATCCCGGCGCGATGCGCCAGCAACTGGCGCACGGTGACGCTGCCCTTGCCCTCGGCGGCGAACTCGGGAATGTAATCGGAGACGCGATCTTCCAGCGTCAGTTGGCCGCCATCGACGAGCTTGTGCACCAGCAACGCGGTGATGACCTTGGATGCGGAAAACAGGCAGACCGGCGAATCCGGCGTCAGCGGCACTTCTGCGCCGGTCTCGCCGGACGCGCGGCCATGCACGGTACCGATGGAGCGCTTGATCGCGATATTGCCGTGGCGGCGCAGCACCAGCGTGATCGCCGGATGCATGCCGCTGCGATAAAGCTGCTCCACCTTGCTCCAGATGTATCCGACTTTTTCTTCGGACAGTCCGGTTTTATTCTGGCGGCATTCGGCAGTGGTATCGATACGGGTGACTGCACGCATATCCTGCGGCACCCGCACCTGCCCGAAGCCCCTGGGCGTGAACTGCCGGATCAGGCCGAGCATCAGGCCTGCCCCGCCGGCACGCGCGCGATGAGGCCGTCGAGTGCTTCGGTGACCTTGATCTGGCAGGACAGCCGGCTCAGCGGGCCGGGTTCGACCGCGCCCTCCAGCATGCCCGCCTCCATCTCGTCCGGTGGCGTCAACTGGCCGAACCATGGCTGCTCGACGTAGACGTGGCAGGTCGCGCAGGAACAGGAGCCGCCGCACTCGCCGATGATGCCGCGGATCATGTTGCCGGTGGCGGCCTCCATGACGGATTGTCCGACTGCGGCCTCCACCACCTGGGTCTCGCCGGTGGCGTCGATGAAAGTAATCTTGGGCATTAATGTTTCCGGTACGCCGGCATCAGGCAACCGGCAGCAAGGATTTTAGCGGAATCGATGCATCGGCGAGTTGCGCCGGGTCCAGCGGCACCCGCGCCGCCACCAGCTTTTTGGCAAACATGAAATCCACCGGATGGTTGACCGCATCCGCCGCAATCAGGCGGCCGTCCTTGAGATAGAACGCGGCGAACGCGCGCTGTGTCGCCGGATCGCCGCGTAGCACCATGCGGTCGTGGCCCGCCGACATGCCGACCATCTGCAGTTTGAGATCGTACTGGTCTGACCAGAACCACGGCACCATGTGATACGGCTCGGGCTTGCCGCAGATCGCGCGAGCGACGCAACGCGCCTGCTCCATCGCGTTCTGCACCGATTCCAGCCGCGCGCGGCGGCCGAGAAATTCGCTGGGATGATTGGTGCAATCGCCGGCGGCAAAAATATGCGCGTCGGCGGTGCATGCGTATTCGTCGACGACGATGCCGTTGTCCACCGCCAGCCCGGCATCCTGTGCCAGCTCGGTGTTGGGCATCAGGCCGATGCCGACGACGACAAAATCCGCGGTGATGCGCGTACCGTCACCGAGCACCACAGACGTGACCTCCGGCTCGCCTTCAAAAGCGGCAATCTCTGCGCCAGTGCGCAAATCAACACCGGCCTCGCGATGCACCCGCTCGAAAAAAGCCGAGACCTCCGGCACCGTGACCCGCGCCAGCACACGCGGCAAGCCTTCCAGCACCGTCACCTGCAGATCGAGCTTGCGCAGTACCGCTGCCACTTCCAGGCCAATGAAACCGCCGCCGACAATCACCGCGCGGCGTCCGGCGACAGCGCGCGCGCGCAGCGCCTCGACATCCGCGATTGTGCGTAGCAGAAAAACGTTGGGACGATCCGCACCCTTCAGGCTCAGCGGCCGTGCGCGGCCACCGGTGGCCAGCACCAGCTTGTCGTAGGCCAGCGTGCGGCCGTCGGCCAGCGCGATATTTTTCCCGACGCGATCGATGCGCACGACGCGCGTATCGCCGATGAATTCGATGCCGGCGTTTTCCAGTTGCGCCGGCTGCATCAGGTACAGCGCCGCGGCTTCGATGCTGCCGGCGAGATACGCCTTGGACAGCGGCGGCCGCTTGTAGGGAATGTGCGGTTCCTCGCCGACGATGACGACGCGGCCCTTGTGCCCGAGCTTGCGCAGTTCCACCGCCGTCTCGCCGCCGGCCTGGCAGGCGC
>JBOICK010000061.1:0-23828 GCA_050739895.1 Stenotrophobium sp.
TCAGATATCCGCGCGGCCGCTCAGTGCGAACCGGCGCCATTCTCCGCATCGGCTTGCTGTTGCCGGACCCGTGTATGGTCCTGCGCCAGAAACAGATACATCGCCGGCACCACGAACAACGTGAACAGCGTACCGATCGAAATGCCGCTGGCGATGACCAGGCCCATGTTGTTGCGGCCGACCGCGCCGGCGCCGCTGGCGATCACCAGCGGCATCACCCCCAGCACCATCGACGCCGTGGTCATCAGGATCGGTCGCAGACGCACGCCGGCGGCGGTCATGATTGCTTCGAGTTTCGGCTTGCCGGCTTTCTGCTCGTCGTTGGCGAACTGCACGATCAGGATGCCGTGCTTGGCGATCAGGCCGACCAGCGTCACCAGTCCGACCTCGGTGTAGATGTTGAGCGTGGCATTCTCGACGCCGAGGAAAATGAATACCATCGCGCCGAAAATCGCCATCGGCACCGACATCATCACGATCAGCGGATCGCGGAAACTCTCGAACAGCGCCGCCAGCACCAGGAAGATGATGATCACCGCGAACAGGAAGGTCAGGGCGAAGGCGCTGGACTCCTGCACGTACTGCCGCGACTGACCGCCGTAATCAATGCTGTAGCCTTGCGGCAGGTTGTCCTTGGCCAATTGCCGCATGTAATCCAGCGCCTCGCCGAGGGTGCCGCGCGGCACCGCGCTGAAGGTCGCGGAATTGAGCTGCTGGAAGTGGCTGATGCGGGTCGGGATGGTCTCGGTCTTCAGCGACACCACCGTCGAAGCCGGCACCATGCTGCCGTCGCCAGCGTGGATGTAGTAGTTATTGAGCTGGTCGGCGTTGAGCCGGCTCGACTGCTGCGCCTGCGGGATGACCTTGTAGGAACGCCCGGAAATGCTGAAGTAATTGACATAGCCACCGCCCAGCATCGCGCCCAGCGCGGAGCCGACATCCTGCATCGTCAGGCCCATCGCCGCGACCTTGTCGCGATCGACATCGACCGTGATCTGCGGCTTGTTGAGCTTGAGGTCAGTGTCGATGTAGAAGAACTTGCCGCTGGTTTTGGCCTTGTCCAGCATACTGCTCATCACCGCTTCGAGATTGACGAACGGCTCGGTGGTGCCGACCACGAATACCACCGGCGTATTGACGCCGCCACTGCCCGAAGGCAAGGGCGGCGGCTGCGAGGCATAGACCGTGGCGCCGGCGATCTTGTTGATGCCGGCCTGGATCGCATTCTGGATTTCTGTGGCATTGCGCTTGCGCTGATCCCAGGGTTTGAGAATCACGCCGGCGAGCGAAGTGTTGGTGCCGCCGATGCCATCCAGCTGGAAGATGTGTTGCGCTTCGGGCTGGGCGTGGATCACATCGTACATCTGCTTGGAATACAGCCCCATCTGCTGCACCGTGGCATTGGGCTCGGCGTAACCGTAGCTGATGATGAAACCCTGATCCTCCTGCGGCGCCAGCTCGTTTTTCGACATCTTCACCAGCACGCCGATCAGCATCAGGATGATGAACCCGAACACCACCACCACCGGCCAGTTGCGCAGGCCGATCGTCAGCAGCTTTTCGTAGAACCGCCGCGTACGTTCGAAGTTGCGGTCGATAGCCTGCACGAATCGATTATTGCCGTGCTCCGATTTGAGGAAACGTGAAGCCATCATCGGTGACAGCGTCAGCGCCACGATCGCAGACACCGCGACCGCACCGGCCAGCGTGAAGGCGAATTCCGAGAACAGCGTGCCAGTCAGTCCACCCTGGAAGCCGATCGGCACGTAGACCGCAATCAGCACCACCGAAATCGCAACGATCGGCCCGGACAGTTCTCGCGCGGCGACCAGCGCCGCCTTGAACGGCGGCAAGCCCTCTTTCATCATGTGGCGATCAACGTTCTCGACCACGATGATGGCGTCGTCCACCACCAGGCCGATCGCGAGTACCAGCGCCAGCAGGGTCAGCAGGTTGATCGAATAACCCAGAACCAGCATCACGAAGAAGCCACCGACCAGCGACAACGGAATGGCGATGGTGGGAATGATCACCGAGCGCGCCGAACCGAGGAACAGGAAAATCACCGCGGTGACGATCAGCAGTGCCTCGATCAGGGTTTTGATCACTTCGTGGATGGCGCTGGTGATATAGCCGGTCGCGTCATACACGATCTTGCCGGTCAGGCCGGCGGGCAGCTGGCCGGCAACATCGGGGAACACCGCGCGCACGCCCTTGATAACATCGAGCAGATTGGCGTCGGGCGCGACCTTGATGCCGATGAACACTGAATGCTTGCCGTCGAACGAAGCGTTGAAATCGTAGTTCTCGGCGCCGAGCGTGACATTGGCGACATCCTGCAGGCGCACCAGCGCATCGCCCTTGTGCTTGAGCACCAGGTTCTTGAATTCATCGACCGAATGCAGGTCAGTGCCGGCGGTGAGATCGACCGTCACCATCTGCCCGCGGGTACTGCCAATCGCGGAAATGTAGTTGTTGGCTTTCATCGCAGCATAAACATCGGTTGCGGTCAGTCCTACCGCCGCCAGCTTGGCCGGGTCGAGCCAGGCACGCAGTGCGAACTGGCGCGAACCCAGGATTTCGGCAGCCTGCACGCCAGGCACGGTTTGCAGCTTGGGTTGCACCACGCGGATCAGGTAATCGGTGATCTTGTTGGCCGGCAGCGTGTCGCTGTAGAAACCCATGTACATCGAGTCGGTGCTCTCGCCGGTGGAAACCGTCAACTGCGGCTGCTGCGACTGCGGCGGCAACTGGTTGAGCACCGAGTTGACCTTGGTGTTGATCTCGGTCAGCGCCTTGCTGGAGTCGTAGTTCAGTCTCAGGCTGACGGTGATCGTGCTGACGCCGCTGCTGCTGGTCGAGCTCATGTAGTCGATGCCCTGGGCCTGCGCAATCGCGGCCTCCAGCGGCGTGGTGATGAAGCCGGCGATGACATCGGCGTTGGCGCCGTAATAGGCGGTGGTCACCGTCACCGTCGCAATCTCGGTCTTCGGGTATTGGCGGACCGGCAGCTGCGCCACGGCGCGCAGGCCCAGCACCAGGATCAGCACGCTGATGACGCTGGCCAGTACCGGCTTGCGGATGAAGATATCGGTGAAATTCATGGCGGACGCCTGTCGTTATGGAGTCAATCTTCAACCGGATTCGGATTCGGATTGTCGGTCGGCTGCACGCTGTTGTTGATCCGCACGGCGGTACCGTTCTTGAGCTTGAGCTGGCCGCTGGTGACGACTTCATCGCCGGGCTTGAGACCCTTCAGGATCGCCACCTGATCGCCGCGCGTCGGGCCGACCGTGACGAATACCTGCTTGGTCACCAGCTGCTTGCCGTCATCGGCGGACGCGGACTTGCCGCCATCGGCCTGCTTGTTGCCGTTGCCATCGTCGCCCTCGGCCTTGACCTTTGCCGCCTGCTCCGCCCGATACTCGGATTCCGCAACCACCACGAACACGGTTTCGCCGTAAGGGTTGTAGGTGATGGCGTTGTCCGGCAGGGTCAGATAACGCTGCGGTTCACCGACATCGACATTGAGTTTGGCGAACATGCCGGGCAGCAGCTTGTGCTCCGGGTTCTTGATCACGGCGCGCACTTGGGCATTGCGCGTGTCGGTGTCCACCTTGGGATCGATCGCCTCGATTTCACCCGGGAATGACTGCCCCGGAAAAGTGTCGGTCGTCACGGTCACCGCCGCGCCCCTGACAATCTGTGCCAGAGACTGCTGCGGCAGGTAGATGTCCACCAGCACCGGGTCGAGCTGCTGCAGGGTCACGATCTTGGCGCCGGGCGCCAGGTACTGGCCTGGGTCAACCGCGCGGATGCCGAGGTGCCCGGCGAACGGCGCGCGAATGATTTTCTTGTCCAGCGTGGCCTGCTGCTGCGCAACTGCGGCCCTCGCGCTCTTGAGATTGGCGGCATCAGTATCCAGCTGTGCCTGGCTGATCGCCTGTGCCGCCAGCTGCGCCTTGTCGCGGTTGTAGGTCAGCTCGGCGAGTTGCGCCGCGGCCTTGAGCGCAGCGAGGTGTGCGATATCGTCGGCGTCGCGCAGTTCGACAAGCTTTTGCCCGGCCTTGACGTCCTCGCCTGACTTGAACTGTATCGTGTCGACAATGCCGGCAACCTCGGCGCTGAGGTCGGCGCCGCGCTCCGCGCGCACGCTGCCGACAGCGTTGATCTGCGGCCGCCATTCCTGGAATCCGACCTTGACGGTGGAGATGGTCTGCAACGGCACGCCCATGGCCTTGAAGCCCTGGATCATCTTGTGGATCTGCCAGCCCTTGATGCCGCCTACGACAGCAATCAGGACGACGACAGCGAGAATCATGATCAGCCAGCGTTTCATACGAATCTCCAGTCCGGTCCGCGCCTGCGCGCAGCCTCGTGGTGTGTGGGAGTTATTGGTCGATTGAAATTTTTTGCGGTGCAGCCTTGCCTTGCGTGTCCGCCGCAGCACGATTCCACCAGCCGCCGCCGAGCGCCTGGAACAGCGCAGCGGTGTCCTGATAGCGCGTCGCCACCGCCTGCACATAGGCAATCCGCGACTGCTGGTACTGGCGCTGCGCATCGAGCAGGCCGAGATAGCTGACTGCGCCGAGCTGGTACTGCTTCTGCACCAACTGCAGGCTGCTGTCGGCGGCGCCGTACGCGGCGTACTGCGCTTTCAGCGCGTTGGCATCGGCATCCAGTGCTACCAGCACGTCGGCGACATTCTGGAATGCGCCCGCCACCACGGTCTTGTAATCAGCCAGTGCCTTGTCGTAACTGGCGATTGCTGCGCGCCGGCGTGCGGTCAATTGTCCGGCGTGGAACACCGGCTGCACCAGTCCTGCGCCAAGGCTCCAGATCGCGGCACCCGGACCAAACAGGCCGCGCGCCACGGTCGCATCGCTGCCGTAACTGCCGCTGAGCGTGATCTGCGGCAGCAGGTTGGCGGTGGCGATGCCGACGCCGGCGCTGGCCTGGTGCAGCAGTGCTTCCGCGGCACGCACGTCGGGGCGCTGGCGCACCAGTTCCGATGGCAGGCTCAGCGGCAACTGCTGCGGCAGCCTGAGATCCGCCAGATTCAGATCGACCGGCGTGAAGCTGCCGGGGAACTTGCCGACATAGGTGGCCAGCTGGTTTTGTGTCTGCGCCAGATTTTTCTGGATCGGCGGCAGGGTCGCTTGCGTCGCCGCCGCCTGCGCCTCGACTGCCAGCACCGCGGCCTGTGAAACCGCGCCCAGTTCGAACTGCTTGCGGATCACCCGCAGTTGCTCGGCCTGCGCGGTAATGATGTCGTTGGTGGCGTCTTCCTGCGCGTGCAGGGACGCAGCGCCCAGCGCCGTGGTCACGGTGTTGGCGGCCAGCGCGAGATAGGTCGATTCCAGCTCGAAGCGCTGGTAATCAACCTGCGCCGCCTGTGCCTCGACCGCACGCCGCGTGCCGCCGAACAGATCCAGCGTATAGCTCACCCCCACCGAAGCGTTGTAGAGGTTGTAGATGCTGCTGCCGCCCCCGGGAACGCCGAACGAAGCGCCGGAACTGCGCTGGCGGCTGACACCGGCCTTGGCGTCGACCGCGGGGAAGAATCCGGCCTGGCTGGCGCGCAGGTTTTCCTGTGCGTTGCGCAGCGCCGCCTGCGCCGAAGCCACCGTCGGGTTGGCAGCCAGCGCCTGCGTGATCAACTCATTGAGCTTGGGTGACTGGAACAGTTCCCACCATTGCGCCGGAATCCCGGCGCCATCGCTCAGCGTCTGAGCCGCGCCGGCTTCAGCGCCGGGCGTCGCCGTGGTCTGTGCCGGTAGCGCCGTGGAAGTCAGTGCCTTGACCTCAGGCGCAGCAGGCGTGTGAAAATCCGGGCCGACCGCGCAGCCGCCCAGCACCAGCGCGCCGATCAATGCCAGCGGCGCTGCAGCGACACGTGCAGTATTTTTCATCATTCAGGTCCTCGCGGTTCGTGCCGCGGCCGGGATCGGCCTGGGAAGCGGCATCGCTGCCTTGCGCGGTGCCGCCAGCAAACCCTTGAACAGCAGATCGCAGGCCAGTTCCGCATAGCGAGCGGGCTTCACCGCGTGGGCCAGTTCTGGACGATGGCGCAGCACTTCGTAGCTTTGGAAGAAAAACACCGCCGCCGCCTTGAGTTGCGTGGTGGCAATCGCGGAATCCATGTCACGCCGGAATTCACCGCGGGCCTGGCCCTGCTCAAACAGCGCCTGGGTGGCGATGAAATCACGGCGCAGGATCTCATCGGCCAGGACTTTTCCGGTGCGGGCGCCCTGCTGCGAGATTTCGCGCATGACCAGCCGCGGAAACTCCGGCCGTTCGAACATCTCCTGCAAATCAGCGGCGAGCAGCCTGGATATTTTCTGTGTCGACGGTGCCGCATCCTCCAGCATCGCCTCGACGCGGCCGGCATGTTCGTCGCACGCCATGCGCAGGACCGCAAGATACAGCGCCTGCTTGGATTCGTAGTGGTGATAAATGTTGGCCTTGCTGACACCGGCATGTGCTGCAATCTGGCTCATCGAGGCGGAGTCGTAGCCATGTCGTGAAAACAGCGCCTTGGCCGATGCCAGAAGTTGCGCATGCCCCGCACACATCTGCCCGCCATGGCTGGCGAGCGGCGCGGTTTTTGGCGTGGCTTTTTTAGCAACGACTGGCATGGGACTCACGGATTGATACTGACCGAATGGTCAGTCGGTCCGGCAGGTTACCGCACCGCCCGGCCCCGATGCAAGCATGTCGTACGAGCGGTTGTTATGATTCATGCAAAATCGCCATTGAACCTGTCGGCCAAATACGCTTTGGCCGGCAGCGGAAATATGTCACGAGGCCCGCATGACGGAACCTGCACTCCGCATCAGAAATCCATTCCGCAAGAACTCTGCGCGCCGGCCGGGAGACGCTCCGGCGACAGAGGCCGGGCCAGGCCGCACCGAATACTCCATCGATGAACTGGCGCGCGAAGCCGGCACTACCGTGCGCAATGTCCGGGTATATCGTGAGCGCGGCCTGTTGCCGGCACCCCTGCTGCGCGGCCGTACCGGCATTTACACTCAGGCTCATCTGGCGCGCTTGCGCGTGATCGGCCGGATGCTGGAGCGCGGTTATTCACTGGCCAACGTACGCGAACTGATCAGCGCCTGGGAAGGCGGTCACGACATCGCCAAGCTGCTCGGGCTTGAGGACGCACTGACCAGCCCGTGGACCGATGAGGCGCCGACCACGTTGACCCTCAAGCAGCTCACCGAAATGTTCGGCAGCGAGATCAAACCCAGCACCATGGCCAAGGCCAAGTCCCTGGGCGTAATCCAGCGTGAAGGCCTGCGTGCGCATGTGCCGAGCATGAAACTGCTGGACGCGGGCGCCACCCTGGTGCGTGAGGGCGTGCCGCTGGAAGAGCTGCTGGATGTGATCCAGGGCCTGCGTGCCAATGTCGAGCGCGTCGCCGATGCGCTGGTGCAGCTGATCGCCAAGTATGTGTTCGACCGTTATGGCGAAGGCAGCATTCCGCCGCCAGAGGAGACCGCAAGGCTGGCTGAACTGATCTGGAAACTGCGGCCGCTGGCGATGCAGGCGGTGGATTCAGAGGTTGCGCGCGCGATGGAGCGCTCCGCCAATCGTTTCCTCGGTGATCGTCTGGAACTCATGCTTGATCTGTTGCATGAAGCGCCATCGAGCACGCCGCACAAGCGGCGCACCCTGAAATCCTGAACCGCAATCGTGTTGCAGTCGTCACCCGCTGTCGCGGGAAGCTATCATTCTCTGTTATTTTATATTGTATAATTTAATAAAAATATTATAATTTATAACAACATTTTATCCTGCTGCCGACATAGCGGGTGCGCTGATGACTACAACTTGCGCTCAGCCGGCGCATGCATCAGGAGACGGCACAATGCCGGACACAACAGCACCGCACCGAGCATGTTGGCCGTGAACATGAACACCAGCAGCAGGCCCATGTCGCGCTGGAACTGCAGGTCGGACCACAGCCAGGTTGCGACGCCGCCGGCCAGGCACACGCCGGTGAAGATCACCGCCTTGCCGGTCTGGCGCAACGCCTCGAAGTAGGCGTCGTGGAGATTGCGACGCTGTTCGCGCATCTCGCGCTGAATCACGTCGTAGAAATAAATACCGTAGTCGACGCCGATGCCCACTGCCAGCGCCACCACCGGCAGCGTCGCGACCTTGAGGCCGATGCCGAACACTGCCATCAGTGCGTTGGCGAACACCGACACCAACAGCAGCGGGACACAGATCGCCAGCAGCGCGATCCATGACCGGTAGGCCAGCAGCAGGCACACCGCGATCACCGCGTAGACCCACAGCACCGTGGACAATTCCTTGTCGCGCACCACTTGGTTAGTCGCCGCCATCACACCGACATTGCCCAGAGCCAGTGCGAAATGCACCGGACAGACTTTGCTGAATTTTTGCTTGGCGGTGTTTTCATCGTCCACCGTCCGCTGCAGCGCCCGATGCTGCGCATCGGCCTGCACCGCATCGTCGCTCATGCCGCTGGCGCTGAGCTGATCGGAATAGTGCTGGAGCCGCTCGGCGGCCAAGCCCCACTGGCGCCGCGCCTGCCACTTGGCAGCGCAGTAGGCTGCATCGACATCCTTGTGCGTCAGGAAGAAATCCGCTGCATTGTCGTGGTCGAAGCGGTCGCTGGCGGCGACGATACCGTCGATGGTGGCGGCCTTGTGGTCGGTGGTGAACAGGCGCACCGGCATCGCCGTGCAGTCCCAGTTAAGCAGACCGGATTGGGTGGTGATCTTGCTGTTGAGCAGCACGTTGACGTTCTGATTGCGCGGCAGCACCTGGAACTTGATGGCGCCGTCGGAAAACGCCGAATACACCGTGCGCAGCAACTGCGGCATTGCCATCACCGACGACACGCCGGGCGTGTTGCGCATGTGCCAGGCGTAGCGGTCGATCTGGTCGAGCACGTTGTAGTGGATGCAGGCATTGGCGTCGGTCTCGGCAATCACCTTGAGTTCATCGACGCCGATCGCGAAGTTGCCGGTAATCGCGCGGGTGTCGCGGTTGTAGACTGAATCCGGCCGCAGTTCCGGCACTCCGTCCTGCGCATCGCCGATGATGCGATCGCCCTGCTTCCATAAGCTGATTCCAAGACCCACCGCCGAACACAACAGCAAAACGGTTGCCACGCGGCCATCAGTGACATGCGCCAGTATCGCCCACAAGCGGTCGCTCGCATGCTGTCGTTGCAGGCGTGTGCGACGGAAGGCATCCACATCGCGCAGCCGCAAATACGACAGCCAGATCGGCATCATCACCTTGTTGGTGACCATCACCGCGAACATGCCGAGACAGGCATTCACCGACATCTCGCGGATGATGTCGATCGGGACCTGATAGATCGTCAGGAATCCGGCGACGTTGGTGACCAGCGCGATCATGCCCGGCACGAACAGGCGGCGGAAGGTTTCAACCGAGCCGTCGTAACTGTTGCGCCCGTGCATCACCTCGTCGGCCCAGGTGTTGACGTACTGCACACCGTGCGAGGTCGACACCGCCAGCACCAGGAACGGCACCAGGATCGCGAACGGATCGACGCCATAGCCGAACAGCCGCAGCAGTCCGAATTCCCAGACCACCGCCACCAGCGAACAAGTCATCGGCAACAGCGCGAGGCGAAAACTGCGCAGATACCACCACAGCGCCAGCATCGTGCCGAACACGGTCAGCACGAAGAAACCCGCGACCTTGAACGTGGCGTCGGCGACATCGCCGATCATCGGCGTGAAACCGATGATGTGGATTTCCACGTCCGGGTTGTATTGCGGATTGGGCTGCGCGGTGACAATGAGGTCCCGGCCGCTGTAACGGATTTTCTGGAGCTGGTCTTCGCTGCCGCGCGTGGCCTCGAAATGCTCGAACCACAGGTTCCAGTCCGGCTTGCTGAAATGCTCGGCGACCACCTCGCCTGCCTTGAACGGGCCAATCGCGTGTTTGAGCCGGTATTCGTAGCGTAGCCGGCTGGTGAAACGGCGCCGCACGGTATCCTCGATCGCGTGCGCAACCTTGACGTAGTCCAGCGTCTTGCCGGTGCGCGGATCATTTTCGAGCACGTCGGCAAAAATCATCGCGCCATGCTGATCCTCGGTCACCAGCCGGCCGATGATGCCGGCCTTGGCGACATTGGCGCGTACGCGCGCGATCATCTCCGGCGTCGGCGTGTATTCCACCGGCACGACATTGGCACCGCCGCCGAAGCCACCCGGCACGACTTCGTAGTAGCGCACGTCGGGCGTGAACAGCGACGACACGTGAGCGCGATCGATGCTCGGCAGGAAGAACACCTCGTCGGTGGCCGCCTTCAGCTCGGTGAGGAATTTCGGATTGTAGATGTCGCCGTGCTTCTGGATCAGCGCGACCAGCAACGAGTTGGCGCCGCCGAACTGCGCCTGGTACTGCTTGAACACCTGCATGTAAGGGTGTTGCAGCGGGATGGATTTATCAAAGCCCGGATCAGGCCGGATCTGCAGCGCCTGAATCAGCAGCAGCAGCGTCGTCGCCATAATGCAGATCGCACTGACCACGCGGCCGCGACGACCGTAGATCAGCGGTTCAATAAATCGCAGGAAGCCGCGTGACGTCAGCGCCACGCGTTATCGTCCTCCCCGTCCGCATGGCTGCGACATGCGGTGCATCATGCGCTTACTTTTTTCTCGAGAAGATGCTGGTGAACTTGATGATGCCATTGATCAGGTTGATCGCCGCATCCGGCATCTTGATCTCCTTGCCCAGCATCTGCCCGATCATCTTCTTGTACTTGTCGGAGTACGGCGGGAACATGATGTTGGGGTCGCCGACCGGCGGGCCCTCTTCCACCACCGAGCGCGCATTCGAGCACTCGAGAAACGTGTAGTGCCCGCCGACACGTCCAATGCCGCTGGCGTTGATGCCGCCGAAAGGCAGATAGGGATTGGTGCCGGACTGGATCAGGTTGTGATTGATCACCGTACTGCCGGAAGTGGTGCGCGCCAGATACCAGTCGATGACCGCGCGATCCTTGGCATAAATGTAGGAACTGAGGGGTTTTGGACGGCGGCGGATGGTGGCGATGGCCTGCTCGCGCTGGCCGAACGGAATGATGCAGAGGATCGGCCCGAAGATCTCTTCCTGCATGATGCGCATGTCTTCGGTCACGCCGGTGAGGATGGTCGGCGCGATGAACAGATCATCGGCATTGGTCTGGCCGCCCAGCTCGACTTTTGCACCCAGCGCGATGGCATCGTCCAGCAGCGCCTTGATGCGTTCGAAGTGGCGCAGGTTGACGATGCGCGGCAGGTCGGCCGACTTGTCGAAACCCTTGCCGTCGGCGTTGTACATCGCCGTCATCGCCTTGCCGAGCTCGGCGACAAAGCCCTTGACGACGCTCTCGTGGACCAGCGCGTAGTCGGGGGCGACGCAGACCTGGCCGGCGTTGGCGACGCGGCCCCAGGCGATCTTGCGGCCGGCTTCGGCGAGGTCCGCAGTCTGGTCGATGATCGTCGGATTCTTGCCGCCCATCTCCAGCGTCACGCTGGCGAAATGCTCCGCGGCGGCACGCATCACGATGCGGCCGACGCCGTGGCCGCCGATGTAGAAGATGTGGTTGAACGGCAGCTTCAGCAGGTCGGTCGATACTTCCGGCCCACCCTGCAAAACGGCGAATTCATCTTCTACAAAAACCTTGGCAACGATATCGGCAATCACCTGCGCCGAATGCGGCGCCAGCTCCGAAGGCTTGAGCGCAAAGGTGCAGCCGGCGGCAATGGCACCCATCGCCATGACGAAGGCTTCGGCAATCGGCGCGTTCCAGGTCGAGACGTGCAGCACCATGCCCTTCGGCTCATGGCGGATGTAGCTCTTCTTGCCGAGCGTCATCAGCGAACCCTGAACCGGCTGGTCGGCCATCCACGAGGCCAGATGCTTGGCGATGAATTCGGCCTCGCCCTTGACCATCATCAACTGCGCGTCAAGATCGGTCGGGCTCAGGCGCAGCTCCTTGTAGCCGGCTTCAAGGATTGCCGGGCGCGCGTCCAGAGTCGCCTTGAGCAGCTTTCGCAACTTGTCGACGCGCTCGGCCGCACCGGTCTGCGCCAGTTGCTGCGATTTAACAAGCTGACGCTCGAATAGCGCGCTGTACGGATTGCTTTCCTTGAGAGCGGCGTTCATCTGGGTCTCATCCCTTGTAGGAAGGAATCTTGAAGGCGGAGCGCATCATGCCTTCAAGCTGGCTGTCGGACAGCAGGCGACGCATTACACCCATCGGCTTGACGTCCTTGCCGAGGTATTCCATCGGCTTCCATTTTTTCTTGTTGAGGATGACCAATGTGCCTGCCAGCGCCTGTTCTGGCGTGGCGCCGCTTTTTTCCAGCATGTCGGGCAGCACCTTCATCACCGTATTGCCCAGGTGCGGCTCGTAGACCTTGCGGATGCTCTCGGGCTGCATCGCCCAGGTCTTCCTGGTGTTCTCGTGCGCGTTCGCCGACATCGCCGTCAGCACGCCGCCGGGGATGATTGAAGTGACCTGGATGCCGAACGCGGCCAGTTCGTGGCGCAGGGTCAGCGTCATGCCGTGTATCGCATGCTTGGTCATGTTGTAGACGCCGGCGCCGACCGGGTTGGCGAGGATCGCGCCCGAACTGTAGTTGGCGATGCGCGAACCCGGCGCGTTCTTGCGGATCAGCGGCAGGAACGCCTTGATTACGCGCAACTGGCCGAACATGTTGATGTGAAACAGGCGCTCAGCCTGCGCGAGGTCCACGCCTTCGAGCATGCCGACGGCGATGTTGGCAACGCCGGCGACGTTCATCAGCAGGTCGAGTCCCTGGCCGTTAAGCGCCTGCGTCACAAACTCGGCGCTCTTGTTCACCGACTCGGTGCTGGAAACATCCTGGTCGACGACGGTGATGTTGCCGCCGGTCTTGAGATCGGTCGGCGCACCGGGCAACACCCCGGCAAACACGCGCCAGCCCTGCGCCGACAGCGCCTTGACCAGCAGATTGGCCTGACCGATGTTGGCGCCGGTGATAAATGCCGTCTTCATCTTCCTTCTCCCCAGAACTGTCTGCTCTGATCTGTGATTGATGTCTTTAAAAGCTCTGCCCGGCGTGTGCCGGGCAGAGAACCGTCCCTACTTGAATTTTTGCTATCAATGTCCGCCGCGGGCTGCCGCTTCCGGGCTGAACATCGATGGCTTCAACGGGATGTTGATCTGCCACCAGTTGTCGCCGGCGCCGTTGCTCAGATAGGTCGCCTCGTAGGCGCCGGAGGTGAGGTCGTTGTAGATCGTCGCGCCGCGGTGAAACGCTTTCGACTGTTGCGAGTAGAAATAATTGACCAGCGTGGTGCGGAACAACTGTCCGCGCGCATCGTAGTTATCCGCCAGCAGGGCCAGCCAGCTGTCCTCGTCGGCGTAGACGATGCGCTTGCTGTAGATATGCCGGACGCCGGGCTTGAGGTCGCCTTCAATCACCCAGACGCGATGCAGTTCATAACGCTCATATTCCGGATTGACCGTGTTGGGCTTGATCAGATCCTTGTAGCTGACCGCCGGATCGTTGATCTTGAAGTTGTCGTAGGGAACGTAGAACTCCTTCTTGCCGATCAGCTTCCAGGTGTAGCGCTCCGGCGAGCCGTTGAAGCCGTAGTCGTCATCCACAGTGCGCAGGCCGGCCGGCGGCACCGGGTAATCGAAGCCCACTTCAGGTGCCTGACGCACGCGGCGGATGCCGGGCAGGTACTGCCACGACTGGGTCGCATCGTGGGTGTAATCGTTGGGCTGGTATCCAACCGCGGTGAAGCCCTTGTCGCGCTCGGGCAGCAGGTAGCTGGTATAGAAGTACGCGTTGAACTTGTCCTGGAACGAGCCGCGCTGGTCGGGATTGTTGCCGGGATTCAGCGTCATGAAGCGGTTCTTGCCCCAGGCGATGCTGCCGTTGGCATAAACATCGGCCACGTCGTAGGTCACTTTTTCAGTCCAGGCGCGGTGCGGGTTGATGACGTTCCAGATCGCCTCGAGACCGCTCTGCGGGAACGGGAACGGGATCGCGCCACTGATGCCGGTGATGCCGTGTCCGTCGTGAATCACCTCGGCGGTGACAGCATTCTTCTTGGTGGTATCGCAGACCCAGGGCGCGAAACCGAAATCGCGATGGCTCGGATAAACGTTCATGCGGTAGCTATTCGGATACTTCTTCAGCAAGGCTTTTTCGCCTTCGGTCAGCTTGCTTTCGTATTGAGCCATGTTCTGCGCGGTGATCGTGAACAATGGTTTCTCGTTGGCAAACGGGCCCGGTTCATAGCCGGCTGCACCGTTGGGATGGCGCATGCCCGGCCAGGTGCCAACATACTTGCCGGTGAATGCCGCCACGCCATCGGCGCTGCCGGCACGCTCGGCACCTTCACAGGTCAGCTTGGAGCCGTTGAGCTCGGCGGCTTCCGCCGCAGACACCTTGGCCAGCGCGGATTGGACCGGCAGCACGGCAACCACCGCCGCTGCACAGGTGAAAAACACGGATTTGAAATTCATTTTTGCTCTCCTCACAACAATCACGTTTGCCAATAGGACCCGAATGGTCAATCCGGAGCAAACACCACTCCCCCGATGCCGTCGATAAATGTTAACCCAGCCAAAACCACGGGCATCGTCCAAACCGATTATGTTCCTGCCGGGTTCCACGTGTTCGGCTGCCAGCCTGCTGCCAAAGCAGGCTTTCAACGGTAGTTCTTGAGCAACTCGATACCCAGCCGGGTCTGTTCAGGGATGGCCTTTTCGTTCTCTGCGGCGATGGTTTTCTCGATCTTGCCCCCGACCAATGGCACCTTTGAATGGATATCCCATTCGTAAGTCATCACGCATTCCTCACCCTCATCCCGCAGAGAAGTGACGCCGCTCATCTCCACCGGCATGCCGTGCAGCTCAACCAGAACACGCCCGGTCTTGCTGGCGACATTCCAGATGTCTTCATGGGTAATGGCGGCGGCCGGCAACTTGCGCTTGAACTTGATGCTGAAATCCTTGCCGTCAAAGCCATGACTGACGACGTCATAGACCTTGTGTCCCTGCATTTCCAGCCGGTCGCAATGGAACTTCTTGTCCGTCATCATTTTGATGACGACACTGGACGGCGCCGGGTAGCGCGCCTCGATCTTCTGCTTCATGTTTGCGCGTCTCCTGAATGCTGCGGGATTTATGCCGTGTACTCTTCAAACGCCGATTTAGGCGAACCGCACTCGGGACAGGTCCAATCCTCTGGCAGGTCTGCAAAGCGGGTGCCGGCGGCGATGCCCGTATCCGGGTTGCCGGCGGCCTCGTCGTAAATGTGACCGCAGATGACGCAGATCCACTTTTTCATGTTCTCAAGCGGCCTTGCGCACAGTCTTGGTGTTGGTCTTGACGATCAGCTTGTTGATGCGCCGTGCGTTGTGATGGGTATATTCGTAGTCGATGCGGCCATCGCCATCGGCCAGCTCGGCGTTGGGGAAACGCTTGATGAACTCCTTGAGCATCAGCATGCCCTGCACGCGCACCAGGTAGGTGCCGATGCAGAAATGCGCGCCGGCGCCGAACACGATGTTGCCGTCGAGACGGCGCGTGATGTCCAGCGTGTTCGGGTTCTCCCACTTCGCCGGATCGTGCCAGGCCGCCTGGATATTGACGCCGATCGCCTGGCCTTTCCTGACCTGCTGGCCGGCGAACTCGATGTCCTCGGTGGCAAAACGGAAGAACGGCATCTTGCCGAAGGAGCCATAACGCAGCAGCTCGATGATGGCGTTCTCCATCAGTTCGGGCTTTTGCTTGAGCAACTCGTACTGATCAGGATTCTTGAGCAGGCCGTGAATCAGGAAGGTATGCAGGTCGGTGGCGGTATCCGAGCCGGCGGTGATCAACGCGAACACCACCGAGAGAATCTCGTAATCGTCGAGCTTCTCGCCGTTGTCGGTAGCACCGACCAGGCTGCCGAGGAAATCATCGCCGGGATGCGGCAACGCGCGGCGCGCGGCGATCTGCTCGCGGAAATACTTGAAACCCGGCAGCGTGCCCTGCATTGCCGCGTCGCGCTCCTTGACGCCAAGATTGATGCGCGTCGACTTGATCACACTGACCGCGAACTCGTGGAAGAACTCTTCCATGCTGGTCGAGACGCCGATCATGCGCGCGATCGATCGCACCGGAATCTTGTTCGCCAGCGTCTCGTAGACATCGAATTCCTCGGCGTCGCCGATGGCGTTGAAACAATCCTCGACCAGGTCGTGGATCTTGCCATCGATCTTGCCCATCACCGGCTTGGAAAATGCCGGCATGGTCAGCTTGCGCAGGCGCAGATGCTCTTTCGGCGTCACCGCAAAAAAGCCCTTCTCGAAAGCGAAATCGAAGTCGTTCTTGTCAGCCTCGGCCTTCGGCGGCGGCGCCAGTTCCCAGACGCGGAAATTCGGCGAAAAGCGGTTGTCCTTGAGCACCTTGTCGCAAAGTTCGTGGCTGCTGACCAGCCACATCTGCAAGTCCTTGTGCCAGGCAAACGGAAATTCCTTCATCAGGCGCTGCCACACCGGATCAGGATTGCGGATGAAATCCTTGGAGTAAGGATTGAAGATCAGGCCATTGATCTCGACGCGGCCATTGGTGTTTGCGGGTGTCGCTGCGGTGGGTGCAGTCATGGGAACAACTCCTCGGTGTTAGCCGGCAACGCGGCTTTTTAGACGTGTGGTGGGTGAAAAATCTTTTGAAACCGGCGGCAGGGACTCACCGCGCGCAGCGGCGATGCCTGAGAGCAGGGCCCTGAGCGCCGGCAGCCAGGGAATCGGATCGGCGTCGAGCGTCGCCGGCAGCACGCGGCGCACGCGCGGCAACTCGGCGTCATCGCGTTCCGCCAGGGTGTTTTGCATCGCGCCCCGCCAAGGCTGGCCCGCGGCAGTGCTGGCGCTGAGGCCGATGGTGCCGGCCGCCGCGCCGATGGTGATCATGCCGATGGCGTGAAACAGTTGCACGCCCTCGATCTCGGAAAATCCATGTTGCGTGATTGTGCCCAGGAACTGCTCCAGCACATCCACTTCCGCATGCGGGCCCAGCTCGCCCTTGAGCAACTGGGCAATCAGCAGCGGCTCGGCGGTGAACGACTCAAACAGGCTCTCGGCGTAGCGCACCGCCAGATCGGACCAGTGCGCATCGGCTGCCCCCGGCATGCGCCGCGACAAGGTCAACTGGAAAGTCGCGAGCCGCACCAGTTCGTCGCGATTGCTGACGTGGCGATACAGCGTCGCCTGCGCCACGCCGAGCTGGTCGGCGATCTGCTTGAGCGTGATTTTTTCCAGGCCGATCGCCAGCGCTGCATCGACAATCGCCTGCACACTCACGCGCGGCGGACGCCCGACCCGCGCCGCGGATTTAACCGGGCCGGTTCCTGCGTTTGTGCTGGCCGCCGCTGCACTCATGGCGCATCTCGGAGAAAGTGGAGTTGACTGCAACGGAGTTTTGCAAATTCATTCTCGAAATTCATACTCTGCTTGGACTAGGCGACTGCAAGCCTTGGCACAAACCTCATGCATCACCGCCCGCTGTCTGGCCGGAGCTTGAATTTATGTTATTTTATTTTGAATATAATATTATATTGTGTATATTTATTAACAACCGTTTTCCCTGACACACAACAGCGGGCCTCGTCCCTCTGGCTATACTTCGCCGGCACCGCTCTATCTCACCACCCACGAGGAACCATGAATAAAAAAAACATCCTGATCCTGACCTGTGCTACCGCCCTGCTGCCGCTGGTCGCTCATGCCGACGCCGGCAGCTGGCTCGATGCCTATTACGTGCCGTCCCTCAACATAAAGGCTTCCGCGGCAGGAACCAGTGGCAGCGCTGGCTACAAAGGCTACGGTGCGCGCGGCTTGGCCGAGTTCCAGCAGCACTTTGACCTGACCGGCGAATACGAAAAAATCAGCGGCAAAGGCAGCAACGATGCCGACGGCCAGCAAACCCGGTTGGGCGGCGGTCTGCAAACCGCACCGGGACCGGTCCGCGGTGGAATTTATGGCGAATACATCTACTCTCGCGCCAGCGCCGGCGGCAACTCGACCAACGCAGATGGTTATGGTCTGCATCTGCAGCTTTCCGCCGATCTGATGCCGGGACTGACGGCTTATGGCCGGGTCGGCCGCGTCGATCTGAAAAACAAGGATACAGATGCAAAAGCCATCGGCCCGGAATACCGGATTGGAATGACGTTCATGGGGCCAACTGTCGGTTTGTTCACCGAATACCGGATCGACCGCAGCAGTAGCGGCGGAGTCGACACCGACGCCCGAGAATTCCGCGTCGGCCTGCGTTTCCCGTTCTGATCGTTGCCGCAGTAGGGCGCCGCGTCCATCGAGCGCCCTGCTGCCAAACGACCGGCGCGGCACGCACAGCGAACCCCGCAGCTACTTTTCCGCCTCTCGCCATATCTCGACGCCATCCTTGAGCGTCAGCCGTACACGCACCTGCGACAAATCAGCGCGCGCTTTGTGCCACGGCTTGGCAAGCACGCAGAGATCGGCGGATGCGCCGACGATCACGCGGCGCGGCGCGGCGCCGGGCGCATCCAGCGGAGCAGTGAACAGGACCAGCGCCTGCTCAGGTGTCAGGGCTTCTTCGGCACCGATTGATTTTCCTTCGCGGGTACGGCGCGTAACAGCCGCCTGCATTGCCGCCCACGGATTGGCATCGCCATACGGTGCATCGCTGCCGCCCGCCAGCGGCACACCGGCATCGAGGAATCCGCGCAGGCGGTACAGCGAGGGCTGGTCATCGGCGGCGACGTCGCGCAGATAGGCATCGCCGCGCTCGGCGATGAAATGCGGTTGCGTCACCACCGTCAGACCCAGCGCACGCATCTCGGGTAGCAGCTCCGGCGGAGCTATGGCGGCGTGCTCAATACGGTCGCCCGACGCACTGCCCGCTTCACGCAGCGCCGCCAGCACGAACACAAGGTCGGTGCGCGTCACGCAGTGAAACGCCACCCCGCGCTGCGCACGATGACTGCGCCGGATGTCGGTGCAGAGGCCGTCGAACTCCGGCAGCGCGTGATCATGCAGGTGAAACTTGTGCTCGCCGCGCTCGACGCCGGTGATGCCAGTCACATCGTCGAGCCGCGCATCGCCCATCACGCGCAGGTCCTGCCGCAGTTCGCCGCGCGCACGCGCACTGGCGAAGGCCGCGAGTTCCTCCGCGCCGTTGTGATGACTGGTGTCGGTGAGGCCGGTGACGCCGTAACTTGCAAACTGGCGGCTGATGTCGTGCAGCGATGGCCGCGTGGCTGGCATGCGGCTGTGCAGCCAGGCGTCGCCGTCGTAGAGCCGGCCGGTCGCGCGCGCGCCGACGCGCTCCAGCGGAGTATCCACATCGCTTTCCGCGCCGACCTCGCGAAGTGCACAGGAGTTCAGAATCCACAGGCGCCCGCTGCGATGCTGGATGCGCACCGGATGATCCGGCAACACGGCATCGAGCCAGTCGCGGTCAATCTCGCCGGCCACCGACTCGTGATAACCGACGCCGCGCAACCAGCCTCCGGCGACGAGTTGTGCGGCGGCAACACGCAGGCTTTCGCGCAGCGCAGCCGCGTCGCGCACCTGCGGCGGACCGCAGGGCACCGAAGCCCGCGCGGCGGCGCTGGCATACAGATGCACATGGTGATCGTGAAGTCCCGGCAACAATGCGCCGCCTTGCGCATCAATCACCTCTTCGGCAGGCAGCGGCGCCAGTGAATGATTGATCGCGGCAATCCTGCCCTGCGCGATACGCAGATCGACGCGTGTACCGAAATCAATTTCGGCATTGCGAATCAACACGAGACGCCCCATTCCGCGAGGACCGCTGTGGCATCCGCGCCCAGCGTAGCCGCATGCGCCGAAGCGATGCGCGACTGCGGCGTGCGGACTTCATCCTTTGCGATCTGCGTCCAGTCGCGCTGGCGCTGTTTCAATGCCTCAGCCGAAATCGGCCGGTCGAACTGGATGCAATGGCGCACGACGTCGGTCAGCGCCAGCGACAGCAGTTGTCCGCGGCCTTGCCGGTGACAAGCCCAGGCGGCGAGCGCCGCGTGCAGGCCGGTCAGCGGATCGGCGATGGCATCACCGACAATCACGGCAGCACCCGTCGCCTCGCGCATCAGATAGGAGAGTCCCGCCGCGACGCTTGCATCGTCGCCATAGGCAATCCAGTTCTCCTGCGGCTCGCCGCGGCCATAGCCGCTGAGGCTGACCCACGTCAGACCCGGATGTTCATCAATCAGCGCTTCCGCATGAATACCCATCTGCCGCAGTGCGCGGGGGCGCGACGCCTCGATCACGATATCGGCCTGCGCAATCAGTGCGAGCAGTTGAGCACGACCTTGCACGGAAGCGAAGTCCAGCATGACGCTGCGCTTGCCGGCATTGAGCAGGTCAAAGAATTCCGGCGGCCCGCGCCGCGCGCCGTCGGGCCTCTGCAGGCTTTCAACCTTGATCACCTCAGCACCACAACGTTGCAGCAGATGGCCGCACAGCGGTCCGGCCCAGAGCGAGGACAAGTCCAGCACGCGCGGTCTGGCACGGCGAGTTGCAGCGCGCGCGCCTTGATGCGTCACCGTGAACCACGGCGTGTGGCGCGACGGCGGCGGCACCACGGGCGCGACGGCCAGCCCAAGCAGTCGGCCGCGTTCGACCAGGTTGTGCATCGTCTGGGCACGTACGGCCTTATCGAGTGTGGCGCCGTCTGTCACGCTCTCGTCTTCGAGCCAGGCCGGCAACAGCGCGCGATCATCGTCGCGCGCAAGATTCAGTGCGATCTGCCCGTCGCGCGTCGTCAGCAGGCGACAACTGCCGCCGGGCGAGACCACGCCGTTGCGCGCATGGCCGGCGATGGCGGCACGCCCTGCCAGCAGGCCGGCACCGTTCAGATCATCAAACGCATCCGCTGGCGCGAGACTCACCAATGCAGCAAGTGCGCCATCGGCGCAGGCGGCGAGCGGCAGCGGACACATCAGCGGCGCAGCATCCGCGAACCCGGTCAGCGCCATCAAGCCGCTGCGCGCCCAGGACAGCGCCGGATGCACCTGCGGCGCGATGATCGTGTCCGCCGGCGTCGGCACATCGAGCGTGCTCAGCAACAGCGCCGCGTAGCGCTGCGCGAAGTCGTGTATGGAATCGGATCGGGCGGACATCAGCAACTGCAGGACGGCATGACGCCCGAAAAAACTGTCAGCTTCTTGCGCGGCAACGGCACCCGCTCCCGGTGATGTGCCCAGAGAGAATGTGAATAATTATCATATAATTTTACAAATAAACAATTATTCATAACAGACTACGCACCGTATTCATGGACAGCGGGTGGCGTCATCCGGCGCTGCAGCGGGCCGAAACCCGAACGCAGCCTAGCGCGCGGCGCGACTGCGGGCGTGCAACTGTTCTGCACGCTGCTTGATGCCCTGCGTCATGCCTTCAAAACCCTTTTCAAGGCGCGCGCCCAGCAAGCCGCGCACCACCGGCATCAGCCAGCCCTTGAGATAAAAGTACGAACGGTAACGTGTGCGGCCGTCAGGCAACGACTCGACTTCATGCGAACGGAAACTGGCCAGCGTGCCGCCCGGCACCGGCTTCATGTTGTAGGCGAAGCGCTTGCCCTCGACATACTCCAGCACCCATTCGCGCTGCGGCTGCGGCTTGGCCATCAGCTGCACCTTCATGTCGATGGGGTCGCCCGGCTTGAACGTGGTGCTGCATTCGCGCATGAACGGATTCCATTCCGGATAGCGCTTCACATCGGTGATGACTTCCCAGACGCGCGCGGCGGGCGCATCGATCTCCAGCATTTTTTCGATGACGAACATGGCTCTACTCCGGTGCACAGCGCCTAGATGAATTCCTGGCGAATCACGCGACGCAGTATCTTGCCCAATTCGTTATAAGGCAGCGCGTCCTTGAACACGATTTTCTGCGGCACGCGCGAAGAGCGCAGCTTGCTCTTGACCAATTCCTGTAGCTCACCGGCATTCACGGCGGCACCCGGCTTGAGCACGATCGCGGCAGCAACACTCTCGCCCCACTGCTCGTCCGGCATCGCGACGACCGCAGCATCGGCAACCGCCGGATGCGTCAGCAGCACGTCCTCGATCTCGCCTGGCGAAATATTCTCGCCGCCACGCACGATCACATCGTCCGAGCGCCCGTCGAGGAACAGATAGCCTTCGGCATCCAGATAGCCGCGGTCCTTGGTCGGGAACCAGCCGCCGGCATCCAGCTGGCTGCCCTGCTGCAGATATTCGCCCGAGACCTGCGGCCCACGCACGAACACGAGGCCGGCTTCTTCAACGCCGAGCACCTTGCCGCTGTCGTCACGGATCTCCAGCTCGACCGCACCCGGCTTGCCGACCGAACCAAGACGGCGGCGCACCGCGGGATCGCTGCTGGCGGCGGCTGCGCGATGATCTTCCGGACCGAGCACGGCGATGGTCGAGCTGGTTTCGGTCAGGCCGTAGGCGTTGGTGAAATCGACCTGCGGCAGCAATTGCATCGCTTTCTGAATCGTCGACAACGGCATCTTGCCGCCGCCGTAGGCCAGTGCGCGCAAAGCCGGAAGGTTCGCAGCTTCGCCGCTCTCGGCCAGATGATCGACGATACGTTGCAGCATCGTCGGCACCAGGAAGGCGTTGCTGACGCTGTGCTCGCGGCAGGCGGCGAGCCAGGCCTTGGCGTCGAAGCCTTCGAGCTGCACCATGCGACGGCAGGCGTAGGTCGACGACAACACCGCCGAGATGCCGGCGATATGGTACGGCGGCACAGTGACGATGATCGCGTCGTTCTCATCGGCGGCGGCAAACTCAACCGTGCCGACGATGTAACTCATCAGGTTCTCGTGGCGCAGGATCGCGGCCTTGGGCTTGCCGGTGGTGCCGCTGGTGAACAGCTGCACGGCGACGGCGCGCGGATCGTCGCCAATCTCGGGCACCGCATTGGTGGCCGGCAGCGACAGGAACGCGGCGCGGTCGATCACCTGCACGCCGGCACGTGGCTCCAGCAGCTTGGCGTAATCCGCGCTCGTCACCAGGTACGCGGGCGCAACACGTTCGACCAGTTCGTTGATCTCCGGCTTGGTCAAACGATAGTTGAGCGGCACATATGGAATGCCCGCGAACGCGGCGGCAAAGATCGCGACCGGCGCGGCCGGGCTGTTCACATCCAGCAGCGCGACGTATTGCGCGCCGCTGCTCTTGATTGCCGCTGCAGCGCGATACGCTGCCTCACGCAACTCGGCGTAGGTGTAGCGGCTGTCGCGGCAGGCCACGGCGACACGGTCACCAAAAGCCTCGGCAGCCATGTCGAGGATGGTTGCGATATTCATGGCTTGTCGCCCCCTCTCTCCCGGCCTCTCTCCCGCAAGGGGAGAGAGGAGTCAAGCGTGCACGGCTCAATCCCCTCTCCCCTTGTGGGAGAGGGGTTGGGGAGAGGGGTCGCCTCAACTGCATTCAATATCGCTTCCAACACCGCTTCCGTCTCCTGCAAATCCTGATCATTCCAGAATCTCAACACACGAAAACCGTTTGCCTTGAACCATTCATCGCGCTTCGCATCACGCGGACTCTCCAGATGCTGACTCCCATCCACTTCGACAATCAATCGCGCACTGAAACAGACGAAATCCGCGATGTATGAGCCTAAAGGCTGTTGTCGCTTGAACTTATGCCCTTGGAATCGATGTGCCCGCAGGTGTAACCACAACTTTTGTTCCGCATCCGTCATTTTGCGGCGCAGGGACTTGGCGAAACTTTGGAGTCGATCGGGCATCCCCTCTCCCCTGCCCCTCTCCCGCAAGGGGAGAG
>JBOICK010000062.1:0-18391 GCA_050739895.1 Stenotrophobium sp.
CACCCGGATAGACCTCGACGCGGCCGCTCATCGCCTGCGCGAACACCAGCAGGTAGAGCAGCGCGGTCACAACCGGCGCGGTCACGGTCTGGCCGAGCACGCTCCAGAAACGCTTGATCTCTTTCTGCAGCAGCGTATAGAAGCCGAGATGATCGTTCATCGGGTCAGCTCCACAAAGATGTCTTCCAGCGTCGGCTCGCGCGTGTGGATGTCCTCGATGCCGCTGCCCGACTGCCGCAGCGCTTCCAGCACGCCGCCGATGGGATGGCGGCCGGTTTCAAGCTTGAGTTCCAGCGTGCCGTTCTTCTCGCTGGTGACCAGCGCGCGCAGGTCCTGCGGCAACTTCTCGGCATCTGCGAGCTTGAGCCGCAGGAAGCGAAACGGATGCTGCGCCAGCAGGTGCGCCGTGGTCTCCAGCGCGCACAGCTTGCCCTTGTCGAGGATGGCAATGCGCTCGCACAGATCCTGCGCTTCTTCCAGGTAGTGCGTGGTCAGCACCACGGTGGTGCCGCCGCTGTGCAGCTCGCGCATGAACTTCCACAGGGTGCGGCGCAGTTCCACGTCCACGCCTGCGGTCGGCTCGTCGAGAATCACCACCGGCGGCTTGTGCACCAGCGCCTGCGCGATCAGCACGCGGCGCTTCATGCCGCCGGACAGCGCGCGCATGCTCGAACCGCGCTTGCCGGACAGGTCCAGTTGCTCCAGCAGATGGTCGATCCACGGCCAGTTTTCCTTGCCGCAGCCGTAATAGCCGGCCTGGATGCGCAGCATGTCGACGATGTTGAAGAACGGATCGAACACCAGTTCCTGCGGCACCACGCCGATGCTGCGCCGCGCCGCACGCCAGTCGCTGACGGTGTCGTGGCCCAGCACGCTGATGCGGCCTTCGCTGGCGCGCACCAGGCCGGCGATGATGCTGATCAGCGTGGATTTGCCCGCGCCGTTGGGGCCGAGCAGGCCGAAAAACTCGCCGCGCTGAATCTGGAATTCAACGCCTTTCAAAGCTTCGAGTTTGCCGTAGGACTTGCGGATGCCGGAAATGGCGAGGGCGGCGGTCATAGGGCGCGAATTATACGCATCGGGCAGGCCGGTTTCTGCGTATCAGGCCATAACCAAATCTTTATTCTCCTGCCCAATGTCCACCGCCCTGCTCTGGTTCCGCCGCGACCTGCGCCTGACCGACCACCCCGCCCTGCTGGCCGCCTGTGAACGCCATGAACGGGTATTGCCGGTATTTATTCATGCGCCGGACGAGGAAGCGCCCTGGTCACCGGGTGCCGCCAGCCGCTGGTGGCTACACCGCAGCCTCAAGGCCCTGGGCGATTCGCTGGCTGCTCTCGGATCGCCGCTAGTCATCCGCCGGGGCGACAGTTTGGCTGAATTGCGGACGCTGATTGCCGAAACCGGCGCCAGCGCCATCTATTGGAGCCGCCTCTACGAACCGGCTGCCATCGCGCGCGATACCCGCGTCAAGGACGCATTGCGCAGCGATGGCATCGAAGCCGAGAGTTTCAACAGCGCGCTGCTGTTCGAGCCGTGGACGCTCAAGACCGGCAGCGGAGACCCTTACCGCGTGTTCACGCCGTTCTGGCGCAACGCCTCGGCGCACCTCGGCCACCCAGCACCGCTGGCGGCGCCCGCGCAGATCCGCGCCCCGGACAAACTCCCTGCGAGCCTGCCACTGCTGTCGCTGGGCCTGCTGCCGAAAGTCGCCTGGGACGACGGCCTCTACGTGAACTGGCAGCCGGGCGAAGCCGCCGCGCTGGCGCAGCCTGGACGCTTCTGCGACGAACGCATGCCCGGCTACAAGACCGAGCGCGACCTGCCCGGCATTGCCGCCACCTCGTCGCTGTCGCCGCATCTGCATTTCGGCGAGATCAGCCCGCGCCAGATCGTCGCGCGCGCGCAGGCGCAGGCCGTCCGGGAGAACGAGGCCGGCGCGCTGGCCGGCAGCGAGCATTTCATCCGCGAAATCGGCTGGCGTGAATTCGCACACCACCTGCTGTTCCACTACCCGCAGACGCCGGAGCAGCCGCTCTACGCCGACAAGTTCGGCCGCTTTCCGTGGCGCGGGCGCAGCGACTACATCGGCGATCTCGAAGCCTGGCAACGCGGCCGCACCGGCATCCCCATTGTCGACGCCGGCATGCGCCAGCTCTGGGCCAGCGGCTGGATGCACAACCGCGTGCGCATGATTGTCGCCAGCCTGCTGACCAAGAACCTGCTGGTGAACTGGCAGGAGGGTGCGCGCTGGTTCTGGGACACGCTGGTCGACGCCGACCTCGCCAGCAACACGCTCGGCTGGCAATGGGTCGCCGGTTGCGGTGCCGACGCCGCGCCGTACTACCGCATCTTCAATCCCGTACTGCAGTCGCGGAAATTCGACCCGGATGGCATCTACCTGCGCCGCTGGCTGCCAGAACTTGCCGCGCTACCGGATCATGCATTGCATGCGCCCTGGGAAAAGCCTGCGCTGCTCGCAGGCACCAGCTACCCGACGCGCATCGTCGACCTTGCTGCATCGCGCACCCGCGCGTTGGGCGCTTACGCGGCAATCAAGTCCGGCTGAGCTTTCACAAGGCTTTGTCATCATGTAATTACATACGTTATAATCACATGAATTACGGAGCGTTGACATGAAACTCAAGATCACCACTGTTGGAAATTCCGCCGGCGTCATCCTGCCCAAGGAACTGCTCGCGCGCCTGCGCGTGGACAAGGGCGACGAACTGTATGTGACCGAAACACCCGACGGCATCAAGCTGATGCCGCACGACCCGGTGTTCGCGCAGCAGATGGAAGTGGCCGAGCGCGTTATGCACGACGACCGCGCCCTGCTGCGCAGACTCGCGGATAGCTGAGAACTGCCATGATCGTCTGGATCGAAAAACCGCTGCTGCTGGCGCTGCACGACCGGCAGATTGCCGAGCACGGCGGCAGCGCCGGCGTGCGCGATGACAACCTGCTCCAATCCGCGCTGGCGCGGCCGCAGCAACTTTTTTCCTATGGTGATCCCGCGCCAGATCTGGCGGACCTTGCTGCGAGCCTCGCCTTCGGTATCGCCAAGAATCATCCCTTTGTTGACGGCAACAAGCGCAGCGCGCACGTCACGTATCGCACGTTTCTCGCGCTCAACGATGCCGAACTGGACGCGACGCTCGAAGACAAATACATCACGATCCTTGCACTCGCGGAAAGCAAGCTGACGGAAAAAGAATTCGCCGCCTGGCTACGCTCACACATCCACGTCACCACACGCGGACAAGTGCAGAAGCCGCGCGCGCAATACCAGCGCACGTCACCTCCACGTAAACCCGCAACGCGCAGCAAGAAAACCAAAGCGTAGATTCGCCGCCGCGCCCAATATACTGGCGCCTGATCCACCATCACTGATCAGCCACCATGCCCTCATTCGATATCGTCTCCGAAGTCGACAAGCACGAAATGACCAACGCGGTCGACCAGGCCAAGCGCGACCTGGAAAACCGCTACGACCTGCGCGGCACCGGCGCCAGCTTCACGCTGGAAGGATACGTCGTGGCGATGACCGCACCGAGCGAGTCCCATCTCGACCAGATGATCGAGATGCTGCATCGCCGGCTTGCCGGACGACACATTGACCTCCGCGCAGTGGAAGCCGGTGACGTCGAAACCAACCTCGCCGGCGCGCGCCAGAAAATCACCATCAAGCAAGGCATCGAACAGGCAGAGGCCAAGAAGATCGTCGCCAAGCTCAAGGATTCCAGGATCAAGGTCGAAGCCTCCATCACCGGCGACAAACTTCGCGTCAACGGCAAGAAGCGCGACGACCTTCAGCTGGCGATGGCGTTCCTGCGCAAGGCGGAGCTGGAGATTGCGGTGCAGTTTGATAATTTCAGGGATTGAATCCGCTACGCTGCACCGCTTCCTGCCCCAAACCATTCATCGCAGTTGGGATCCGCATTCATCATGCCTCATCAGCAGCAGTGGCCGACCCCAGGTCGGCAACGATTTCACGCATCTGTCCGAGCGCCGCTTCGAGATCATCCATGATCTCCCGCGCAATCACATCCGGCGGCGGCAGGTTTTCGGACTCCGACAAGCTTTCGTCCTTGAGCCAGAAAATATCGAGGCTGGCCTTATCGCGCTTGATCAGCTCGTCGTAGCCGTAACAGCGCCACCGCCCCTCTTGCCCCCTCGCCCCGCTTGCGGGGAGAGGCGGCGAGACATGCTCGCCCGGGTGAGGGGTAGCTTCCGCACTCCACGTCTCTTCTCGCTCAAACCGATTCTTCGCGTTGTAGCAAGCCACAAACTCATCAAGATCCGCCCGCTTCAGCGGATTCTCCTTGAGCGTGAAGTGCATGTTGGTGCGCAGGTCGTAAATCCACAGCTTGTCCGTCCAAGGCTTTTCGCGCGCCGGCTTCTTGTCGAAGAAGACCACGTTCGCCTTCACGCCTTGGGCGTAGAAGATGCCTGTGGGCAAGCGCAGCAATGTGTGCACGTCGGCGCGCTTTAGCAGTTCACGGCGAATGGTCTCGCCCGCACCGCCCTCGAACAGCACATTGTCTGGCACCACCACCGCTGCACGACCGTGCTGTTTGAGCGTGCTGAAGATGTGCTGCACAAAGTTGAGCTGCTTGTTGCTAGTCGTCGCCCAGAAATCATCGCGGTGAATCGTCAGCGTCTCGCGTGAAGATTCGCCGGCGTCGTTGACGATGGTCACGCTACTCTTCTTGCCAAAGGGCGGATTCGACAGCACCACCTCGAACTCGTCGCCCTTGGTCGCCAGCGCATCCTTCACCGCCACCGGCACTGGCCCGGACGGATTGCCGCCGATGCCATGCAGAACCAGGTTCATGCAGCACAACCGTGCCACGCTATCCACCAACTCCACACCACGCAGTGCGTCCGCATGCAGCGTATTGATTTCCTTTTGGCTCGGTTTGCTGTGACGACGGATGTGCGTGTAAGCCTCCAGCAGAAAACCACCGGTGCCGCAGGCCGGGTCGCAAATCACTTCACCGAGCCTGGGCTGCACCACGTCCACAATCGCCTGGATCAGCGGACGCGGCGTGAAGTACTGGCCGGCGCCGCCCTTCACATCCGCCGCGTTTTTCTCCAACAGGCCCTCATAGGCATCGCCTTTCACATCGGTGTCGAGTGAAGACCATTCTTCCTTATCAATCAGGTCCGCAATCAAGCGGCGCAGCTTGGCCGGATCCTGAATCTTGTTCTGCGCCTTGCGGAAGATCACGCCAATCAGTCCCGCCTGCTTGCCCAGCGCCTCCAGCGTATGGCGATAGTGAATCTCCAGCTCGTCACCATCGCGCTTGAGCAGCGCCGGCCACGAATACTCAGCGGGGATCGGCGACTTGCGCGAGAACGGCGGCCGACCCTGCTCGTCCGCCATCTTGAGGAACAGCAGAAAGGTCAGCTGCTCGACGTAGTCGCCATACGACAAGCCGTCATCGCGCAGGATGTTGCAGTAGTTCCAGAGTTTCTGGACGATGGTTGCGGAGTTCATTACGCAGAGTCTTCGGGCAGCAGGGATTCCAGAATCCGGATCATACCGGGCACATCCACGGTCGCGATGTGATGCAGCCGAGCGTAGTCAATTTCAGCGTAGCCGTGGGCGATGACATTACGCAGGCCGATCATTGAACTGATAGGCAATTCGCCTGGTGTTTCCCGGAAATCCGCGGAAAGTGAGCGGGCTGCCTCCCCGATCACCTCAAACGCCCGTTCCACCGCCATGCGGCGCAACTCGTCACCCGCGAAAGCTTCCGCCGGCAAGCCCTGCACGAAGCGCTGCACTCTGCGGCCCGCGAGCAACATGTCCATCAGATAGCCGGCGTCGTTCTCATCCAGAGGCATACGCCACCGTCAGGTCACGTTCGATGGACCGGCGGCGGATCGGATTCGAGATCACCGGGTTCGTCAACAGGTCTACGGGCCGGCCGAATAATTGTGCGAGGTCGTCCCTCACATCCACGATCCCCAACCCCGGGACGCGGCCTGGCTCGAACTCCACCCTCACATCCACATCGCTGTCAGACCCGAAATCCTCTCGCGTCACCGAGCCGAAGAACGACAGCCTGGCGATGCCGCGCTTGCGGCAGAATTCCGCCAGAGCGCGCCGCGTCACACCCACGCGCCGCAGGATTTTCGCAATGCCTACATGGCGATGGAGCTTGACGCTGTATGCCGGTGGCTTCGCTTCCGCCACGCGCAAACCCAACGCGGCGCCGGAGGTTTTCAGCACAATCCCTCGCAACTCCTCAAAGATCGGCGAATCGGGGTTGGCCTGATAGTGCTTCTGGCTGCCAATGCGGCTCGCGCCTACCAGGCCCGATGCCTCCAGCCGCGCCAACTCACGCTGCACTGCACCGGACCCGCCGCCCACCGCCATGATGAGTTCCGTTGCATAGAAGCTGCGATCCGGTTGCCCAAAGAGCTGGCCCAGGACCTTTTGCTGGGTTGAGGAAAACAGCGTGTCAGCCAGACTGGCCTGGGAATGTGTTTTCCGCTTGTTTTTTGACGTACCCATATTGGGCATTATTATACCCATATTGGGCATATTCTCTCTACTTGTCTCTTGCCAGAAATTAATATCAACCTGGCCCATTTAATCGATAGATGGTAGAGATCGAAGGTCATTTGAGATACGCTGCTGTCATGAAGAAAAACCTTGCCGAATCCAACCGCTACCTGCGTTCCACCGTAGAGCGGGAGCGCGGCCAGTGGCAGGCGGCCAAGTCCTCTTCCGCCATCGAAGGCATCCGTGCACCTTTCAATGCCGGGCCGGATGCGCCTCGCCCTGCCACCACCAGTGAACTGCTTGCCCACGTCAAGCTCCGGTTGGCGAAGCGCGACGGATCACGCGCTCGAACATCAAAATAAGCGGCGCGTAGTCCCGCCCCATCGCAGCCTGTATCGCCGCGAAATACGCTGGCTTGTGCCGCCCACCCAAGGGGCCAAAATCCAGCGGCGGCAACCCGGCCTGATAGCCCATCAGCAAGGCCAGCAAACGAGCCAGCCGGCCGTTACCCTCGCGGAAGGGATGAATCAGGATCAACTCCGCATGCACCACGGCCAGAGCTTGGGCAACGTCTCTCGTTGACCCCGGCGCGCATGGAGTGAATTGCTTCATCGGGCCACGCTCCAACTCGGCCATCAAGCCCGGCAATAAATGCGCGGCAGCAAACTGAAATCCGCCCTTGCCGATGTTCACGCTCCGATACTCACCAGCCCACGGGTAAATGGCGCCTAGCCATTGGCGGTGCAGCTCGCACAAGTCTAAACCGATGCTCTGAGCCAAAGTGTCGGACCGCCCAGTCTTGGGCGATCTGCAAGGCCAGTGATTCGGTCTCATCCATCAGACTCACGGTGCGAATACCCAGACGGTTACGTAGCACACGGTTGCGCGAGCCGGGCTCAAATTCGGCTTCAGGCCCTATGGCGGCGTAGCGATTAGCCATCGTGCAAGATCATCGCAGCAACTGCTGCATTGGCAGCAGAGCCTCGCCTGTTTGCGAGACATGGCGGCGGAGGCGAGCAATCAGTTCCTCTAATTTCCACGTTCCTTGTAGGAGAGCCATGACGTGTCCGTAGTCTGCAAGAATTAGAGGGGTTCTTTTCCCCGACGCCTGAGTAACCGCCACACTGCTAAAACCGGCCATCGAGATCATTAATCCCATAGTGTTGTCGGCAACATTCGTTAGCTTGGCAAGAAGACTATCGATGTCCGTTGCATCCGATTGGCCGGAGGTGAACTTCAGCTCGATCAAGTAAGTGGTCCCTTCGACCGTAACCGTTCCATCAATCTGGCGGCCAGACGTAACATAGGGGCGTCGGCACTGCATTTCAAAAAACTCGACCAAATCGTAAAACCATTCCTGAAATCTGTAGCCACCAGATTGAGTCCCCTGCTCGGGCAATAGCTGGACTAGCCGTGCGTTTAATTTCTCCAGCGTTTGCGATCTGTGCCACGTGTCTTCTCTCCGATCGCGATTGACTTGCCGAATAGATTCTTTTTCCTTTTGGCTTTGTTCATCTTCTTTTGATCGTTTCAAGTAGACCTTAAGCGCTGCAACTGCCTCTTTGGCACTTTTCAGCTTGAGTGCCTCATCCTCCCATCCCATAAGGTCTGGAAACGCCACCTGCTCCGACAAGGATGCCGCCATTTGCTTAATAACGGCTTGGCCAGCGTCGATTGATTCAAGTCGAGGGAAGAGTTTTTCGAGAAATTCTCGTTTGCTCTCTTCCGCTGCCCATGTAGCAAGGACCGTCTCTTTTATTTTGTGTCGACTCAAAAATGTTCGGAGGGCGGTCTTCCGCCAAAACGACTTCAAAACTACGTCCTTGACGAGGTCAATGAAGTGCGACGGTAGGCTTGACGTCATGCGTTGTTTCCCGCGAACGAGCGACTAAGAACAGATTGCCGCAGCCGCTCGGCGCGCTTGAGGTTGGCGGCGACGGTGGTTTCGAGCTCTTCGATGACGGAGAGGCGGCGTTCGACTTCGGCGACGATGCGTTGCTGCTCGGCGAATGGGGGTAACGCAATGGGCAATTGCTTGAGGATTGAGAGATTCAGAATTTCCATAGTTCCGCCGTGTGCGGCAAGCTTGAAGAACGCCCGAGTGCCTGGGCTTTCAAGAACGATCTTGATGTAGCGCGGATCAACCCCAAACCGATTAAGGGTAAGTTTCAAGAGCCGCGGATTAATAATGCCTGGTCGCGTATCGTCAGGAAGAATAAGCACCTTGCCGGTTGTTCCCACCAAGCTAATCAGTATGTCTCCTGGCCTTACAACACAGCTTTCCAGATCTCGATACCGTTCTTCGTTGATAAAATAGTCGCCAAAGTAAGCATCGCCTCGAATAACCTGTTCTTGTCCGTAAATTTTGTAACCATTCTCGACATAGAAAGACTTCTTTAGGGCACTACCGAATGGTCCTGCCTTGATGGCATTGGCGATGCCGTCAGATAGCTCTTCTACTCCTGTAACAGTCCAACTCTGTGGCAACTCCGCGTGCGGCAACGCATCTGGTTTTAGGGGTGCTCTGTATCTGGACTTCCATTTGTCATTAGCAGGTCGCTTATTCAAAAAATCGAATGCCGCTCGCTGCTCTGCTTCCCAAGTCTCACGGCGCTTGATCAGAAGACGCGCTAGGAGTTCGATACCAGATTCGTAACTGCGACCTTCGCAGCGGGCGAGTTCGGCTTCAGTGGAAACGAGGCGGCCTTCGCAGGCGGCTTTGAGGACGCTGGCGCGGTAGCGCTTGAGGTTGGCCTGCACGCGCTTGAGGGCGGTAACGCTGGCGTCGAGGCGGGTGAGTTGGGTTTCGAGTTCGGCGACGATGTGGCGTTGTTCGTCGAGGGGTGGGACCGGAACCTGCAACTCACGAATGATTTCTTGACTGATGTTCGGCTGCGCGCCGCCCTTCGCCTCTCGGATGAGTGCACCGCGACGAGAGAACAGGAAGTAGAAGAGATACTTGGTATCAACGTCCTCAGACGGAAATATCCCGCATACCGCCTGATTGGTAGCAGCCTCAATGTCGAGAATGCCGAGACGCCCCACTGTTGCGCCGTATAGCGCGATGCAAAGTGTGCCTTTCGGAAATATCTTGGCGCTGGAAGAATCTAGCCCAAGCTGCGTGATGCTTTCTGCAGCTTCACGGACCACGCCATCGCGGAGTTCACCAGACTTTATCCAGAGAATCGGGCCGCCGTAGAACTGCGGGCGATCTCGCTTGGGCGTGCCGCCACTCGCCGTTCGTGCAAAGTCACGGAGACGCCTGAGTTGCCACCTCGACGTTTCTGGATTCCCGCCTTCGTGGGAATGACGGGGTTGTTGGGGTTTGGTGAGGTAGGGGGTGATGGGGCCTTCGCGGATTTCCAAAGCAACAGCTTGCCCCTCACCCCAGCCCTCTCCCAGCGATGCGGGGCGAGGGAGCATTTCTTTCTTTTGTTTGGCGGTCATGCCGCCAGCGCCAAATTGAGTTCATTCATCAGTGGTTCCAACTGATCACCGAAGGCGCGGTACATCTGGCCGAGCACGTTGTCGGCTTCGAGGTGTTCGCGGTCTACGCTGCCGCTGGCGATGACGTAGTCGCGCATCTTTTCCAGCCATGCGATTTGATCGGCGGTGAAGTTGACACCTGCGCTCTGCTTTTGTTTGAGCCACTCCGTGTAACGAGTACGCACGTGATCTTCAAACGGCTCCAGGACTGGCTCCTGCTCCCATGCGAAGCGGACGAGGGAGATGAGGTCGGTGAAGCGTTTGACCTGCCCTTTCACCTTGTTCGGCTTGAGTTGCTGGTAGGCGTGCCATAGCGCATCGGGCGTCCAGTGGGCGGGCGCTTGCTTGAGCTTGGTTTCCAGATCCTTGAGCGCTTCTTCGGTGATGCGGTTCTTGTAGGGGCGGCTGTAGAGGATTTGCAGGGCGGCGATCTCGGCTTTGTGCTGTTCGATGTATTCGCGAAAATCGCGGGTGAGGCTTTCGGCTTTTTCCTTGGCGGCGGCACTGAAGCCTTGCTCGATGACGGTGTCGAGGGTGACCTTGTCGATGGTCTGCTCGGCCTGGGTCTTGAGCTGGGCGAGCGTGTTGCGCAGGTCGGGGTTGTCGAAGGGCGCGCAGGCTTTGGCGGCGAGGGATTCGCGAGCCTGGTCGTAGTCCTGCGGCTTGGGTGGTTCGTTGTGAGCAGCGGCCTTGATCTGAACTTCGGCGGCGACCTTGTCCGGGTCGATGGCGTCCAGCAGTTGGTTGGCGAGCTGGCTGAGCGTAGCGCCGCCGGCGAGTTCGGCGACTTGCTTGCGTTGCTCGGGTTTGAGTTCGCGGTCGAGCCTCGCGAGACGGCCCGCAAGACTGGTGAGGCTGGCTTCGTCACGCTTGCCGAAGGCTACACCTAGCAGGAGCTTGTCGAAGCTGACGCCGGGCTTTTTCTCCAGCGGGCGGGAGTCGGTCTTGTCGCTCTCGCAGACGCCGACGGCGTCGACGATGACGAAATGCGTTTTGGCGTGGGCCTCGGCGCCGCTGACCGCTTGCAGGTCGGTGGGCGAGAGCACGCGCGTGCCGCGGCCTTTCATCTGCTCGAAATAGACGCGGCTTTTCACGTCGCGCAGGAAGATCAGGCATTCCAGCGGCTTGATGTCGGTGCCGGTGGCGATCATGTCCACGGTGACGGCGATGCGCAGTTGCGGGCTGGTGCGGAACTCCTGGATGAGGCTTTCGGATTTCTCGTAGCGCTTGGTTTCGGTGTTGTAGGTCTTGTAGGTGATCTTCTTGCAGAAGTCGTTGCCCTTGCCGAACACCTCACGGCAGATGTGGACGATGTCTTCGGCGTGGCTGTCGTCCTTGGCGAAGATCAGCGTCTTGGGCACGAGCACGCGACCGGGGAAGAGTTCGGTGGCGAGGGCCTGTTTCCAGGCTTGCAGCACGGTGCGGATTTGCGAAGGGACGACAACGGAGCGGTCCAGCTCGCGGCCTTCGTAGGCGAGGTCTTCGTCCAGCCGCTCCCAGCGGGTCTTGCGCGTGTCCTTGCTGCGACGGTCGATGAAGTTGCCGGCTTCGACTGTTGCGCCTCGCTCGGTGACTTCGGTGCGGATGCGGTAAACGTCGTAGCCGACGTTGACGCCGTCGGCCACGGCGCGCTCGTGGCCATACTCCATCACCAGGTTCTGGTTGAAGAAGCCGATGGTCTGCTTGCTGGGCGTGGCGGTGAGGCCGATCAGGTAGGCGTCGAAGTATTCGAGCACCTGGCGCCAGAGGTTATAGATCGAGCGATGGCACTCGTCGGTGACGATGAAATCGTATTCCTCGATGGGGATTTGCGGGTTGTAGCTGACGTCTAACGGCGCGTTCCGCGCCGCCCCCTCTCCCTCGGCAACCGCTCCCGGCGTTGCCCTACCTCGGGCATCCATGCCCTCGCGGCCCTCTCCCGCAAGGGGAGAGGGAGAAATCGCGGAGGAGGCATCAAAGCCGGAGATTTCGTCGAGGTCTTCCGCCAATTCCTCACCGCGCAGCATGGAATACACCCGCTGGATGGTGGCGACGGTGACACGGCAGACCGGGTCGAGGTGATTGCCACTGAGGTGCTGGACGTTGTACAGCTCGGTGAACTTGCGATTGCCGTCCGGCACCACGTATTGCTGGAACTCAGCGATGGTCTGGCGACCAAGGTTGGAGCGGTCCACCAAAAACAGGATGCGTTTGGCGTTGGCGTATTTGATCAGGCGATACGTGAAGGCGCAGGCGGTATAGGTCTTGCCCGCGCCTGTGGCCATCTGAATCAGCGAACGCGGCTTGTCAGCAGCCAGCGATTCTTCGAGCTTGGTGACGGCTTCGATCTGGCAGTCGCGCATGCCGGTGGTGATCAGCGGCGGCATCCTGCGCAGGCGGGAGCGCAGCGTGTCGGGTTCGGTCAGCCATTCGGCCAGGGTCTCGGGCTTATGGAAAGCGAAGACGTTACGCGAGCGCGGCTCCGGATCGGCGACGTCGCGGAACAGGGTTTCGACACCGGTGGATTCGTAGAGGAATCGCAGATTGGCCCTGGCCTGCAGAAACGGCGGCAGATGGCCGGCATAGAACGCGGATTGTTCGGCGACGCCGGACAGCAGCGTGCCTTCTTTCTTGGCTTCGATGATGCCGACCGCGGCGCGGTCCACCATCAACAGATAATCGCAGCGGCCTTGGTCGAGCGGTACTTCACGCAGGGCGATGCCGCGCGCTGCGGTGGGGTTGTAGGCGCGATAGTCCTGCACCACCCAGCCGGCAGCGGTAAGCAAGCGATCGATCCCCTCCCTTGCGAATTGTTCAGGTGCTGCGGCCATTTGATGAAGGCTTCTTGATCTGCAACTTCGGCGACGATAACAGACCGCGCGCGGGCAACGTAGCCGACACGGCGACTTCCGCGACCACCCGCTCTTCACAAATCAGCCTTGAGTATTGTTTTATATTATTTATAATATTTATATTTGTATTATAAATAATAACATAATTCCTGAGCTAAAGCGGCACAGCGGGTGGGCGTGAAACAGCGCTCGCGGGTTATCATCGAGGTTCAATTTTCCAGGTCAGCCTTCATGGACGCTGCGACGCTGCAACAGATGGGCCGCAAGGTGATCGAGATCGAGCGCGATGCGCTGGATGCGCTGCTGCCGCGCGTCAACGGCGACTTCGCCCGCGCCTGCGAGATCATGCTGGCGTGCAAGGGCCGCATCGTCGTCACCGGCATGGGCAAGAGTGGCCACATCGGCGGCAAGATCGCGGCGACGCTGGCGTCGACCGGCACGCCGTCGTTTTTCGTGCATCCGGGCGAGGCCAGTCACGGCGACCTCGGCATGATCACCAAGGCCGACGTGGTGCTGGCGCTGTCGAATTCCGGCGAGACCAGCGAAGTGCTGACGATATTGCCGCTGATCAAGCGCATGGGCGCGCCGTTGATCGCGATGACGGGCAAACCAACATCGACGCTGGCCAAGGTCGCCGACGTGCACCTCGATGTGACCGTCGCGCAGGAGGCCTGCCCGCTGAACCTCGCGCCGACCGCCAGTACCACGGCGACGCTGGCGATGGGCGATGCGCTGGCGGTGGCGCTGCTGGAGGCGCGCGGTTTTACGCCGGAGGATTTCGCGATGTCGCATCCCGGCGGCTCGCTGGGGCGCAAGCTGCTGCTGAAAATCCGCGACCTGATGCACACCGGCGAGCGAGTACCGCGCGTCGCGCCGGATGCAAGCCTGTCCACCGCATTGTTGGAGATGACGCGCAAAGGCCTGGGCATCACCGCCATCGTGACGCCCGACGACAGCGTCATCGGCGTCTACACCGACGGCGATCTGCGCCGCACGCTGGAACTGGGCATCGACGTGCGCACCGCGAAGATCGCAGACGTGATGACCCAAGGCGGCAAGACCGCCAGGGCCGACTGGCTGGCGGCGCAGGCGGTGCAACTGATGGAGAAGCACAAGATCACCGTGCTGCTGGTGGTGGACGACGCCGGCAAGCTGGTCGGCGCGATTCATATGCAGGACCTTTTACGCGCTGGAGTGGTCTGATGACTCTCACCCTTGCGGCGGTCAAAAATCGTGCAAAGAAAATCCGCTGCGTGTTTCTTGATATCGACGGCGTGATGACCGATTGCAAGCTGTATCTCGCCGCCGACGGCACCGAGCTGAAAGCGGTGAACGTGAAGGACGGCCTCGGCATCAAGCTGCTGATGAAAGCCGGCATCGAGGTCGCGGTGATTTCCGGCCGGCCGTCGGCGGCGATGCAGAAGCGCCTTGAATTCCTCGGCCTCAGACACATCTATCTGGACACCGAAGACAAGCTGCCGGCCTACGAGGCGATCCAGAAGAAATTGGGCATCAGGGACGAACACTGCGCGCACATCGGCGATGACACGCCGGACCTGCCGCTGTTCGCGCGCGTCGGCCTCGCCATCGCGGTCGCCGACGCGCACCCCAAAGCACTGGCCAAGGCGCACTGGAAAACCCGCAACAACGGCGGCAACGGCGCGATCCGCGAAGCCGCAGACATGATTCTCGCGACGCAGGGCAAAGGCTGATGCTGCTGCGCCGCCTGCTCGCCATGCTGATTCCGCTGCTGACGCTGGTCGGCGTGGTCGGTCTGCTGGTGCTGGCGATGCAGCACTTCGAACAGGGCCAACGCGCAGCGGCGGCGCTGACTGCGGCCAACGCGCCGCAACCGCCGCGGTACACGTTGGACACCGCCGAATGGACCCGCTACGGCGACGACGGCAAGCCGGTGTTCCACATCGCCGCGCAGACCATTGCCTATTACAACGACGAATCCGCGCAACTCAGCAATGTCACGGTGGACGAACTGGGCGGTGCGCAGGGCGTGTGGCAACTGAGCGCGCCGCAAGGCACGGTGCCGGCGGGCGAGCACCGCATCCTGCTGGGCAAGCCGGCGACTCTCAACGGCCATCTGAAAAACGGCACGCCGGTACAACTGGTCAGCGCTCACCTGTGGGTGGACAACACCCGCCAGCTGATCTACAGCAACGATCCGGTGCAGATGCAGAGCGGCACGCAGCGCGCGCAGGCGGTCGGCATGTTGGCGAACTGGAGCAGCAACAGTGTGCAATTGCTCAGTGACGTTAAAATGAGCTATGCGCACAAGCCCCGCTAGGTTTTGCTGGTCGTCTGTCGGCGCCTGCCGTGTGGCGCCGGCACTGCTGGCGTTGTGCGCGACTTTCGTCGCGCAAGGGCAGCCGACGACGACTGCACCGGACGCTGACAAACCCGCCGCCGGCAGCACGGTCACTGCACCGGCAACCGCCGTACCCGCCTCAGCAAAATCAAGCGAACAATTCCAGGAAGAGCAACTCGAACAGCAACTGGATCGCAGAGCGGCAACACAGGCCGCCGCAGCACCTCCGACTGCGTCAACAGCCGTTGCCACGAACCGGTCGGCGACGACCCCCGCAGTTCCCACTGTCGCCAAGCCCGGCAGCAATACCGCGGCGGCAGGCGGCGACAACCTGAAGCTGACCGAGCATGTCGCGGCCAATCCCAAGACCGAAAGCCGTGATGCGTTGCGCCCGACGGGTCCGGTCACCGTCACCGCCGATCACGCGGAATGGCAGAACGGCGGCGACATGGTCTATACCGGCAATGTCCAGCTCAGTTCCGATACCCTGCAGCTCAGGGGCGCGCGGCTGGAACTGAGCCAGTTTCCCGATGGCCAGTACCTTGCCAAACTCAGCGGCGCGCCTGCGCGGATGGACCATGCGGGCGGCGTCGACGACAAGGGCCAGCCGCTGCCGCCGGTGTCGGCACAGGGCGCCAACCTCACCTACGACACGCGCAGCGACATCGTCGATATCGTCGGCAAGGCCGTGCTGACCCGCGGCAAGGACGAAATCGACGGCAGCAGCATCCACTACAATGTCGCGCAGCGCCGCATCCAGGCCAGCAGCGACAATGGCAGCCAGGTCAAAATCGTGATCCAGCCACCGCCCGCCGCCGTCAAAGCCACGCCCGCCGCATCGCCAGCAACAAGCGAAACACCGGCGACCAAAACGGCACCCACTGTCGTTACAGCACCAGCAACTGATGTGCCAGCGCCCTCAACAACAATACAGACCTCCACGCCAGCGCCGGACACCGGCAAGAATCCCGCAAAAAAACCGTGAATTCCGTACTCAGCGCCCGCAATCTGGCCAAGCAATACAAGAAGCGCAAAGTGGTGCGTGATGTCTCGCTGTCGGTCAACGCCGGCGAGATCGTCGGCCTGCTCGGCCCCAACGGCGCCGGCAAGACCACCGCGTTCTACATGATCGTCGGCCTGGTGCCGGCCGACGGCGGCTCAGTCGAACTCGACGGCCGGGACATCACCAGCCACCCGATGCACGCGCGCGCGCGGCTCGGCCTCGGCTACCTGCCGCAGGAGGCCAGCATCTTCCGCAAGCTGTCGGTGGCCGACAACATCATGGCGATTCTCGAAGTGCGCGCGGACCTCGACCGCAAGGCACGCCACGAGGAAATGGAGCGCCTGCTCAGCGAATTGCACATCAATCACATCCGCGACAGCGAAGGCCAGAGCCTGTCCGGCGGCGAGCGGCGGCGCGTCGAGATCGCGCGCGCGCTGGCCAACAATCCGCGTTTCATCCTGCTCGACGAGCCCTTCGCTGGCGTCGACCCGATCGCGGTCGGCGACATCCAGAACATCGTCCATCACCTGCGCGACCGCGGCATCGGCGTGCTGATCACCGATCACAACGTCCGCGAAACCCTCGGCATCTGCGCCCGCGCCTACATCCTCGCCGAAGGTCGCGTCATCGCCGAAGGCGCGCCCTCGGAATTGCTGGAGAACGAGACCGTGCGCAAGGTTTATCTCGGCGAGCAATTCAAGCTGTAAAACCCGCTGTGCCACTATGGCGCCTGAACAGCTTCTGCAACACTTGCAATACCACCCTATGCAAAACCCGCCCGACCATTCCCTGCCCGCTTCCGCGGAAATCGAACCCCGCGCCGCGCTAGCGCTGGAGGCCGCGCGCACATCCGGCGCGACGCAGGCCGAGGCCAGCCTCTCGGTCAGCCGTGGCCTCAGCGTCAGCGTGCGCAAGGGCGAGGTCGAGAGCGTCGAGTTCCAGTACGACCGCAGCCTCGGCGTCACGGTTTACTTCAATGGTCGCAAGGGCAATGCCACCACCGGAGACCTTTCCGACGCCGGCATCCGTGAAGCGGTACGCGCCGCCTGTGCGATCGCCAGCGCCACCGGCGAGGACGATTGCAATGGGCTGGCGGACGCGAAATTGATGGCGCGTGAATTTCCCGATCTCGATCTCGACCACGCCTGGGATCTGCCGCCGGACGCTGCCGTGGAACTGGCGCGCGAATGCGAAGCCGCGGCGCTGGCGGTGGACGCGCGCATCACCCAGAGCGAAGGCGGCAGCGTCAGCACCCATCGGGGCGTCTCGGTCTATGCCAACAGTCACGGTTTCAGCGCGGTGCGGAGCGGCAGCAACCACAGCCTGAGCTGCGCGGTGGTGGCGACCCAGGGCGAGGAAATGCAGCGCGATTACTGGTACAGCAACGCGCGCAGCCCATCCGAGCTGCTCAGCGCGCAAACCATTGGCCGCAAGGCCGGCGAGCGCAGCGTCGCCCGCCTCGGCGCGCGCAAGCTGGCGACGCAGCAGGCGCCGGTGCTGTTCGTGCCGGAGCTGGCGCGCGGACTGTTCGGGCATTTCATCGGCGCGATCTCCGGCGGCGCGATCTACCGCAAGTCCAGCTTCCTGCTCGACAAGCTCGGCCAGCCGGTGTTCTCGCCGCGCGTGACACTGACGCAAAAGCCTTTCATCCCGCGCGGCGCCGGCAGCAGCGCCTACGACAGCGAAGGCGTGGCCACATGTGAGCGCGTACTGGTCGATGCCGGCGTGCTGCAAGGCTGGCTGCTGGGCAGCTACTCCGCGCGCAAGCTCGGGCTGGAGACCACCGGCAACGCCGGCGGCGTATTCAACCTGGTCGCGCAAACCGGCAAGAAGGGTTTCGACGAATTGCTACGCGACATGGGCACCGGACTGGTCGTGACCGAACTGATGGGCCAGGGCGTGAACAACGTCACCGGCGACTACTCGCGCGGCGCGGCAGGCTATTGGGTCGAAAATGGCGCCCTCGCCTACCCGGTGCAGGAACTCACCATCGCCGGCAATCTGCTGGAGATGTTCCGCGGCATCCAGGCCGTGGGCAGCGACGTCGATCCGCACGCCAATATCCGCACCGGCTCGGTGCTGCTGGATCGGATGACGATTGCGGGCGAGTAGGGCTTCATTCGTCGTCCCCTCTCCCCTTGCGGGAGAGGGGTAGGGGAGAGGGGCGCGGTGCAAATGGAACTCCCCTCTCCCGGCCTTCGGCCACCCTCTCCCGCAAGGGGAGAGGGGAAATC
>JBOICK010000063.1:0-12237 GCA_050739895.1 Stenotrophobium sp.
ATGTCATGACCACCGGCGCGACGCTCGCCGACCTTGCCCGCGCCGCGCGACATGCGGGCGCCGCACGCATCGAAGCCTGGGCGCTGGCGCGGGCAGGCTGAAAACCGCCGCTACCGCAGATAGCGGCGCAGGAATTTCAGCCCCTCGGTTTCCGCGCCGCGACTGAACAGGAAGGTGGCGATATGCCCGCTGCCGTGCAGCAGATACAGCTCCGCAGGCACGCCGGCCTTGTCCAGTGCCTGCTTCATCTTGACCGCGTTGATCTGGTAAACCACTAAATCAAAGGTGCCGTGGTAGAGATACGTCGGCGGATCGTCCGCGCTGACGAAAGCGATCGGCGAAATGTCGCGATATAAATCCGGACGGCTCTCGATGGTGTCTCCGACAAAATCCCGCACCAGCGAACTGTCTCCGGCGTAGCGCAGGTCGGCGGGCGTGCCGCCCGCGACGACCGCCTGCGCCCGCGCATCGGCGGCGAAATTGGGATCGCCGGGACTGAGCGTACCCAGCAGAGCGGCCAGTTCAGCGCCGGCGGAATAACCCCAGACGCCGACGCGCGTGGGATCTACGTGATATTCGTCAGCGTGGGCCCTGAGCCAGCGCACCGACTGCTGCACGTCCTGCAAGGCTGCGGGGAAAATATATTTTGGCGCGAGGCGATACTCGATGTTGAGCGCGACGAAGCCCTGTTCAGCCAGTTTTTTGCTGATGCCGTCCATCGTGAAACGATCGCCGCGCACCCAGCCGCCGCCGTGCACCACGATCACCGCCGGAAAAGGTCCGCGCCCCTGCGGCTGATACAGATCGGCAACCTGCGCCTGCGGCCAGCCGGCCGGGGTATAGGTCAGCGCCTTCTGCACGGTGTAATCCGCTTGCGGCGACAGTGGCGCCTCGCCAGTTGGCGCGCCGCTCAGCGTCGCGCAACCCGCCAATCCAGACAGCCACAACAATATCGTCCAACGCAGCATCGTCCGCCTCCGCTCAAGCACTCTCCTTCTACGTGGAAGCCGCCGATCAAGATGCGTTAGATGCGGCCCACCGCATCCAGCAAAATGCCGATGAAAATAGCCGCGCCGAAATAGTTGTTGTTGAGAAACGCGCCGAAGCAGCGCTGCGGATCACGATCACGCGTCATCCATTGCTGATAGATCGCAAAACCGGCCGCAACGATCAAGCCGGAAAAATACGCCGTGCCGCAGTCCGTCAGCCGTCCCATCACCGCCAGCAGCAGCAGCGATGCCAGATGCAGCAGCGCAACCATCAGGCGGTCATGCCGGCCGAACAATATCGCCGAGGATTTGACGCCGACGCGCAGGTCATCCTCGCGGTCCGCCATCGCGTACTGCGTGTCGTAGGCGATCACCCAGCACAGGTTGGCGGCCATCAGCAGCAGCACTTCGCCCCAGGGTACGGTTGAGCGCAGCGTGGCATAGGCCATCGGAATTCCCCAGGAAAATGCGATGCCGAGATACGCCTGCGGAATCGCGATCCAGCGCTTCATGAACGGATAGCTGGCGGCCAGCGCCGCGCCCGGAATCGCCAGCATGATCACAAACTCGCTGCGCAGCGCGGTGAGCAGGCCGAAAGCAATCAGCGACACCGCCACGAACAGGCGCACTGCTTCGTCAGGCCGCACGCGGCCGGCGGCGACCGGACGGTCCCTGGTGCGCGCCACATGCGGATCAAAATCGCGATCCGCGTAATCGTTGATGGCACAGCCGGCCGAGCGCATCAGCACGGTGCCGAGCACGAACACCAGCAGCACCTTGAGCGGCGGCACACCGCCCGCAGCCAGCCACAGCGCCCACAACGTCGGCCACAGCAACAGGAAAATACCGATGGGTTTGTGCAGGCGCATCAGCTTGAAATAGTCGATGAGTTTTTCAGCAAGCATTTGCAATTCTCTCGGTGCGCTCAGACCTGTGCGTATTTTTCCACGTCGCCGACCCAGCGGCTGATCAACATGCGTGCCTCGCGCGGATGATGCTGCAACCAGTCGTCGGCGAGTTTCTGCAACGGCGGGATCAACGCGGCGTCGCGCACCGGGTCGGCGACCTTGAGGCCGATCAGGCCAGTCTGGCGCCGGCCGAGGATTTCACCGGGGCCGCGCAGTTCCAGATCTTTCTGAGCGATCTGGAAGCCGTCGTTGGTGGCGCGCATCACCGCCAGCCGCGCGCGCGCGGTATCGCCCAGCGGCGGCTGGTACATCAACACGCATTGCGAAGCCTCGGCGCCGCGACCGACGCGCCCGCGCAATTGGTGCAATTGCGACAGGCCAAGCCGCTCGGCGTTTTCGATGATCATGATGCTCGCGTTGGGGACATCCACGCCGACTTCGATCACGGTGGTCGCGACCAGCAACTGCGTCGCGCCGTCCTTGAAGGCGCGCATCTCGCGCTCCTTGTCCGCGGCCTTCATGCGGCCGTGGACCAGGCCGACGCGCAGTTGCGGCAATTCCTCGCGCAATTTCTGCGCGGTTTCCTCGGCGGCCTGCGCTTGCAGGTTTTCGGACTCCTCGACCAGTGTGCACACCCAGTAGGCCTGTCGGCCCTGTGCGCAGACTTCGCCGATGCGCGCGAGCACGTCGGGGCGCCGCTCGTTGCTCATCGCCACCGTCAGCACCGGCGTGCGGCCGGGCGGCAGTTCGTCGATCACGCTGACGTCGAGATCGGCGTAAAGCGTCTGCGCCAGCGTCCGCGGAATCGGCGTTGCCGACATGATCAACTGGTGCGGCGACAATCCGCGTCCACCTTTATCACGCAGCGCCAAGCGCTGCTGCACACCGAAGCGGTGCTGCTCGTCCACCACCACCAGCGCCAGCCGCTGGAACTGCACGGTGGACTGGAACATCGCATGCGTACCGATCACCAGCGGCACCTCGCCGGCGGCGATGCGCGCCTGCGCCTGGTCCTTCTGCGATTTCTTGAGCTTGCCGGCCAGCATCACTACGTCATGACCCAGCGCCGAAAACCATTTGCTGAAATTATGAAAGTGCTGTTCGGCCAGCAACTCGGTCGGCGCCATCAGCGCCGCCTGCCAGCCGGCACGCACCGCCGCGAGCATTGCGGCGGCGGCAACCACGGTCTTGCCGGAGCCGACATCGCCCTGCACCAGCCGCAGCATCGGCCGCTGCGCGGCGAGATCGCGCGCCATCTCGTCCAGCACGCGCCGCTGCGCACCGGTAAAGCGAAACGGCAGGATCGCCTGCAACGCTGTGACGGCCGTGCCCGTATTCTTGATTGGCGGCGCTGTGCGCGTCTTTACCGCGTTGCGCAGCATGCGCATGCACAACTGGTGCGCCAGAAGTTCTTCACGCACCAGCCGCGCCTGCGCGGGATGCGCCATTTGCAGCAACTGCACAGCATCCGCATCCGACACCGGACGATGGATCGCGCGCAACGCGGTGAGCGTGTCCGGCGCGTCCAGTCCCGGCAGCGTCGCGTTGAAGTGCGCGTCGCGGGCGGCGACGTCCAGCGCCTGCGCGATCAGCTTGGCGAGCTTGAGTTGCGTCAGGCCGGTGGTCAGCGGATAGATCGGCGCGAGTCCCTGTTCCGGCTGCAGCGATCCAGCATTGTCCGCCACCTTGTATTGCGGGTGCACCATTTCCCAGCCCTGCGCGCCCATCCGCGCAGTGCCGTAGGCCATGACCCAGCGCCCGGACGCGAATGCCTGTTTCTGCGCTTCGTTGAAATGAAAGAAGCGCAGCAGCAGTGAACCGGCATCGTCGTCCACCAGCACGCGCAAACTGCGACGCCCACCGAAACGCACGTCGGCGTGCTCGACTCGGGCGCGGATCAATACATCAGCGCCGTCGGAGAGTTGCGTCAGTGGAACAACGTGGCGGCGGTCCTCGTAGCGCGCCGGCAGATGAAACAGCAAATCCTGCACACGCTCGATGCCCAGTGCACGCAAGCGCAAGGCCAGCGCCGGCCCGGCGCCCTTGAGGTAAGTCGCTGCCGACTGCAAGCCCGGCGGCGCACGCAGGCTTTTGCGCTCAAGCGGCATCACGCAGTCTCGTACGAATGCGGATCAGCGATCGAGTACCAGCACCGCATCAGCCTCGACGCGCGCGCCTCGCGGCAGGGCGGCGACACCAATCGCGGCGCGCGCCGGATACGGCGGCTGAAAATACTGCGGCATGATTTCGCTGACCTTGGCGAAGTGTGTAAGGTCAGTCAGAAACACGTTGAGCTTGGCCACGTGCTGCAAACCGCCGCCACTGGCAGTGGCGACTGCGGCGAGATTCCTGAACACCTGGTGGATCTCGTCCTCAATGCTGGCGTTGTTCAACGTCATCGTTTTCGGGTCCAGCGCAATCTGTCCGGACAGGTACACCGTGTCGCCGCATTTCACGGCCTGCGAATAGGTGCCGATGGCGGCGGGAGCGTCCGGGGTGGCAATGATCTGGCGCGGCATGAAAACTCCTGGGACTTGAGCGGATGGTTTGTTTTTCGACTTATCCGGGCATGCGGGCAAGGCCCGCTATGCAAGAAGAACCGTGAACGATTGTTATTATATATTGTATATTTATAATTTAATATAGTATATTATAACTAATGATTGGTTCTAGGCCGGCATAGCGGGTACTGATTTACCAAAAAATTTCCTCAGGCACGGTTGACTCGCTCAATGCCCTCGATGCGCCGTAAGCGACGCAGCACGCGCGCGAGGTGCACACGGTTTTTCACCGTAAGGATGATCCGCATCTCGATGGTTTCGTCGCTGGCATGATCGGGCATATGCAGATTTTCGACGCTCGATTCGGCACCGGCGATCTGGCCGGTCGCTTCGGCCAGCAAGCCGCGGCGGTTCTGTGCCTTGAGCCGGATCTCACTGAGATAATCACCCTGCACGTTATCAGACCAGACCAGCGGCACCCAGTCCTGCGGCTTGGCGCGAATCTGATGGCACTCCATGCGGTGCACGACGATACCGCGACCGGCGCTGACCTTGCCACGCACATCGTCGCCGGGAATCGGGTGGCAGCAGCGTGCGAATTCGAGCACAAGGCCCTCGGTGCCCTGAATCGCCAGCGGCACGCCTTCCTGAGTGCGGATCCGCGCATGGCCTGATTCCGGCAGGAAATGCCGCGCCACCAGCGGCGCCAGTCGCTCGCCGATGCCGATCGCCGCGTACAGCGCATCCATGTCCTCAATCTGCAGCGCCTTCAGCACCGGCAGGCTGGATTCGTCCTTGAGCACGCGCGACGGTATCTTCAGATCGCGCAGCGCAATCTGCAGCAGGCGCCGGCCGATACGGATCGCCTCATCCTCCTTCTGCGAGCGCAGGTAACTGCGGATGGCAGTGCGCGCTTTCACCGTCTTGACGAAATTCAGCCATGCCGCGTTGGGTCGCGCATGCCGTGCGGTGATAACCTCGACGGTCTGTCCGTTTTGCAGCGAGGTGTGCAGCGGCTCCAGCACGCCGTCGATACGTGCCGCGACGCAGCGGTCGCCCAGGTGCGAATGTACGGCGTAGGCGAAATCCACCGGCGTCGCGCCGCGCGGCAACTGGCGAATCTGGCCTTTGGGCGTGAATACGTAAACCTCGTCCGGGAACAGGTCGACTTTGACACCCTCGATGAAATCAATCGAAGTCATGTCACCGAGCGTGTCAAACAGGTTGCCGAGCCATTCACGTGCACGCGCCTGCGGTGCGAGGTGCGTGTTCTTGTCGCCGATCTTGTACTGCCAGTGCGCGGCAATGCCGCTCTCTGCGAGGTGCTGCATCTCGCGTGTGCGCAACTGCACTTCAATCTTGTGTCCCTTCGGGCCGATGCACGAAGTGTGCAGCGACTGGTAGCCGTTGGATTTGGCATTGGCGATGTAGTCGTCAAACTCTCCCGGCACCGGCTTGAAGGCGTGATGCACCACCCCCAGCGCGCGGTAGCAATCGTCGATGGTGGAGACGATGACGCGGAAGCCCAGCAGGTCCCTGACCTTGAGCAGCTTGAGCTTCTTGCGCCGCATCTTCTGATAGACGCTGTAGATATTCTTTTCACGCCCCACAACCGTGGCGCCGATGCCCTCGGCACGCAGCGCATCAGACACCTTCTGCTCGACTTCGCGAATCAGCTTGCGAGTGTCGCCCATCTGCTCCTGGATCGCACGCTGCAGCACCGCACAGCGGTTCGGGTAGAGATTGGCAAATGCGAGGTCTTCCAGCTCGGTGCCGATGCCGTGGATGCCGAGACGCTGCGCGATCGGCGCGTAGATTTCCAGCGTCTCGCGCGCGGTACGTCTGCGCTTGGCCGGCTCCATCGCGCCGAGCGTGCGCATGTTGTGCAGGCGGTCGGCGAGTTTGACCAGGATCACGCGCAGGTCCTGCGCCATCGCCAGCAGCAGCTTGCGGAAACTCTCGGCCTGGCGCTCGGCGCGCGTCATGCCCTCGATCTTGCCAATCTTGCTGACGCCTTCGACCAACTCCGCGACATCATGTCCGAATTCCAGCGCCAGCGAGTCGCGCGATATGCCGGTGTCCTCGATCACATCATGGAGGATGGCGGCGGCGATGGTGACGTGGTCCAGCCTCAGCCCAGCGAGAATCTGCGCCACCGCCAGCGGGTGATAGATGTATGGCTCGCCGGAGCTGCGCGCCTGCCCGGCATGCAGTCTCGCGCCGAATTCATGTGCACGCCGCACCTCGGCGATCTGCGCCTCCGTCATGTAGCCCTCGAGCACGCGGCACAGCGCGTCGATGCCGAACTCGCGCGCCACCCGCTGCGTACGCAAGGCCGTTGTCAGGCGATGGATGACGGGAAGTTCCATGCTCAAAGTATAGAGCCACGCCCCGCTAAAACGACAAAAGCCCGCATCAGCGGGCTTTTGTCAGTACTCCGCCGCTGTCACATGTCGTACGACGGATCCAGCGCTTCCAGTTCCACTTTTGGCTGCTGGATCGCGGGAAGATCCGGCTCTTCGAGCACTTCGCGGCCAATATGGCCTTCGGCGATCTCACGCAGCGAAAGCACGGTGGACTTGTGTGTGCCCCAGGGAATCTTGGCATCGGCGCCGCGCGCGAGCTGACGCGCACGCTTGGCGGCCACCAGCGTCAGGTCGAACTGGTTGGGGATCTTGTCCAGACAATCTTCTACGGTGACACGGGCCATGACAAAACCTTCTGGCTGAAAACGAAAAGGGCGCGAATTCTAGCGGATTGGGGGCTTTTTATCCAGAAGCGCCGCAATCAGCGCCCCGTGGCGCGGCAGCTGGCGCTCGCGGCGCTGGCGGCGCGCCACGAAAATCGCCAGTAAATGCTCCAGCGCTTGCTCGAACCGGTCATTGACGACGAGGTAATCGTATTCGGCGTAGTGCGCCATTTCCTCGTGCGCCTCCTGCATGCGCGCGGCGATGACCGCGTCACTATCCTGCCCGCGGCCGCGCAGACGCCGCTCCAGTTCCTCTACAGACGGCGGCAGGATGAAAACGCTCTGTGTTTCCGGCTCATGCGCCCTGACCTGCCGGTTACCCTGCCAATCAATATCCAGAATGACATCACACCCGAACGCCAGCAGTGTCTCGGTTTTTTGGCGGCCGGTGCCGTAGCGGCGCCCGAACACGCTGGCATGCTCGAAAAATGCACCCTGTCCAATCATCCCGACGAACGTGGACTCGTCAACGAAGTGATAGTGCGCACCATTCTCTTCGCCCGGTCGCGGCGCGCGGGTGGTGTAGGAAACCGAAATCACCGCTTGGATACCGACCTGTGCCAACCGCGGCAATAATGCCCGCGCCAGGCTGGTTTTACCGCCGCCGCTGGGCGCCGACAGCACGAACAGATCACCGCGTGAATGAATCCGCTCATTCAATGTTCTGCACCTGCTCTCGGATCTGCTCGATCAGTACTTTCATCTCGACCCCGCAGCGCGTCATCTCTGCATCCTGCGATTTGGACGAAAGCGTGTTGGCTTCGCGGTTGAGCTCCTGCATCAGGAAGTCGAGCCGACGGCCAACCGACTCGCCGCGCTCCAGTGTCTGCCGCACTTCCTGCACATGGCTGGCGAGTCGCGACATCTCCTCTTCGACATCCAATCGCTGTGCCGCCAACGCGACTTCTTGCGCAAGCCGTTGCGGGTCGACCTCGACGCCAAGTTCCGCGCAGCGTGCGCGCAATTTATCCAGCCATTGTTCACGCACTTTCGGGTAGCGCCCGCGTACGGTTTTGATCAGCCCTTCCAGAGCATCGCAGCGTTCGCGCAGGAACAGTTCCAGCCGCTCGCCTTCCCGTGTGCGGGTATCGGTAAAATCCTTGAGCGCGCGCTCGAACAGTTTTTTGGCTTCAGCAATCAGTGGCGCGAAATCGGCCTGCTGCTGTTTCAGCACGCCCGGAAACCCTAAAATCCTCATGGGTTCCGGCGCTGTCGTGGGGCCGAGTTCATGGGCCAACCTGTCCAGCGATTGCCGTAGCTGCGCCAACCTTTGAATATCAACCTCGATCAGGTCGGAACCGCCGCCTTCGCGGGCATAGCGCAGACCCGCCTCGACCTTGCCGCGCGAAATATGCGCGCCGGCCTGGGTACGCCATTCATTCTCAACCGAGCGGAATTCCTCCGGCAGCTTGAGTTGCAGATCGAGATAGCGGTGATTGACGGAACGCAGTTCCCAACTGATGCGTCCCCACGTCGCCTGCGCTTCGACGCGCGCATAGCCGGTCATGCTGCGGATCATGAGATTTTCCGTTGAATCCGAGAGACCGGCATTGTAGCCGCATCGCAGCGTTTCGCGGGACGTTAATTAAGCTAGAGAAGTTACGCGGCTACGCGACACGATAAACCTGCATCTGGTAGCCGCCCGGCGCCGGATCGGAGATCCTCGGCGCAAACCGGAAGAGGCAATGCGGGCGGAAGTCTTTACCGCCCGTGCCTGAATCAGGAGCAATCCGCCTATTTTTTCTTCGCAGCGGATTTTGCTTTTTTCACCAACTTCTTGACTGCCTTTTTTGCCTTGGCGACAACTTTCTTCGCCGCGGTCTTCTTGGCAGCAGGCTTCTTCGCAGCTGCCTTCTTGGCAGCCGGCTTCTTCGCAGCAGACTTCTTTGCTTTGGTCACCGCCATGTCACAATCCTCCGTTCATCAACGATGTGCGGAACATTCCGCGCCATGGAAACACTGATTGCGTATTCCCATGGTTGTGAATTTTTACTTATAAAAGAGAGAAAATCAACACCTTTGGTTTTCATGTACTTTCAAGCCATGTCAATGAGAAAAAAACAAACGCCACTTTGCGCATTTATTTTTTCGCTGCTGATGCTGATGCGCGCGCCGTTTGCGCAAGCCTCAGATATCGCCGCAAAGCCTGTTGCACTGGGCTTTTCAGTGGTTCATGTATTTCCGCATGACATCACGCACTTCACCGAAGGATTGATCTGGCACGACGGAAAAATATATGAGAGCACGGGGCTGTATGGGCACTCCGCAATATATGAAAGCGAGATTGCCAGCGGCCGCATTTTGCGCAGCCGGGCACTGGATTCGCGCAAATTCGGCGAAGGATTGACGTTCTCGAAGGGCCACCTGGTGCAGCTCACCTGGAAGGAAAACACCGGCCTGATCTGGGATCTCGCATTCAATCCGGTCGCGCAATTCCACTATGAAACCGAAGGCTGGGGGCTCAGCACTTACGGTCATGGGTTGGTGATGAGCGACGGCAGCGCCACGCTGCGCTTTTTGAGCGCGGATGATTTCCATGTCGTGCGAAGCATCACGGTCCACAATGGCGCGCATCCGATAGACATGGTCAACGAACTTGAAACGGCGCATGGCTACATCTACGCCAACATCTGGACCACTAATCTGATCGTCGTGATCTCCCCGTCCGACGGGAAAATTGTCGCGTGGCTCGATCTCACGTCACTTGAAAATCAGCTGGTCAAACCGGCTTCATGGAATGAGCAGGAAGACGTGCTGAACGGCATCGCCTTCGATCCCGACAGCGGGACTTTCTTCGTCACCGGGAAATGTTGGCCGAGTCTATTTGAAATCCGCATCGACCCGCTGCCGCCGCGGGACATTCAGCCCGGCAACGGTGTCGCCACGCCCCAGTAGTTGTAAGTGAAAATGCGCGGCCCCGGCAGATACATCCGCTCCAATGTCTCAATACGAAACCCCGTGGATTCGAGCAGGCGCGGAATATCCCGATCAAGGTTGCAGCCTCCCGCAAGCGGACGCCACAACGGATTGACGCGCTCCTGCCAGCGACGCACCGCGGCATCGGGCGCGAGACCGTGTTCGCAATACAGCAAGCGGCCATCAGGCTTGAGCACTCGGCGCATCTCGCGCAATGCCGCCCCAGGGTCAGGAATCGTGCACAAGGTGAAGGTACAGACAACCGTATCGAAGCTGGCATCCGGCATCGGGATCTGTTCTGCTGACAACATCAGCATTTCTACATCCAACCCCGCGTCGCGCATCCGGCGCTGCGCCTTCGCATTCATCTGCACGGCGGGGTCGAGCGCGGTGAGATTGGTCACGCGCGACTTGTCGTAAAACGGCAGATTAAGTCCAGTGCCGACACCGATCTCCAGCACCTTGCCCGCGGCCAGAGGCACGACCTTCGCGCGCTGGCGTTGCACCGGACCCAGCCCGCAGGCGAAGTCGATCAGGTGCGGCAATATATATTGGTCATACAGGTTCATTTGGACCCCGCCGCTGTGGCTGTTTTGCATATCCATCTTGTTATTAAAAATAATCTAATATTATTTTTAATCAATATAAAATAACATTTTTGCCGGCTGAACAGTCTGCAGCGGATACATGCTAACTCAATTCATGGGCTTAACCTTTCGATATTTAAGTAATTTAGATTACTGCTAAATACTTCGGCAATACCCTTGATTTGACCAAGTAACGCTGGCGTCGTATAAAAGCCGCCTTCGCTATTTTTCCCGGAGATTCGTAATGCTTCTTACCCATGAACACAAAGAACTGTACCGCACCGTCAAGAAGTTCGTGGAGGAAGAACTAAATCCGCATGTCGCCGAGTGGGAGAAGGCCGGTATCTGGCCCGCACATGAGGTGCTTAAAAAAATGGGCGCCCTTGGCCTGCTCGGCATCAGCAAGCCCGAAGCCTACGGCGGCATGGGCCTCGACTACTCCTATGAAGTGGTGTTCGCGCAGGCGCTCGGTAATTGCATTTGCGGCGGGCTGCCGATGGGCATCGGCGTGCAGACTGACATGGCGACGCCGGCGCTGGCGCGCTTCGGCTCCGATGAGTTGAAAAAGGAATACCTTGCGCCGGCCATCGCCGGCGACATGGTGGTGTCGATCGCCGTATCTGAGGCCGGCGCTGGTTCCGATGTTGCCAGCATCAAGACCAGTGCACGCAAGGAAGGCGGCGACTACGTCATCAACGGCTCGAAGATGTGGATCACCAATGGCACGCAGTCCGACTGGGCCTGCATGCTGGTCAACACTGGCGAGGGCAAAGCCCACCAGAACAAGTCGCTGATTGTTGTGCCAATGGATACCAAGGGCATTGATCGCAAGACCAAGCTCGATAAGCTGGGAATGCGCTCTTCCGACACGGCCATGATTTTTCTGGATAACGTGCGCGTTCCTCAACGCAATTTGATCGGCTCCGAAGGCATGGGGTTCATGTATCAGATGATGCAATTCCAGGAAGAGCGCCTGTTCGGCGCCGCCAGTGGCATCGACGGGCTGAGCAATATCATCGACGAAACCATCGCCTACACACGTCAACGGCAGGCATTCGGCCAGTCCTTGATCGACAACCAGTACATTCACTTCCGGCTGGCGGAACTCAAAACCGAAGTCGAAGCGCTTAAGGCAATGGTTTATCAGGCTACCGAACAGTACGTTGCCGGCCAGGATACGGTCATGCTCGCTTCCATGTGCAAGCTGAAGGCCGGGCGCATCGCACGCGAAATCACCGACTCTTGCTTGCAATTCTGGGGTGGCCAAGGCTACATGTGGGAAACCAATGTCGCACGCGCTTACCGCGATACCCGCCTGATGTCGATCGGCGGCGGCGCCGACGAAATCATGCTGGGCATCATTTGCAAGATGATGGGCACCCTGCCCAGCAAGAAAAAAATTGAAGCGGGCAAGTCGACTAAAGCAGCGGCGTAAATAAGCCAAGCCGCCTTGTACGAGGCGGCCCTTTCCAAGCATAAAAAAACCCCGGACAAGATGTCCGGGGTTTTCAACTTAAGAGCCTGGCAGTGTCCTACTCTCGCATGGTCAAGCCACACTATCATCGGCGCTGAGTCGTTTCACTTCCG
>JBOICK010000064.1:0-9665 GCA_050739895.1 Stenotrophobium sp.
CTGCCGAAGATGCAGTCGCACCTGGAAGCGCGCCTGTGGAACAGCATCTTCGTTGACGCGCAGAACGAGCTGAAGGTTCCGCAGAAGACGATCAAGGTCACCGTGCTGATCGAAACGCTGTGGGGCGCGTTCGAGATGGACGAGATCCTCTACGAACTGCGCAACCACATCGTCGCGCTCAACTGCGGCCGCTGGGACTATATCTTCTCCTGCATCAAGACACTCAACGCGCATGGCGACTGGATCGTGCCGGACCGCCTGCAGGTGACAATGGACAAGCACTTCCTCGACAGCTACTCCAAACTGCTGTGCGAGACCTGCCACAAGCGCGGTGCTTTCGCGATGGGCGGTATGGCGGCGTTCATTCCGACCAAGGACGCGGCCAAGAACGCCGAAGTGTTCGCCAAGGTCAGCGCCGACAAGCTGCGCGAAGTAAAGAACGGCCACGACGGCACCTGGGTCGCGCATCCGGGCCTGGTGCCGGTGGCGATGGAAGTGTTCAACGAACACATGCCGACGCCGAACCAGTTGCACAAGCAGTTCAACTACAAGATCAAGGCGGCCGATCTGCTGGTGAAGCCGGAAGGCCAGATCACCGAGGCCGGCCTGCGCAACAACATCAACGTCGGCATCGGCTACGTTGAGGCCTGGATCCGCGGCATCGGCTGCGTGCCGCTGCACAATCTGATGGAAGACGCCGCCACCGCCGAGATCAGTCGCACCCAGGTCTGGCAGTGGCTCAAGTACGGCGCGGCGCTGGCCGACGGCCGCAAGGTCACGCGAGAACTGGTGCTGAAGATCGTTGACGAAGAACTGGCCGCCTACAAGGCGCAGCAGGGTGCCGAGAAGTTCTACCAGGGCCGTTTTGTCGAGGCCGCAGGCATCATGGCGCGCATGTCCACCGCGCCGAAGTGTGAGGCATTCCTCACGCTGCCGGGCTACCGCTATCTCGACTAAACTGCGGCATACGCGGTGCAACAGCTTGGAGCAGGGCGCGAAAGCGCCCTGTGCTTTTTTGCGCGGCATGAAAGCGGTGGGGCGAATGTCATGAAACGGGGACTCGTGGTTTATTTTTCACAGACCGGGCAACTGCGCCGCGTTGCCGAGTCCGTTTGTGCGCCGCTGGCCCTCGACTCGGATGTGCAGCTCGACTGGTGCGCACTCGAACCGCAGCAGCCTTATCCGTTTCCCTGGCCAATCTTCAAGTTCTTCGACCAGTTTCCCGAGGCCGTGCATCTGGTCCCGCCTGCGCTCAAGCCGCTGAATCTCGAAGCGGGTGCACGCTACGATTTCGTGATTCTGGCTTACACGGTCTGGTACCTGTCGCCGGCACCGCCGGTCACCGCCTTCCTGAAATCGGCACAGGGCCGCTCGTTGCTCAAGGACACGCCGGTCATCACCATCATCGCCTGCCGCAACATGTGGCTGATGGCGCAGGAGAAGACGCGGCAGTTGCTGGCGGACGCCGGCGCGCGGCTGTCCGACAACATCGTGCTCACCGACAAGGGCAGCGCGCTGGCGACCTTCATCACCACGCCGCGCTGGATGCTCACCGGGAGAACCGATCCGCTATGGGGCCTGTTCCCCAGGGCCGGCATCACCGACGCCGACATCCACGCGGCCAGCCGCTTTGGCCGCGCCATCGGCGCAGCCCTGAGCGAGGCCCGTCTGGACGGCCGCCGGCCGGTGCTTGCAGGCCTGCAGGCCGCGACCGCAGACGACCGCCTGATCGCCAGCGAGCGCATCGGCACGCGCAGTTTCCAGATCTGGGGCAAGCTGGTGCGCTTGTGTGGGCCACAAGGCGCGTCGCAGCGCAAGCTGGTGCTTGCGGTCTACGTGGTGTTCCTGATCGCCATGATTGTCACCGTGGTGCCTGTGACCATGCTGCTGCGTGCGCTGCTGCGGCCGTTGCTGGCGCGCAGGCTGCAGCAACTGAAAGACCGGTTTGAACAACCCTCCGGTTCGGGTTCGGAGCGTATGGCAGACTTCGGGGCATGACAGCGTCCGTCTACATCACTCGCGCCGCGGCTTACCTGCCCAATCCGCCCGTCGACAACGACCAGATCGAAAAAATCCTCGGGCAGGTCGGCGGCCGCCCCTCGCGTGCGCGCGCCATCGTCCTGCGCAGCAACGGCATCCGGCAGCGGCACTATGTGATCGATCCTGGAACCGGAGCGATCACCCACAGTAACGCCCGGCTCACCGCCGAGGCCGTGCGCGGCCTCCTGCATGAAAACTTCACGCTCGACGACATCCAGGTACTGGCCTGCGGCACCAGTTCGCCGGACCAGATACTGCCCAACCATGCGGTGATGGTGCACGGCGAACTGCGCAATCCGCCCTGCGAGGTGATGACGGCCTCCGGCATCTGCGTTTCCGGCGTGATGTCGTTGAAGTACGGCTTCATGTCGATCCTCGCCGGCCTGTCCGACAACGCAGTCGTCACCGGTTCAGAGGCGGCATCGACCGCCATGCGCGCCTGCAATTTCGAGGTCGAGAGCGAAGCCCGTGTCGCCGCGATGGAGAAAAATCCGGGCCTGGCCTTCGAGAAGGATTTCCTGCGCTGGATGCTGTCGGACGGCGCCGGCGCGTTGCTGCTGCAAAACCGGCCGAACGCGCTGGGCCTGTCGCTGAAAGTCGAATGGATCGACCAGTTCTCCTACGCCAACGAGATGCAGTCCTGCATGTACGCCGGCGCTGAGAAGAACGCGGACGGCAGCCTCACCGGCTGGCGCGAGATGCCCTCGCAGGAATTGATGAGACGCTCGGTGCTGTCGCTCAAGCAGGATGTGCGCCTGCTTGACGAAGGTATCCGCGAGTGTACGCGCCGCGGCTTTCTCGACATGCAAAAACGGCGCGGATTGCAGTGCGCCGACGTTGACTGGCTACTGCCGCACTACTCCTCGCAGTTTTTCCGCGAACCGCTGATGGAGGCTTTGCCGGTCGATCTCAAGATTCCCTACGAACGCTGGTTCACCAACCTCGTCACCAAGGGCAACGTCGGCGCGGCGTCGATGTACCTGATGATCGAGGAACTGTTCGGCAGCGGCCGGCTCAATGTCGGCGAACGCATCCTGTGCTACGTGCCGGAGAGCGGGCGCTTCTCCACCGCCTTCGTCTACCTTCGCGTGGTCGCCGGCTGATGCTGCGCAGTGTCCAAAAGGCTCGCCCGCTCTTGTCTTTGATTGGTATTTTAGCGTTATATATTATATATTAATATAAATATATTAATATATTTAGTAACAATATTTTTCCCCAGACAAGCAGAGCGGATGACCGCAATCGCTGCAAAATAACGGCATGAAACAGGACGAAGTTCCCCAGGATCACCTCAGCTACTACCAGGACGGCCGCAAGGCGATCTACGCGGTGGATGCCTCCGGCAATTACACGACGGTGCCTTCGTCCGGCTGGAAGATCGAGGAGATCGTCACCGGCGACGCTGCCGACGAATACCGCCGCCTCGCCGACGAGGCGCTGATCCGGGCACGCGCCGGCCGGAGCGCGCCGCTCGAATACCACATGTACGCGCTGCGCATGGACGTACCGATGCTGGCCGAGACCACGCGCACCTGGCAGTGGCGCGTGCGCCGCCACCTGCGTCCGCAAGTCTTCGCGCGCCTCAACGAAAAATGGCTGCGCCGCTACGGCGATGCGCTGGGCCTGAGCATCGAACAACTGAAGAGCCTGCCGGCATGATCATCGAGAATTTCCAGCACCGTCATGCCGGCCACTGCGAGAGCGGTGTGACTTCATCGCTGCTCACGCACTACGGGCTACCTTTGTCCGAGCCGATGGCATTCGGACTGTCAGCATCGCTGACGTTTGTACACGTCCCGTTCGTAAAAATTGGCGGCTTTCCGCTCACTGCCTACCGCATGCTGCCCGGCAGCATCTACAAAGGTCTGCGCGGCGCGCTGGGTCTGAAGATGAACGCGCAACGCTTCAACGATGAAGACGAGGCGATGGCTGCACTCGACGCGCAGCTCGCTGCCGGTCACCCGGTCGGCCTGCAGACCTCGGTGTTCTGGCTGCCGTATTTCCCGCCCGACATGCGCTTCCACTTCAACGCGCACAACATGATCGTCTACGGCAAGGACGGCGACGACTATCTGGTCAGCGATCCGGTGTTCGACCAGCCGCAACGCTGCCCCTCGAAAGACCTGCGCAAGGCCCGCTTCACCCAGGGCACCTTCGCACCCAAGGGTCTGATGTACACGCCCGCCGGGTTCAATAAGGACTTCGACCTCGACCGGGCGGTGCGAAAGGCGATCAAGAAAACCTGGCGCATGATGCTCTACACGCCGGTACCCTTCGTCGGCGTGGGCGCAATACGTCGCCTCGCCAACAGCATCGAGAAACTGCCGCAGAAACATCCGGACCCGCGCTATGCGCGGCTCTATGTCGGCAACATCGTGCGCATGCAGGAGGAGATTGGCACCGGCGGCGGTGGCTTCCGCTTCATGTACGCCGCGTTCCTGCAGGAAGCCGGCAAGAAGCTGAACAACAGCCTGCTGCTCGAAGCGGCGGGAAAGATGACCGCGACCGGCGACCACTGGCGCGAGTTCGCGCTGATGGGCGCGCAGTTCGGTCGCAAGAGGGAAGAGATTACTTGCAAGACGCTGGCCGCCAAGCTGCGCCAGTGCGCCGACCAGGAAGAAGCGGTCTACCGCCTGCTCAAGACACTGTAGGCAGTTTGCGCACGGTCAGCGCTCGACCCAATTGCAGTGTTTCCGTGCCCGATCCAGTGAGATAGCGCGACAGTGCTGACGCTGTTTCCATGCCTTGCGTCGCAGACACCGGCAAGGTCTGGGCTGCGGTTTCAATCACCGCCAGCGGCGTGGTGCAATCCTGATCGAAGTAAAACCAGTGGCTGCATTCATTCAGTGGAGCATCCGTCGGAAGTTCGTGCCGTGCGCGCTGCTCGGCTAGCGGCCAGACCCCTTCCTCGACATAGCCAATCAACGCGCGACGATGCTGCGCCGATTGCAGCATCAGTAGCTCCAGCGCCGCTTCCAGGCCCGCGCGATTGCGATGCACAGCCAACTGCGGTCCGGTGAGCCCCAGATGATTGGCGATGTAGTAGCCGGCCATGTTGCCGGAGATGTTCATGAACTCGAACGGCGAGGGCGGTCGCCGCTCGTTGTGGATGCCTTGGAGAATTTTTACCGAGTCGGCCAGCATCGGCGAGTCGCAGGCCAGGTACAGCGCCGTGTCCACCGCGATGCCGTCCGCGGCGTCGCGGCAACGAAAGGCGCCGATCAGGGCCAACTCGATGAAGCGGTTGATGCGGCGGAAATTCTGGCCGGTCATTTGCTTTAACCGTGCGCGTAAGTCACTCGGCGCTTCGCCCAAAGATTCATGCAGACTTCCCGCTGCTTTGAGCTTCAGCATGGTGCCATCACCAGACTGCAGTTGTTGCCGCCGAAGCCGAAGAAATTGAGCAGCACGGGACCGGGCTTCACTGCATGGTTTGCCGTCAGCGGCACAATGCCCAACGCCGGGTCGGCGTCGCGGAAACCTGCGGTGGCCGGCAATAGTCCTTGTTCAAGGCAACGCTGCGTGACCAGCGTCTCGAGTACGCCGCAAGCGCCGAGCGTATGACCGAGTACCGGCTTGATCGAGGTGAACGGCGGCGGCTCGCCGCATACCTGGCGCATGCCGAGCCCTTCGCCAAGATCGTTGCTGGAAGTGCCGGTGCCATGCGCCTTGATCGCGACGATGTCGCTCGCCGCAAATTGCGCATCGGCCAGTGCCAGTCTGATGGTCTCGGCGATTTTCTCCGGTGCAGGATTGGTCGGATGCGATGCATCGCAGAGACTGCCACCGCCGCTGAGTTGCCAGCGTGACGAAACTGCAGGAGTGGCGCTCAGCACGGTCGCGGCGACTGCTTCGCCGAGCACGATGCCTTCGCGTGCGACGTCGAAAGGGCGGCAGGCCCCGTTGCGCGCTATCAATAACATGCTGTTGAAGCCCATCAGCGAAATCCGGTTCTGGAATTCAACGCCGAGTACCAGTGCGTGATCGATGCGGCCTTCACGGATCATCCACGCGGCATAAAGCAGCGCATTGGCACTGGCGGAACAGGCGGTGCTGAGTGTATAGCGCGGGCCGTCGATGCCGAACTCGCGTGCCAGCCACTCGGCCATATCACCATGAAATGGGTGGCGAATCGCGATGCCATCGGAACCGGCATCGCACTCCGCTGCGTAACGTTGCTCGTGCAGTGCGATGTCACCGGAAGAAGTGCCGACGAACAGGCCGCTGCGCATCCGTTGTTCGGGCGTGAGTTGTGCCCGCGCCAACGCCGTCCTGGCCACCGCGTGCAGCCGCTGGTAGGCCGTCAGCGCGTCTGTGATCGGACAATAGGGCAGGGCGATGTCAGCTTCGAGATTCGGCAGCATGACTGGCTGAGGTTGCGCGCACGCATGCAGACACGCCTGTGACGCGGTATCGACGCCGATCCCATGCATGGAAACCAGTTCACCGCCGATGAAGTAAACCGGACGCCGTGTGCGATTCATTTATGTGGGCTGCAGGAAATCGGCCAGCGTGTCGATGTTGACCATGATACGGCGCACCTGCTTGGGGTCTTCCACGCGCACGCCGAACTGCAGGTGGATCGCCATCGAGATCTGCAATGCGTCGATGGAATCGAGTTGCACGACGGATTGAGGGCCGAATAATGGCGCGTCGTCGGCGATGTTTTCAGGCGCAATCTCCTTGTCCGCTTCCTTCACGATCATCTGCTTCAAGCGCAGCTTGAACGCCTGGTCGAGCGATCCTTTCATATGTGCGTGCGGCCTATTGATTGTGGCGGAAGATAGCGCCTGCAAGCACCAGGCAGAGGAGTCCGAATAGCAGCAGCACACCGGATTGTGGCAACACGTCCTGCCAGCCGCCCTGGCGCAGGACGATAGCCCAGAAGCCTTCCAGGCTCCAGGCCATCGGCGAAATCTGCGTCAGTTGCTGCATCATTGGCGGCATCACCAGCTTGGGCACCATGATGCCGCCGAGTGCCGCGAGGATCAGGCTGATGGCGCCGCCGGCGATGGTCGCCTGCACCGTGGTGCGCACGCTGACCGCGACCAGCAGCGCCAGGCTGATCGCGGCGAAACTGGTGGCGGTGCCGATCAGCCACAAGCCGAACGGACTGTGACCCAGCGTCATTCGATCGCCGCCGAGCAACGGCACCAGCCATACGCCGATCGCCAGCATCAATGCCATCTGTACCAGGTTGACGAGATAATAAGGCACCGCCTTGGAGACAAATAGTTCGAGTGCGCTGACATTCAGAGCGCGCAGCCTGAGCAAACTGCCCTGGTTGCGCTCGATGACGAAGGTGGTCGCCAACGGGATCACCGTGAAGAAAATCGCAAAGATCAGCCATGCGGGAACATTCTGTTGCACCGATGTGGGAGGCTGCATGCGCTGGCCGTTTTGAGCGATGAAATTTTCGGCGATCGGCAGATTGCGCGGATCATTGACGTAGCGCAGCAAGCGGATCTTGTCTTTAGGATAGCCGAGCACTGTTTCAAGCAGGTAATCGCTCTGCACTGCCTGCACCATCTGCCGCAGGGTCAAGGCCGCCGCCGTTTTCAACTGCGGCATCACAGTTGGCGCGTACTCAATATCCAGCAGGGTGGGTTCCGTTGCTCCTTTCAGATAGTCGCCGGCAAAGTCATAGCGGGTTGCCAGCAGTTCTGAAAAACCCTTGAGGAGCAGCACGCGAATCTGGGCATGCGCGACATCGGTCATTACAAAGTTCTGTGAGTGTCGCAGGTCGGCTTCTAGCCTTTGCGAAAGTTGGCCGCCGTCCTGATTGATCACGACTACAGGCAGGCGAATCATGGTTTGCGGATTGAATGCATCGCGCATGGCAAGCGACATGATCAGGATGAACACGGTAGGGACCGCGAACAGCACCAGCAGGCCATGCTTGTCGCGGGCCAGCAGCAACAGTTCCTTCAGGCAGAGTGCGGCGTAGCGTTTCATCAACTGTCCCTGAGCTCGTGCCGCGTCATCCGCAGGAACAGCGATTCGAGATTGCCGCCGCTCTGAGCCAGCAGGCGATCAAGCGTGCCTTCGGCGATGATGCGTCCCTGATCGAGAATCGCGATCCGGGTGCAGGCGCGCTCGATTTCCTCGAGGTAGTGCGTGGTGTAAAGCACAGTCATGCCCTGCCGGCCCAACGTCTTGACCGTTTCTATCAGGAAATGCCGCGACTGCGGATCGACGCCCGCGGTCGGTTCATCCAGGCACAGCAGTTTCGGCTGGCCGAGCAGGCCGATCGCCAGATTCAGGCGTCGCTGCAGTCCGCCTGAGAGAGTATGTGCGAGTTTGCCTAAATGCTTGGCGAGATCGGCGATCTCAATGCTGAAATCCAGTTGTTGCAGCGGTGCGAAGGATAGTGCGGAGAACAGGCGCAAATTTTCACGCACGGTCAGGCCAGGATAGAAAGCGAGGTCCTGCGGGACATAACCGATCAGACGCCGGATTGCGGCGATGTCGTCATCCAGATTGATGCCGCCGATAACGAGCTTGCCGCCATCCTTGGAGAGCATGCCGGTCAGTATCGAGATCAGGGTTGTTTTGCCGGCGCCATTGGGGCCGAGCAAACCGAAGATTTCACCGGCAGCGACGTGCAGACTGACGTTATCCAGCGCCGGCTGCGCGGCATTGGCATAGCGTTTGTTCAGGCGGGAAATATCGATCACGTTCGTCGCTGTATGGAAATTGGTTCAAAATGCCGCGGAATCCAGTCCTGCCAGCACACCGGATGCCGATGAATCACGTCGCGTTTTTAATTTTGCCCCTGCTGCTCGCCACGCCGCTGCCATTGCTCGCGCAACAGCAGGGCATAGCCGACAACCGGGTAATGCTGATGCAGCAACGGCGGGAACAACTCAGGCAGAAATGGGAGAAACAATTCCGCGCCGCGGACACCGATCATAGCCGGACACTCAGTCACGAGGAATGTATCAAGGCAGGCCTGCCTGCTGCCATCATCGATAATTTCGACAAGATTGATGCCAATCACGATGGAGTGTTATCCCCAGAGGAGTTGATGGCAGTCTATGAAAAACGCCTGCAGGTGCAGGAAAGTACGCCGCAAGCCGCTGCGCAGTCGGTTCCGGACGCTATTTCCCGCTGATTTTGAGCTGACTTGTGCGTTGCAAAAAAAGTGCCGCTATAATGCGCGCCGTTTGGCACTGCCGATGGCAGATGCAGCCCCTTTTCCCCACTTGACCGCATAGAGGAAGATCTTCAATGACCACTCGCGACGAGCAAATCAAGGCCCTAGAGAAAGACTGGGCGACCAACCCCCGCTGGAAGAGTGTCAAGCGCACTTATTCAGCAGCCGACGTCGTACGCCTGCGTGGCAGCCTGCAGATCGATCACACTCTGGCCAAGCGTGGCGCCGAGAAGCTCTGGAAGCTGGTCAATGGCGAGGCCAAAAAGGGCTACGTCAACGCCTTCGGCGCGATCACCGCCGGTCAGGCAATGCAGCAGGCCAAGGCCGGTCTTGAGGCCGTCTACCTGTCCGGCTGGCAGGTTGCCGCCGACGGCAATACCTCGGAAACCATGTATCCGGATCAGTCGCTGTATGCCTACGACTCCGTCCCGACGATGGTTCGCCGTATCAACAATACCTTCAAGCGCGC